>NZ_DOED01000031.1:0-149044 GCF_003524185.1 Culturomica sp.
CATGCCTGGTAAGCAGGTATCATTTTTAAACTAAAACACAAATTATCAAACTATTACAATTAAATCACCCTAAAAAAGGGGGGGATAAACGAAAGAATTTATTCACACAAACAATATAATCATTATCAAAAACAGAAATTGGAAAGAAGTTGTTAGGTGCTATTCATTAATTAACATTTTAAGTCACATTATGAAATTACCAAATTTAATCTCGAAGCCCTCACACCGTTTCGCTGTTCTTAGCAAAATAAGTGTGTGTTGTTTGCTTTTCCTCCTTTCGGGAATAGCGGCAAATGCTCAGACACAGAAAGTAAGGGGTATCGTTCAGGACTCCAAAGGAGAGTCGATCCCCGGTGTTTCGGTCGTAGTTAAAGACAATCCGACCCTCGGTGCAGCAACAGACCTGGACGGTCTTTTTGAATTGGATGTACCCATCGATGCTACCTTAAAAATTTCTTTTGTCGGAATGAAGACACAGGAAGTAAAAGTAGGCGGCCAAAAATTCTTGACCATTGTTTTGTATGAAGATTCAGAAGCATTGGAAGAAGTTGTCGTTGTCGGTTACGGTACACAGAAGAAAGAGTCGGTGGTCGGTTCTGTACAAACGATCCAGCCTTCCGAACTGAAGGTTCCTTCCGCTAATTTATCTACCAGTTTTGCCGGACGTATGGCAGGTGTAATTGCCGTACAACGTAGCGGTGAACCGGGAGCTGACGGTGCTAATTTCTGGATCCGGGGTATCTCTACATTCGGTGGCTCTACAACACCTTTGATTGTCGTAGACGGAGTTGAAGTTTCTACCGGCGACCTGAATGCCATCGATCCGGAAGTCATCGAAAGCTTTTCTATCCTGAAAGACGCTACCGCAACAGCTCTTTACGGTTCCCGAGGAGCTAACGGTGTCATGATTGTAACGACAAAATCCGGTCGTGACCTGGATAAACCGATCATTAATTTCCGTGTCGAAACTTCATTCGCAACTCCGACCAAAATTCCGAAATTCGTAAGCGGGAGCAGATACATGCAAATGTACAACGAAGCCGTAACAAACCGGAATACCGGTGAGGTGCTTTATTCCGATGATAAAATTGCCGGTACCCTGGAAGGACGTGATTCTTATGTTTATCCCAATGTCAATTGGTATAACGAAATGTTCAAAGACCTGGCAATCAATGAAAAAGTCAATTTCAACATCCGGGGCGGTAGCAAACGCCTGGACTATTTCATGAGCGTTTCAGTCGATCACGAAACCGGTATGATCAAAGACCGTTGTAAAGATTACGGTTTTTCATTCGATAATAACATCGACATCTGGCGTTACGTATTCCAAAACAACCTGAATGTAAACGTATCTCCGACAACGAAAATATCATTGAAATTAAATACTCAATTGCGCGACTATCACGGTCCGAATGCAAATACAAACGACATCTTCGGTATCGTTATGGAAGCGAATCCGGTAGATTTCCCGATTACATTCCCGAATGATCCGACGGTAGACCATATTCGGTGGGGAGGTAGAAGCGGAGGACGTTACAATTCAGGTATCCGTAACCCCATGGCGATGATGACCAGCGGCTACAAGGACAATTTCCAAAGTACCGTATTGGCAACCCTTGCTGTTGATCAAAAGTTAGACTTTGTAACCAAAGGATTAAAAGCCAGTGCTATGATTTCCTTTAAAAACTGGTCTTCGACCACCTCCTACCGTGGAGCCGGTTATAACCAATACCAGATTAAAAACTACTGGAAAAATACAGACGGTACCTATGATTATGATCTGGAAATGGTCGGCACGGAACAGAATACGACCTTAGAATACGGCTGGGGAACCAGCGGAGATCGTAAATGGTATATTCAGGGGATGGTCAACTACGACCGGACTTTCGGAGGAGTACACAATGTTTCCGGTATGATCCTTTACAATCAGGAAGAATACAACACCAATGCACCCGATACATTTATCAACTCCCTTCCCAAAAGGAAACAAGGTATTGCGGGACGTGCTACTTATGCGTTCGACAACCGCTACCTGGTGGAATTCAACTTCGGTTACAACGGTTCCGAGAATTTTGCCAAAGGCCATCGTTTCGGTTTCTTCCCTTCGGTTGCATTGGGCTATGTAATCAGTGAAGAAAGTTTCTGGAACCCCAAAGTAATTTCTCACCTGAAATTAAGAGGTTCCTACGGTAAAGTGGGTAACGACCAAACCTATGACGATGCGGGTAACCCTGTGCGCTTTATGTATCAATCTCAGGTCAATTTATACGGTGCGGGATATGCTACCGGTTACGACGGAGGCTATGCATTATCCGGTCCGGTATACAGCCGCTACGGCAACAAAGACATCACCTGGGAAACAGGATATAAAACCAATATCGGAGTCGACATCCAATTATTCGGAAAAGTAAACCTGGTTCTCGATGTATTCCGGGAAAACCGGGAAGGTATCTTTATGAAGCTGCAAACCGTTCCGACCTTCTTGGGAACAGGAAATACGGACATTTACGGTAACCTGGGTAAAGTAAATAATGAAGGTCTTGATTTTTCTATCGACTATCAGCATGCATTTGCCAACGGTCTTTCAATGCAATTAAAAGGTACGTTCACATACGCACACAATACCGTAAAAGTATACAACGAGGCTCCCTATAAGCAATATCCGAACTTATCCAGAGTCGGACATTCGATAAACAGTCTGCGGGGATATGTTGCCGACCGTTTATTTATCGACGATGCAGAAGTTGCCCGCAGCCCGAAACAATTGATTTCTGGAAATGTACGCGGCGGTGACATCAAATATATCGACCAGGCTGATGCAAACGGAAGATATGACAACCAGATTACCAGTAACGACCAACAATTTATGGGAAATCCCTCTATTCCGGAAATTGTTTACGGTTTCGGACCTTCTTTCCAATACAAAGGATTCGATTTCTCATTTTTCTTCCAGGGAGTTGCCAAAACCTCTTTCTTTATGTCGGGCTTCCATCCGTTCGGAACTTCAGACAGCCGGAACGTGCTCAAATTCGTTGCCGACGATTACTGGAGCGAAAACAACCAGAATATCTATGCCAAATATCCGCGTTTAAGTAAACAGGAACACGCCAACAATACGGTAAACTCCAACTATTGGTTACGTAACGGTAATTTCCTTAAACTGAAAAGTGTCGAAATCGGATATACTTACAAATCAATGCGTATTTATGCCAGCGGCAACAACCTGTTGACATTTTCCAAATTTAAACATTGGGATCCTGAAATGGGAGGCGGTTCCGGATTGAAATATCCGACACAACGGGTGTTCAACGTCGGTTTCCAGATGACTATTAATAACAAATAAAGAGATTGACCTATGAAATCTATTAAATTCATTATCATATTATCGGTTCTGTTCTCTTTCGGCGCCTGTAATTATCTGGACATTATGCCGGATGAAGTTGCTACCGAAGAGGATGCATTCGAGAACTCCAAAGCAGCCGAACGTTATTTATATTCGTGCTACTCCTACATCCCGAAACTCAATTCCGGAGTTGAAAGTTTAGACTTTATGACGGCCGACGAAGTAATTACAGCCTTTGACCACGAAACATTTGCCAACTTTCCGAAGGGCAACTATACAGCCAGTAATCCGGTTATTTCCTATTGGGACAAACTGTATTTAGGCATTCGCCAATGTTACCTGTTATTGGAGAACATCGACGGAGTACCCCGCATGACAGCAGAAAACCTGAAATCCTACAAAGCCGAAGCTAAATTCTTGATTGCTTATTATCACCATCTGCTGATGAAATGTTACGGTCCGACCACTTTGATGGAACGGAATTATGCCATTACCTCCAGTGCCAGTGAATGGCCGGAACGTGCTACTTACGACAGATGCGTGGAATGGGTAGACAGCATGTACCTCGAAGCAGCCAAAGATCTGCCTCCCCTGCGTTACAGTACAGCCTACGGACGGGCAACCAGTGTTGCGGCTAAGGCATTACGTTCCAGACTGCGTTTGTATGCAGCATCTCCTTTATTTAACGGAGACCAGAGAGGCTTTTACGCCAATTTGAAAAACTCTAAAGGGGAAAACCTGATCAGCCAGACGTACGACGGTAAGAAATGGGAAGCAGCAGCAAAAGCAGCAAAAGAAGCCATCGATTGGGCCGAAGGAGAAGGATACATACTGTATGAAGATGCATCCAGCACCAGTGTATATCAAAAACCGACGGATCACACCGAGCGCAGTCTGCGTCTGAATTTCATCAATGCACAGAATTCCAACGAAGTATTATGGGCCGATACCCGGATGGAAGGCTATTACGATTTACAAAACAAATCAACCCCCTGGTATACAGAGGCTGAAGCCAGTTTTAACGGCATATGTCCCACATTACGGATGGTCGAATATTTCTATACCGAAAACGGACTCCCGATCGACCAGGATAAAAACTACGATTACAACAACCGTTACGGTTACAAAGAATATCATATCACGAACAAAGTAGACGGTGTAACGATGAACCTGAATGTCAGCCGGGAACCCCGATTCTATTCCTGGATTTCTTTCCACAACGGATATTATGAAATCGCCCGTGCCGAAGGGGGACAGATGATCACTCAATATCGCTCACAAGACAATTGCGGTATACAGGGACGTTCCAACAACTATTCTCCCGGTGGTTATCTGAATAAAAAAGGAGTATCTCCGGCTTACAGCAATACATCATTAGCCATTCCGACAGGTTATCCCTGGCCGGTTATCCGTTTGGCCGAGCTGTATTTGAACTATGCCGAGGCATTGATCGAACAACCCAATCCGGATCTTGCTACCGCCCGTATTTATATCGACAAAGTACGCAACCGGGCAGGTCTGGATAAAATCGAGGTATCCTGGGCTGCGGATAAAATCAACAGTAACGGTTGGAATTACAATACTGTGGACGGTATGCGTGAAATTGTACGCCGTGAACGTACCATCGAGCTATATCTGGAAAATCAACGTTTCTGGGATCTGCGCCGTTGGGGTATTGCCGACCAATTCCTGAATGAAAGTCCCAAAGGACTGAATGTTTCAGAATCGACAGATGCCGGCTTCTTCCAGGTAAAAACATTATCTTTTGCGCGTAACTTTGAAATTCCGGCTCATTTCCTGATGCCGATTCCGAGTACCGAAATCGACAAAGTAGAAGGTGTAATCGTACAGAATCCGGGATATTAATAGTCGGTACGGGTTGATAACAACTCTTATCGCAAAAGCAGAATCAAAATCTAAAATTTAATGAGTCATAGACTTAATTAAAAGTTGGAACAAACAAATAACAGAAATACAGGATATTATGAAAAAACTGTTTATAATTTCATTACTCGCTTGTGTTTTCGGCTTCTACAGTTGTTCGGACGATGATACCTCCATCCCGACACCCTCGGAAATCGCAAACATAGAAGCAGTTCCGGGAGCGGGCTCCGTAACGCTCTACTGGGACTTACCTGCCGATACAAACTTAATGTATGTCAAGGTAACTTACGTCAATCCGGAATCAAAAGAACATTTTGCCAAACTGATAAGTCGGTATAACGATTCGTTGGTTATCGACAACCTGTTGAAAAGATACGGAAATATAACTTACACGCTGCAAACGTTCAATGAAAAAGAAACGGCAGGTACGGTTTACACGGTAGATGCACAATCCGATGCAGCATCGAAAATAGCCGTATTAAACGGAAACTCAGAAGCTGTAAACTTAACCATAGACCAATTATTTACCAATGCCCAGGAGTCCAGCGAAGGAGCTTTGACAAATCTGCTCGACGGAGTTGTTGCCAGTAACAACTTTTTCCATTCTTCCTGGAGCGGCGGATGCATAGACAAAAACGGAGGTTATTTTTACGATCCGGGACAGCCGCATTATCTGGTGATTGACCTGGGTAAAGAAGTATATGGTTGTAACTTCGCCTATGCCACCCGTAATGCCGGTGACGTACCCCTGAACTTCGACGTATACGGCAGTATATCTTTCGACTACTCGAATTGGTTAAGCAGCGATCCAACAGGAGCTACCTGGGGAAGCATAAATACGGATTATTCGCCCGAATCGGAAAATGCCGTAAAAATTACAAGCTTAAGTAATATGGTATCGACGGCAACGACATGGTACACTTCTCCCAACTTTATTTCGCAAACACCTTTCCGGTACTTGTGGCTTGTCCATACCGGAAGAGCCTTTTTTGCCATATCGGAAATTAAAGCGACCATATTGGGAGCCGATATTTACGATCCGGAAACCGGGGAAACAACTGCACTGTAATTTCTATTCGGTTTAAAATTTAAATACAGGAACAGGGGTGTACCGGGGAAATTTTCCCGACACTCCTGTTCTTTTTAAAATCAAAATCCATTGGCTGCATCTAAACAAATTAAAAATTTGAATTATATTTTTAACCTGTAATTTTCATTTATCCTTTTGCCTTATGAAGCAATTTCTATTCATCATTTTCGCACTCGCTCTATTTGCCTGTAAAGACGATAAAGTAGACAAAGAACCTTATTTCGAAATAAAATGGACCTCCGATACGGTCAGATTCAATACCGGAGGAGGTAACACCGTTATTCCGGTATCTACCAATCAGGATATAGAACTGGAATATACGGCCGAATGGTTTACCGCAACCTGGAATGCCAAACAAAACAACATTTATATCACAACCGAAACGAATAAAAACAGTGATCCGAACACAGACCAACTGATCATACATGCCGGAACCTTTCAAAAAACATTACGGATTATCCAATTGGGACAGACTCCGGCCTTAATCCCGGAACAAACCTCCTACCGCGTTTCGGAAGATACGTCGACACTTTACATACCCGTAACGGCCAATGTACCTTTCACCACAGAGATCACATTCGAAGATAACGAGGAAGAAGAATGGCTGACTTCCATCGAACGCCGGGATACTCTTACAAACGGAAACATCCGTTTGGCTTTCCACGTTACGGCCTATACAGCCCTGACACCCCGGGAGGCCATTATAACCCTCAATGGAGAAAAAAACCAGAATGCGGTTATCACTGTGACACAATCCGCTTTAGACAGCGTATATTCTCCCTCTGATCCGGAAGACATCGGATCGGATCTAAAAATAACGGTCAACGCGGGAAAAGCTTCCAGCTTTCAACCCGGAGAAGAAATAGAACGAAGCTTCGACGGCAACACATCAACCCTCTACCATTCGGCTTATGACAACTCAAAACCAAACTATTTCCCGATCGATTTGGAGTATTTCTTCACCGACGCAGAACAAATAGATTACCTGATTTATTACCCGCGCAGCGACGGCAGTAAAAACGGTCCGATAAAAGAATTCCGGCTTTACATTAAAACCAAAGGAGACACAGACTATAAACCTCATCAGGGGACATTCGATTTTAACGGTAAAGGTTCACCGAGCCGCATTACGTTCACCGAGCCGCTTATCCATCCCCGGGCTATCAAATTTCAAGTATTATCGGGAGACGGCGACGGTAACGGATTCGTATCCTGTGCCGAAATGGAGTTTTATCGAAAAAATCCGAACAATTCCATTACCGATATTTTCACCGACGCTTCCTGCTCGGAGTTGAAAGCCGGAGTTACTTATGAACAAATTTGTACGATGGAAAACGAATTCTACCGGAACATTGCCAAATATATGTTTGCCGGAGAATACCCGAAAGAATTCCGTATCGCCAGCTATAAACCTTATCCCTATCCCAGCCAGGATGAAGATTTAAAAACCAATACATTTACCTTACTCGATAATCCGACGGGAATCTCGGTCAAATCCGGTGAAGAACTGGTCGTCCTGGTCGGAGACACCCACGGCAGCGATCTTTCCGTCCGGGTAATCGACTGGAACAACGGATACGGATCGAGTTCCGACTACATGCTTACCGAAGGAGCCAACAAACTGAAAATGAATAAAAGCGGATTGGTATATTTGATGTATCACAACAACGGTACCCAACCGGTAAACGTGCACTTCGCTACCGGTAAAGTAAACGGTTTCTTCGATGCCACCCGCCATTCCGACACAGATTACAGAACACTGATAAACAATGCGCAGGACAAACATTTCGACGTTTTGGGTAAATACACCCACATGTGTTTTCCGGTAAGCAAATTCCGCTCGGCCTGTCCTGAAAAAGGACAACGTCTGGTTGAACTTTACGATTCGCTCGTACTATTAGAACATCAATTACTCGGATTATACAAATACAACCGGATACAAAAAAACCGCATTTCTTTCGTCGTCGACTATGAGGAAAGTACTTATATGTATGCTACAAATTTCCGGACAGCCTATGCACCGGGAACTCTCGACGAAATTTTGAATCCTGCGAAATTCAGAAGTACGGCCATCTGGGGACCGGCCCATGAAGTAGGCCACGTACATCAAACCGGTATCGGGATGAAATGGATCGGCATGACGGAAGTGACAAACAACATCATGTCCCTGCACGTACAAACGACATTCGGCAACAGGTCCCGGCAGATTGAAGACGACCGGTATGCAACCGGTTTCAGAACCCTGTTATGCCACGATTATCCTTTCTGTACATCTGACGGTGACGGAGGAAACGACGTATTCGTACAATTGATCCCATTCTGGCAATTGCAATTATACAATGCAAAGGTATTAGGGAAAAGCGGATTTTATCCCGACATGTACGAACAGGTACGGATAGACGAAGCCGCAATTACACCGACAGACGGTGAAGCTCAAATTAACTTCGTCAAAATGGCTTGCCAAAAATCGGGCTACAACCTATTGAAATTTTTTGAGCGTTGGGGCTTTCTGACACCGGTCGATAAAACCATCGACGACTATGCGCAACGGCAACTGACCGTGACGCCGGAAATGATCGACCGGGTGAAAGCGGAAATCGAAGCCATGAATCTGAAAACGCCACTGGCCATCGAATACCTGCGTGATGATAACATCGCTTTATACAAAAATCCTCAACCCGTTAAAACAGGTACCGCCTCCCTAAACGGTTCTACCATTACTTTAACAGGTTGGAGTAATATCGTCGCTTACGAGATTTACAATACCAGCACCAACGGAGACCGTTATCTCGACCAGATACTTCTTCCTTCCGGACAATTGAAATTAAATCTTATCAACGACAAAACCGAAGTTTATGCCATAGCAGCTGATGGTAAGCAAACCGCAGTCAGTTGGTAAACCGAATAACAGGAGCCGGAATAATTAAAAACAATTCCGGTTCCTGTCTTAAATACCGGAATAGCCAAAACCAGAAAAGCAACACCTATGAAACGATTTTCCATTGTTTTCTTTATTTTACTATCCTCCATCTGTCAGGGACAAACGGATAATGCATTCGAAGAAAAGCTGCAACACTGTTTCACCCGGTACAATGAACAGTCAGCTCAAGAAAAAATCTATCTGCATACGGACAAATCGGTTTATACACCGGGTGAGCAAATCTGGCTGAGAGCTTATCTGGCAGACGCCGTTACCCACGTACCCAGCCGGCTTAGCCGATATGTATATGTAGAACTCATCGACCAGGGAAATAAAGTATGTAAACGAATACAGATAAGACTCGCCGATTCCTGCTTTTTCGGCAATATCGAGCTCCCCCTCGATTTAAACCCGGGGAATTACGCTTTACAGGCTTACTCCCGTTGGATGCAAAACAGCAGTGAAGACTTTTTCTTCCGGAAATACATACGTATTTTACCTGCCGCAGACCATCTGCACATACATACAAACCAGCAAACAGACAGTAACGACAGGATTACAACGACATTAACATTGATGAACGGCAACGGAACCCTCTGTTCCGGCCAACACTTTCAAACGACTCTCTTCCACGGCAGTAAAATAGTAAAAAACCCTTTTATCCGCAGTAATGACAAAGGAGAATTAAAATTCGACTATGCCGGCCGGGACAGTATCGACCGGATAGAACTTTCTTTTGCCAACGATAAACCCCGCAAATATAAAACAGAAGTATATCTACCCTTGCAATCTCCGGATTTTAGCCTGCAATTCTTTCCGGAAGGAGGAAGCCTGCTGGCAGGAATACGGCAAGTTATCGCTTTTAAAGCTGTCGGCAACAACGGAATATCCGTTGAAACCGGAGGATTTATATACAACAGTAAAAATAAACCGGTAGGAGCTTTCAACACGACACATCTGGGAATGGGAATTTTTTCCCTGTTTCCCAAAAACGGAGAAAGATACTATGCCCTGGCAACGGGTCCCGGGGGACAGGAGAAAAAAATCGACCTTCCGGTTCCCCAGGCAAAAGGTTATACCTTATCTTTAAAACACCAGGACGAACATACCATCCGGTTATCGGTAGAGAAAGCCATCGATTCAGATACACTCCCTCTTTATCTGGTGTTACACCTACGGGGACAACTGATTACCACTTTCCCGGTAAAACCGGGATTCATCGGTACTATGGATACCCAAAGCCTGCCGGGAGGCATCCTGCATTGTTTACTGATGAATACGGAAGGCAGGGTTTTCAGTCAGCGCCTTTGTTTTATAAAACCGAAAGCTGCCAATCGTCTGACGATTCTCTCCGATAAAAAAATATACGAACGGAGGGAAAAAGTACAACTTTCCCTGCAATTGGTTCCCTCGGCAGCAACATTTACCGAAAGCAGTTTTTCGATCTCTGTCACCAATGACAGTCAGGTTGCCCGGGACAGTAGTTCGGAAAATATCGTCAGCTATCTGTTATTGCATTCCGACCTGAAAGGCTATATCGAATCACCCGGTAGCTATGCTTATGCAAGGCCGGAAGAAACCGACCTGTTGATGCTTACCCATGGCTGGACACGTTTCGATGTGGAAGAACTCATACAACAAAAAGGAAAAGTGTTACCTCCCGAATACCCGGTCGAACTGGAACAGCAAATCCGGGGACAAATCACCAATACAAACGACAAGCCGATGCCCAATGCTTTATTGCGCGTATTCGTTCCTTCTTTAATGACATTCGGAGATGTCAAAGCAGATGAGAACGGAAAATTTCTGATCCGGGGATTCGAATATCCGGACACGACATTATTTCTGGTACGCGGCTATAAGGAATCCGGCGGTAAATCCGTAAAAGTAACAGTCGAAGAGCCTGTCTTTCCCGAATCACACATCTTCTTTCCCCGGAAATATGCCTTCGAATCCACTTCTAAAGATAACTTTCTGGACAATTTCAAAGACAACTATTATATGCAAGACGGCATCAAAGTCTATATGCTTGAGGAAGCTGTCGTGAAAGGATCCCGTAAAAAACAGGAAGAATGGCAGGAAACGGGTAATTACACGGAATTAGCAGATTACCTGTTGAAAGAAGAAGATTTACCCAAAGAAAGCATGAATAATATCTACCAAATGCTTATGCGGCTTCCCGGGGTATTTGTCAGTAATCAAAAAGTTTCCATACGGGGTGGCGGGAGCCCTTTATTTATTGTCGACGGCATAGAAATGGACGAAGCCTTTATTGCCAATATCATTCCCGAAAATGTCAATAACATCGGAGTGATCAAAGACGGAGGACGACTCAGCATGTGGGGCATGAGCGGGATAAACGGAGTCATCCTTATCAACACCAAATTCGGGACCACCGGTCAAAGTGCAGGACCCGGCTATTGTCGTTTCCGACCAATCGGTTGCCTTATCCCGGCAGAGTTTTACATGCCGGATTACGACGATCCGGCTGTCCTGGCTTCCTCTGAAACCGATTACCGGTCGACCGTTTACTGGCAACCGATCGTTATTCCGGACAGTACCGGCAAAGCTATCGTTTCATTTTTTACGGCCGACCTGCCTTCAACTTATACCATAACCGTAGAAGGATTACTGGATAATGGGGAAGCTATTCATCAGGAAATCCGGATCGAAAGGAACTGATCAACTTATCAACAGTTACCTGTGAGATTGTTGACAAACCCCTAAAGCGGAGTCTCCGACTCCGTTTTTTTATTAAAAAAGACTTATACCAGCTTTCATTCTGCCTATATAAACGTTTTATATTTTATCTTTGCGCCATGATCGATCAGGCCACCATACAAAAGATTTTCGATGCTGCCGACATTTACGAGGTTGTTTCCGACTTCGTCAGCCTCAAAAAAAGAGGTGTAAACTATGTCGGTTGTTGTCCCTTTCATAACGAAAAAACCGGTTCATTCACCGTTTCTCCCTCCAAAGGGATATACAAATGTTTCGGATGCGGGAAAGGCGGAAATGCCGTTAATTTCATCATGGAACACGAACAGATGTCTTATGTGGAAGCCCTTCGTTACCTGGCAGCCCGCTATAATATCACCATTGAAGAAAAAGAGCTCAGCGAAGAGGAAAAGAAAGAAAAAAGTGAACGGGAGAGTATGCTTATCGTCACAAACTTTGCTGAAGAATTTTTTGTCGATCAATTATTACATACAGACGAAGGTAAATCGGTAGGTTTGGGGTATCTGCACAAAAGAGGCCTGGACGCACAGACAATCGAGAAATTCGGCCTAGGTTATTGTCCCGAAAAGTGGGATGGTCTTACCCAAGCAGCCCTCGCCAAAGGTTACAAAAAAGAGTACCTGGTCAAAACCGGTTTGACTATCGAATCCGAAAAAGGACTATTCGACCGGTTCCGGGCACGTGTTATCTTTCCGATACGGGATATCGCCGGAAAAATCATCGCTTTCGGCGGCCGTATCATGACGAACGACAAAAAAAGCGCCAAATACCTCAATTCGCCCGAATCGGAAATATATCACAAAAGCCGCACTTTATACGGTATCTATTTTGCCAAAAAAAGTATTGTTCAACACAATCGTTGTTACCTGGTAGAAGGCTATCTGGACGTTATTTCTTTTCATAAAAAAGGCATCGAGAACACGGTAGCCTCTTCCGGAACATCTCTGACAGTCGAACAAATACGGCTGATCCGCCGTCTTACCCCAAACGTTACGATCATTTACGACGGGGACGCTGCCGGTATAAAAGCTTCTCTCCGGGGAATCGATCTCGTGCTTGAAGAAGGATTAAATGTAAGGGTATTGTTACTCCCTGACGGCGAAGACCCCGATTCTTTCTCCCAATCGCGTACCCCCCAGGAATTATCGGAATACATCACAAATCATGAAACGGATTTTATCAGCTTCAAAACAAAGCTGTTGCTGGATCAGGCCGGTAATGATCCTATCGAAAAAGCCCGTCTGATTACGGAAATCGTGCGCAGCATATCGCTCATACCCGACAGCATCACCCGCTCGGTATATGTACGTGAAACGGCGACCCTCATGCAGGTGGAAGAGACCGTTTTATACAATGAAATCGCCCGTATACGTACAGGTAAAAACGCAGATGCCGCACACCAACATATTGTCCGGCATCAGCAAACACATCCGGTTCAATCCCAGGAAAAAACACCTCCGGTATACAGTACGGAAAAACTTTGCGAAACCGAAGAAAGTGTACTGATACGTTACCTGCTGTTATTCGGCAACCAGGAGTTATACGAAGAAAAACGGGATAACGGCACCTACTCTGTCAGTGTCGGCGAATACATCATCGAAGAACTCGGAGAAGACGAACTCGAAATGTTTAATCCCGGCTTCTGTGAAATTCAAAAAGAATATCGGGCTCATTATAAGACACCCGGCTTTATTCCGGCTAAATTTTTCATCGGTCATACTGATCCTGCCATCAGCAGCATCGCTGCCGACATCCTCAGCGAACCTTACGAATTAAGCAAAATGTGGACGGAGAAGGAAAGCAGCGTTGTCAAAGAAGAACGTCTTTTTTCCGAGTTACTCCCTAAGATTGTAGATAATTACAAAATGCGACGGGTAGAAATAATGACCCGGCAAGCCGACAATAAAATCTTAGAACTCCAAAACAACGGTAACGGAGAGGAAATTCTGACCTGGATTAAAAAGAAAAATGCCATCAACCGCATCCGGGCCCGTCTGAACGAAAAGCTCGGTCGTACCGGAGTTAAATAATCAAATAAATCGTTCCCGGTTTTGTGTTTGGTAAAGTCCTGTCAACAGACATATTACAGAAGCTATCAACAAAATAATACGGTTACTCAACACAATACTGTAAAAAACAGCAGGATTTTTATCCAAAGGCAGATCGAAAGGATTCAGAAAAACATTCCATTTACTGGCTCCTAAGGTATTGCGCATAATAAAAAATATCAAGCCGATAATAATAATAACGACCGCCGTACCGTTTCCGTTTTTAATAATCGTACTAAGCATAAAACAAAGTGTACCGATAAAAAAAGCCGGTACTAAAACCTGAAGCGTAAGCTCTACCGGTGCTACTTCCACCAACAGCCAATCCGTAAGCAGCGACAACCCCAGTGTAATGGCGAAACAAATGACATAAGCGATCAGCAAACGGAACAACCACACTTTATAGCGATAATTCGGTATTCCGAAAATAATTTCGATAATCTTGGCATCCTGATCATTCTGAATCCCGAAACACATCGGATAAAATATCAACAGGACAGAAGGCACCAGCAACATATTATACCCCGTACTCTCCGTAATTTCGGAATCGGAAACCAGATTGAGGATCACCGTCAGGATAAAAAAAGCGACAGCACTCAATACAAAATAAATAAACTTATTCCCAAATACGATCTTTACATTGTAATGCGACAAGCGTAATAAGGTATCGAAAAATTGTTTCATATCAATGTCTAAAGTCTAAAAAGCCAAAGGCCACCGGAAAGCGCCTTTAGCTTCAATCGTTTATTGTGTAATAATCTGTTCATTATTTGCCAGTTTTACCCCTCTCAACAGCCACAAATAAGAATCTTCCAATACAGGGTTTGTCCGGACAGCATTCGGGACAGGCTGGGTTTCTGAAAGACATCTTACCCGGATACTTTCGCCCATACGGATATGATGTACGATCAACAATTCCGGTGGTAATTGAGCAAATTTTTCCAGCGAAACTTCAAATACCCAGGTCACGTCTTTGGCAATACCGACCATTTCCGAAGGTGTCCCGTGATATTTCAACGATCCCTTGTTAATAACACCGACCTGATTACAGGAACTGGCAATATCCTCAATAATATGAGTAGAGAATATTACAATCCGGTTGCGGGACAGTTCTACCAACAAATTCCGGAAACGGATACGTTCTCTCGGGTCCAGACCGGCTGTCGGTTCATCGACGACTAAAATACGTGGCAGATTAAGCAGTGTCTGTGCTATACCGATACGCTGTTTCATACCGCCGGAGAAGCCCCCGATTTTTTTGTCCTTATTTTCATACATGTGTACAGCCTCAAGTACTTCCCTGATCCGTCGTACCCGTGTTTCCTTTTCATAAATACCTTTCAACAATGCCTGGTATTCCAGAAATTGCCAGGAAGTCAGATTTTCATAGGTACCGAACTCCTGTGGCAGATACCCGATCAATCCCTGTAATTCTTCCCGTTTCTCCTGTGTATCTATGCCGTTGATAAATATTTTACCGTAACTCTGCTCGAATACACCGCAAATAATACGCATCAACGTCGTCTTGCCGGCCCCATTCGGCCCCAACAAACCGAACATACCGGTGTGAATATCCAAAGACACGGCATTCAAAGCCTTAAAAGGTTTTTTGCGGTAACCGATCACCGGCACCTTGGTAGCCATACGGTAAAAACTTTTCCGCAAAACCCGGAAACTCCCGTCTATCAAATCGATATTGATATTATACTTATGAATACGATCTGAGAGATATTTCACCAGAATACCGGCATACCACAACATGCCCAGCATAACCGGACCGCCTCCGCTATGGAATCTGAATATAGCCCATATAACGGTCACAAAAGGAGAAAAATAATACAATACAAATCTGGTCACCCGCACAATCCGTCCCAGAAAACGCCGGTTACGGAACATCAGGAATTCTTGTCCTATTCTGAGAAGGCGAATAAACAACAGCCATGTCAGAATAGCAAACAACATTCCCCAGAATGTATTTTCCTGGTAATAATACACAAAATAAAAAAAGAATACTGCCAACGGCACAAGCCAGAACAAAAGCCGTAAATCTTTCCAATTCCGGTATTCTTCTTTCAGCCCAAGCCGTTCCCGAATCCGCTGCCCGGATAGCCATTCACGCTTAAATTCAGAGGGACGTCCATAAATTTTTACCAGATTCCGTACCTGAATTGTAATTTCCCGGTCTTCCGGAATAATATGGCTGTTGGCCCGGCGCAGACTCCCTTCCATAAACCAGGTCACTCCCGGCACCAGAATGACAGCCCCTATCAGATAAGCAATCCGCCACAGTAAGGAATCGGAGAACACCATAATACATATCACAGCAACCAACAATAATGTCAATTGCAGAATTTTCATGGTAAGACTCTGGGTGCGGAGACGTCTTAACGCATCCTCCAACCCGGAATATAAGGTAGGAATAATTACCAATGTCAACAAAGTACTCATTGTCAATCCGCCGATCACCGTAATAGCAAAAGGAGCACCTAACCCGGCGACAAACTCACCTTTCCCCATCGCTAACGGCACCATAGCCACAATCGTCGTAATTGCTGTAATTAAAATCGGCCTCAAACGGGAAATACCCGCCAGCAACAACGCCCGTAATTTCCGGTTTCCTTGCCGCCTCAGTAAAGAGGTATAATCGATCAGAATAATACTGTTGTTTACCACAATACCGATCAGGATAATAAAACCGATCATTACATTCGCATTCATCAGCGAATTATTGGTAAACAATAACGCCAGTAACGAACCGATAGCCGCCAAGGGTATGGCAAACATCAATACGACAGGGGCACTCAACGATTCGAAAACAGAAGCCAGAATCATAAAAATGATAACGAAAGCGGCCAAAATCAGGAATGTGAATTCCTCCGTCTCGTTTTCCTCATGCACGACTTCGACAGCCAAACCGGACGGGATATCCAATTTCTGCACCATCTCATCAATCTCGGTCCGGGCGGCCTCCAAAAACTCTTTCGACTCATTGACATCCGAAACGAAACTATACCTGACCTCGATCTCTTTATCCTGATTTACCCGGGTAATGTTGCCTTGTCCGCGTGTAAGATTAATCGTGCTGAAACTCCGTAAATCAATCAGGGAACTGTTCTGATTCGTGACTTTCATTTCCCGCAGCTCATCCAAATTACGCTGCTTTTGTTTATCATCCTCATCCGCCTCTGCAAATTCTTTGTCTTTAATGATGATATCATATTCCTCATCTCCGGCCTTATATTTGATTTGAGTCGTATTCTCAGGAGCAAAATTCACCAATTCCGTCACCACATTATTGGGTGTCACGTCATAGATCCCCATCAGATACTGGTCGAACTGAATACGGGCTTCCGGCTTCCCCCGTGAAGTATTTACCCAGGCATAATTAATATTTTCCAGATCCTGCAATTGATATTCCACATATTCAGCAAGATTCTCCATTTTCTCAAAATCCTGTCCTTTGATGATAATCTTCTCCGTCTGATTTCCCATTCCCATCAATTTGAGCAGTTCTTCCCCACCACCCATAATGGCACTTCCTCCACCACCCTGGAAATTCTGGCTGCTACTCCGGGCTTCCAGACTGATGTTCCAGATCCGTAATCGCCGGGCCTTATCCAACACCATACTCTTGACCTCATTCAGCGATTTCTGATCGATATTTTTAAAATCCTTTTTCAGCTTAATACTGACATTGGCATCTTCTGCATATATTTTGGAAGTAATCTGTTCAATTTCAGGCACTCCGAGCAATTCCTCCTCATAACGGCGGATCATATCGTCGGTACGGCCAAGCGTATACCCCGTCGGAGAAGTAATATACACCTCGAAAGTATCCGACTCCACTTCTTTCAATGTATTGAGCGTCAATGTCAGTGACAACACAATTGTTATGATCAATGCAAGAATCGACCCGATAACGATCTGCGCCGGTTTACGCAGACAATATTTTAAAATAGCGATATAAACCTGCACCGGCCGGCTGTAAATAGAAAGGGAACTGAAATTAACGGGATGATCCTTTCTGGTCATAAAATAATTCACTGCCATAGGAACCAGCAACAAAGCCACGACCAGAGAAATAGTCAGTGTCGCCACAATAGATACACCCACATGCTCACCGATCAGCTTGATCATGTAATTGTCGGCAAACACAAAAGGCAGAAAAACGGTAATTGTCGTCAAAGTCGCCGCCAGAATTGCCTTCCATACTTCTTTCGTCCCCCTCACTGATGCTTCCTCAGCAGACACACCAATCCCCCGCAAACGGAATATATTCTCCATGACGACGACAGAGTTATCGAGTAACATCCCGACCGCCAGAGCAATTCCCGTCAACGTAAGCGTATTGATCGTTATCCCGCTCAAATAAAAGAAATAGAAAGAAGAAAAAACCGAAATCGGGATCGCGAAAGCAATAATCGTTACAATCCTCAAATTCCGCAAGAAAAGATAAAGAATAAAAATCGCCAGGATTGCACCCGTCAAACCCAGATTGACAATCGTATCGATATTCTCATTCATGGTCTCCGCCACATCCGTATCGATCTTTATACTGACTCCTTTCGTCTCTAATTCCGCATTTAGTTTACCGATCTCCGCTCTGACCCGCTCCGACAACTCGATAACATTGACTTGTGGAGATTTCGCGACAATACAGGTTATCACCTCCTTGCCGTTCACCCGGGAGTAAGATTCTTCCTCTTTAATTCCGAAGCGGATTTCAGCGATATCCTTCAGCAACACCGGTCCCTGGGCAACGACAATATTCCCCAGGTCTTCCGTTTTCAAATACTCTGCCGTTACATTGACAAAATAACGCCTGTTATTTTCATAAGCCGGACCGGCAAAGGTTTTTTCTGCCATATTCCGGCTAATGAGCGAACTGATTTGAGAAGTAGTCAACTTTAAAGCATCACACTTGTCCTGATCAATAATAATTTCGATGCTTTTCTGGCGTCCTCCCATAACCGACACGGCGGCCACCCCATCGATATTTTCCAATATCGGAGCAATATCTGCATCAGTGACACTGCGTACATAGTCGACATCCTCATCACTTAAGACAAATAAAGTCATAAACTGAGAATTCACCATCCCGGTCGGAGCTTTGTTTACCGAAATTCTGAATTCGTCAGGTATATTTGCCGTAATCGCCTTGATCTTTTCTTCCAATTTCAGGTAAGCATACTTGATATCAGTACTTTTCACGAACGTAACCGTAATCCGGGCATTCCGGGTGGAAATCTGGGTTTCGATCTTCTCAACCCCTTCCAGGGCACTTATCACACCTTCTACCGGAATAGCAGCCTGACTCTCGATATACTTCGGATCAAGTTCATTCGTTGTCGTAATATTTACACTCAGCATCGGCAATTCAGCATTCGGGTAGAGTTCCATAGGCAGATAGCTATAGGAAAAATACCCCATCAGCGTTAAACCGATGAAAAGCATTGAAATCAAAACACGACGTTTAATCAGTTTATCCATTTCATTAAAGTCAAAAATCAAAAATTATTTTTTGACTTTCCGGTCAAAAATATAATACACACAAGGAATAACGATCAATGTCAATATGGTCGCCGTAACCAAACCACCGATAACAGCCAACGCCATCGGAGAACGCAAAGAAGCTCCCTCCCCGAATCCGAAACACATCGGCAACAGAGCTAAAATCGTCGTAAGCCCCGTCATGATAATCGGTCGTATACGCTGCTGGGCTGCGGCCATAATTGCCTCTGTCAGCTCCATTCCCTGCTCTTTCAACTGATTTATCCGGTCGACCAGAATAATAGAACTGTTTACCGCTATTCCCGCCAGCATGATGATTCCGATAAAAGCCATCATATTCAATGTCTGTCCTGTCAGCAGGAACGCCAGGATACTTCCGACCCCGGCTAAAGGAATAGTCAGTAAAATCGTAAAAGGATGCCGCAACGATTCAAATTGCGAGGCCATTACCATATATACCAAAATAATGGATAAAAGCAAAGCGAAACCCAATCCATTGAAAGATTCAGCTCTCTTTTCCTCCTCTCCCGTAATCTTTGCCGAATATTTCGCCGGGAATTCCACCTCATCCAAACGGGCATTCACCTCCGGAGTGACCCTTCCCAACGAATAGTCCTTCGCCAGCAAAGCCGTTACTCTTCCGATCCGATTCTGATTATTACGGGCAATTTCTTTGGGAGCCGTCGTCACACTCACTTCGGCAATTTCTCCCAAACGGTATTTTTTATCTCCCTGACGAATTTCTACGTTCTGTAAATCTGCCAATGAAATTTCAGGTACCCGGATTTCGATATCTACCGGTTCTCCCTGCGATTCATAGTTACCGGCAGCTTTTCCATTCAGTTTTTCCTGCACCTGTTGGGAAACAGAGGCAACATCCACCCCATAAATACCACTCCGCAAGCGGTCGATATTGACATTGACTTCCGGCGCTCCCTTTTCCATCGAAGTTTCGATATCATAAAGCCCTGCTATATCCGAAATCCGTGCCTTTACATCCGCACACAGTTGCTCCAGCACTTCTATCTCCTCTCCTTTTATCTCAATGACCAAAGGAGCCCCTTCTGTCCCCAAAGCACTCTGCAAAGCAGACTGTTCCTTTTCATAAGTCAATTCGACATCTTCCGGCATATCGGCATTTTGTCCGAGAGCCGTTATCAGATAATCCGCATCGATGGTTGAATTTTTCCGGAGCATAACTTTGATTTCCGCCTGATGCTCTTCTTTGGCTTTGGTTCCGGCTTCGATATCCGTATTCGAAGGGCCGACCAGCGTATACATCCATTCCAGATTCTCTCCGCCCAGGTCCCGGATCATCTCCTCAATAGAAGAAGCTGCATAGTCCGTACTTTTTAAACGGGTACCCGTCTCCAAGGTCAATTTTACATTGAACTCCCTCGACTCGGCTTTCGGCATAAATTCCATACCGATCAAAGGCAATGTCATATATGCCGCAATCATCAATATCAAGGCCCCCAGTACAACGGCATAACGATGCTTCAGCAATTTACCGATAAAAATTCCGAATCCTTTGATTTTTACCGATTTTATATCCTTACTTCCCTGTTTGATAAACCGGGAAGACAACATCGGAATAAACAATATGGCTACAAATAAAGACGACAACAATGAAAAAGTAACCGTCCAGGCCTGCTCTTTAAACAATTCTCCCGCTGCCCCCTGAATATATACGATCGGCAAAAAAACGACGATTGTCGTCAAGGTAGAAGAAGTAATCGCTCCCGATACCTCTGAAGTACCTTTAACGGCAGCTTCCTTCACCGACAAACCATTTTCCAGATTCCGGATGATATTTTCCATGACGACAATTGCATTATCCACCAGCATTCCAGCCCCCAATGCCAATCCTCCCAACGTCATAATATTCATTGTCAGGCCATTGAAATACATAAGATTAAAGGTTGCAATAATGGAAATCGGGATAGACAGACTGACAATCAAAGTCGTATTGATACGCCTCAAAAAGACGTACAATACAATCACCGCCAACAATATTCCCAATACGGCAGAATCCTTTACTTCTCCGATAGATGCGCCGATAAAATCACCCTGATTGGTAATGATATTGAACTCATAACCGGGCATACTCTTCCGCAATTCCTCCAGCTTATTCTGAATATTTTCAACGACCTTAACCGTATTGAATTTATTTTCTTTGTAAATACTGATTCCCAGACAACGTTCTCCGTTAAAACGGGCGATATTATCAGGATCCTTATTTACAGTCTGCACGACAGCTACATCTTTCAAATAAACCGGAGCCTTCACATTTGTTGCAGAAGAGGACGCACCGTTTTCGTCTGCAGCCGGTTCTTTAAACGCCACAATGATGTTACTGATATCCTCTATATCCCGAATCAGGTTAACCCCTTTCACTGTATATTGAATATCCTCATTTACAATCGTCCCCCCGGAAACATTCCGGTTAACGCTTTCTATTTTAGAAGCAATGTCGTCTGCCGTCAAATTAAAAGCTTCCAGCATATACGGATCGGTCTTCACCTCGACATAGACATTCTCCTGTCCGTTCAACTGTATATCGGCCACGCCATCCAAACGCACCAACTCACTGCGCATATAATTTTCGGCTATTTTGCGCAATTCGTTCATATCCTTGATCTCGTTATGAGTAAGCGCCAGTGTCATTACCGGCTTTGCATTGGCATCATAACGGGATACATTCAAAGAAGTAACTTCGGAATTCTGGGCTATTTGTGAAACACTTCGTTGTAAATCGAGAAAAGCCGCATCCATATCCTGATCCCAGTCATACTCTACAGTAATCAAAGCCGAACCGGCCATACAACTGCTTTTTACACTCTTCACCCCATCCTGACGGGCCGCCAATGACTCGATATTCTCGACGAACTGTTTTTCCACTTCTTCAGGCGGACGTTCCCCCACCTGCAAATCAATATATAATGCCGGATTCTTTAAATCCGGGAATAAATCGGTTCCCAGTTTATTGTAAGAAATAATCCCGAGCAGGCAGATAGCCAATGTAATCATCAGCACACTCACGGGATATTTAACTGCGAACTTGGTTATTTGATTCATCTTATTTTACTTTTATTACCTACAATCAAATTGTAAATTATCCGGAAGATTGATTCGTTATCAGATTCACAGAATCTAAAATTTAAAACCTATATCCGTTTTGAATTTACGCTTCTCCCCATCCGCCGGAAAGCTTGGTGGGACAACCTAAAACCCAAATCCAGAATCTACAATAAATACTTACCGGTACAAACCGTTATTTCATCACTTTTACCTTACTTCTGTCACGCAACCACTCGTATCCTTTCACAACCACCTTTTCTCCTTTTTCCAATCCCTTTTCCACTTCCACATATTTATCGTCACTGATACCGACCGTAATTACTTTTTGCTGTGCGGCAGAGCGATCTACCGTAAAGACAATCTTATTTCCCCGGCGACTCGTCACGATTTCTTTCGGAATAGAAAGTACCGAATCCTTACGTACCGTAATAACGTCTGCTTTGGCAAACATTCCCGGACGAAGCTTCAATTCAGGATTATCGATCTGGATATAGCCCGAAAATGTCCGGGTATCTTCATTGATCGCCGGTGACAATTGAGTCAGCAATCCTTTTAATGTATCCGATTTGATATTGTAATTGGTAACATACACCCTTTGACCCACTTTCAGTTTCGGCATCACATTTTCCGGAAATTGCGTTTCCAGGTACATTTTACTGTAATCCATAATACCGACAACCGGCTGGGCAGAAGCCACCTCAACATTGGGAGTATAATAAGGCAAACTGACTATGACCCCTTTAAACGGTGCCTTTACACTCATCTTGCCTAAAGTAATATAAGCATTTTCCAATTCCAGCTTTGCATTGATATATGCCGTCTCTGCATTATTCACATCTTTCTGTGTCGCTCCTCCTTTTTCAAGTAAAGTCTTCTGTCCTTCCCATTCCTTCTCCGTGATCTGGATGTTCAGCTTTTTACTTTCCAACTGCACATTATTCTCGTATTCTTTATTTTCCAAACGAACGATTACAGCACCGGCCTCCACGATGTCTCCCAACTGATACGGCTTACCGGTCTTCGGGTTTGTCTGTAAAACATAATCCCCGTTTGTTTCCGATTTCAGTTCTACGGTACGGGTTGCTTTAGCCGTACCTGTCGTCGTTATAAATTCTTCTATCGTACGCTGACGAACATCATCTACCCACACGGGCGTCGTCGTTTCTCCCGACTGATTATTCCGATCTCCGCCACAACTATACAATGCCATCCCCAAGGTCAGAACACCGATTAGCTTAAAGTAATTATTCATAGTATTGAGATTTTATTTATATCGTATTAAATTAATTTATTTTTTTGCTTCCAAAGGCAAATACGATTTATTCGTCGTATAATCCCACAATGTCTGTACTTTCAGATTCAATAACTCCAGCTTATAACTGATAATCGCATTGGTATATTCCTGTTTAGCACTCGTCAGCTGGGTTTGGTATTGTTGCAACTCCATACCGGTTAAATTTCCGTTCCTGTATTTTTCCAGATTGATCTCATAAGTACGTTCCGCATTTTCTATACTCTTTTTCTTTATGTTGATCTGATTGATCAGGGTCGGTAAATTCCGGCAAATCTGCCGTATATTTATCGTAATCTCTTTCTTCTGCTCGCTCATATCCACTTCGTCCGATTCCATGGCCAGCTTACTTGACTGTACTCTTGCCTTTTTAGCTCCCCAGTCGAAAATCGGAATAGTCAAACTTACCCCGATTTGTTCATTATCCGTCGGATTATCATACATATTTCCCACCTTATCTCCCAGAGCATTGAGGCCGACACGGGCAGAAATATTTCCTTTAAACTCATTTTCTGCCTTTGCCCGGATAATAGAAAAAACATCCCGCTCCAATGTAATCTGTTTTTGACGCAATTCCATCCGTTGGTCCAATCCATGTTTTACAGCTTCTTCCGTATTCACGGTGATGGATTCTACTTCCGTATTCGGCAATACGGCGATGTCCTCGTCCAGAGAAACCCCCAGCAACAACTTAAAATTATCCTTCGCATTTTCATAATTTATTTCAGCCGTATATACGGACGATTCACTGGTAGCCAGATTCACCTCAGCCTGAAAAAGTTCTTCCCGGGCAACCAATCCGGCTTCCACCTTATTTTTTATAATATCGTAATTCTGTTTCTGGTTGGCATACTCATCCCGGGCAATCGATAAATCTTTAAACCGCTGATATACCGAATAGAAATTATCCGTCACATTCTTCTCGATATTCAGTTGCTGCATAGCATAACTCAATCGGGCATTCTCAAGACTTAATTCCAATTCCTTCAATTGCATCTTCGTCCGGTTATAAGTAAAAATAGGCTGCTCTATCCGCAAAGAAATATTGTGATTGAAAGCGGTACTCTTTCCCCCGGAAGAACGATTGGAAGCATCCTGCCAGGACACGTCGTTCACCAAAGAAACCGTACCGTCCGTCCATTTAATCGGCTGTACAATTCCCAGAGAAGCCGAGGAACTCATAGTCTTACTGTCAAACCATTTGCTGTTATAACTGTCATACTGACTGCTACGGGAATAATTAAACGGACTGACATCTAAGGAAAACTGTGACTTCAAAGAAGCTTGCTGAGCCTGTAAATTCAGCTCATTCTGCTGAAGGCTCAACTTACTTTGTATCAAAGCCGGACTGTTCTGAAAAGCAATGCTCAAGGCCTTGTCCAATGTCAGTACTTGCTGTGCGAAACAGATACTCCCGCAAAGCAGAAAAAACGAAACGAATAAAGCGTGTCTGTACATACTTATTGCCTTAGTTATATTATTTAATCAATGTAAACTTCACTGCATCCGCTGAGACAAAAACAGAAGAAACCTTATCCGTCAATGTCACAGTCACTCTGCCTGCCGGCAAATAATAGCTTCCCAACGACACCCATCCGTTTTCTTCCTGTGCAAAATCAACGGATGCCGTCTCTTTCTCTTCATCGTAAGCAATCGTATAGGTTTGGGTCTGGTCGTTACGGGTGCGGTTGTGTCTTCCCCAAAACCAAATCTCGAATTTAGGATTCCATACAAATATCTCATAATAATTATCCTTCGGGATTTCAGCCGTCCATTCAACCTTATTGGCACCGGTACCTTTACTTTTATAAACAGCCGAATGTACCGACTCTCCAAAACAAGAGCTCTTAACAACGGCAGTCCATTTCGACGGATAACGCCAAGGCATAAAATTCTGGTATTTATCCTCCTCTTCTTTCCGGAATAAATCTTTCAGCTTATGTCGTGTATTTCCCTCGATTGTGCGGAAACCGGGGTCTTCATTATCTATAATAATCTCGCCGGGAACAGCAGCAAAAACAGCCGTATCTATCGGAAAAGCTCCCGTCAATGTATCGGAAACCTCGGTATCTACTTTGGAGAAATTGAAATCGAACTCATTCGGTAAATTCCGGGATACCATCGTATTTACAGTTATACGTCCGGGACGATCGTCGTTAATGATCTTGATTTCCCGGGCACTGCCTGCCGGTATATAATAATGATGAATATTATCTTCATCCTCACCCGATCCGGGTCTACGGGGACCTCTTCCCCGCATACCTCCGCCGCCACTCTCGACATTGACATTGATCATACCATCCACATCCGAAGGATTATAAGCCTTCAGGCTGATCCGGTATTTGGTAAAATCATCCAGAATAACCTGATTCACATCAACATCTTTTAACTTTATCTCAGGGGCATGGTCCGTCGTATACCATTGATGAATAAAATCAGCAAGATCGATATGAAACTCTTCTTTAAATTTTTCCGAAAATTCCTCCAAGTCCGTTTCTTTAAACAGATGGCTTTCATTGAAATTTCTCAAAAAAGAATGAAATGTTTTCATTGGTATCTGCGAAACGACAAAGCTTTTCAAAAAATTACTTTTCAACTTCAGCACCTCATAAAACACCTGAGGCTTGATGTTTTTATCTTTCATAGCAGCCTCAAAACTGTGATCCTGCAAATAAACATTTGCCCGTTGATTATCAGACAATTCAGTACTAAAAAACCATCTTCTCTGGTTGGATTCACTTGTATTCTGCATTGTATTCAAAGCAACATCGATAATCGGATAATCGGCAGAATACATAAAACCCGTAAATCCGAAAAACATAGCTCCGATATTCAGCTTATTGACCTCCGGAGAAGAACTCCAACGCATACTCCCATCGGAAGAAGTCTCTGCAACAAAAGTATTATTAATGTAATTCTTTAACATCTGCACCTGAATTTCCTTATCTTCAGGTATATCATTCTGATTACGCCAATCCCTGATCCGATGTTGTTCTGCCCTGAAATCGACCTGTGTCCGTAAGCCTCGTTCCGGCAAAAAAACAATTTCCGGCATCACCTGCTCGGTATATCCTTTCCAATTACGAATATATCCGGTAAAAGGAAGCGGAGTCTCAGCCATAACAAACTTTGAAAAAGGATAACTTCTGTTTTTACCGACTTCCAGGTCGGCCCGGATTTCCCGTATAATTGCCGGCAAAGTATCCTGTATCTCTTCAAAATACTTTGAAAAAAAGTCATGCCCTTTGAAATAATACAACTCATAATCCGTAGAATCCACAGAAATGGCTTTTTTCTCGTAATCACCGATTGCTACACTGATGCAAGGCAGAGGTGTGGCATTGGAAAATACGGTTTTTCCCTCTTTCCGGACAGCATCTCCCTGAGATATGGCCGTTCTATTCTCCGGATGTTCGACAGTAAGCGTATAACGGGTAAATTCCTTCTTAATATTGTAAGGCATAGCCGGATAAGCAGGCGATTCCGCTACCGGATACCACAAACATTCGGGAGTAAGAATGGTGTAACGGTCTTCCAGGTAAACATAGCGTTTTCCATACCGGAAAGAAAATGTGTTCCCCGTCGGATTTGCCAAAAAATCTTTCTCGTCTATATCCGTATAACAAACATTCTCATCCAGCGGCCCGGCATAACGGATGGTAATCTGCTTTTCTTCGCCGGGCTGCAACGCCTGATCAATCAATAAGACCTGCTTTTCCCGCTTATATGTAACCGCCTGACCGGCAACTTCCAAGCCTAGAATTTCTACCCCCGGATTCAAATAAAGAATAACCTGCGGAATCATTTCCCCGCGGCTATTTTTTACCAGCATCCGGCTTTCGGCTTCCAGGCTGTTTCCACTCTGCTTTATAGTTATGTCATTCGAAGAAATGTCCGCTTTCGGCAAAACAGCATACTTATCAAACAATGCAATATATTCCTTCCGAACCTCGGCAATATGCCGGAAATGCCGGACATACAGAAAACCCGTTCCCACACTGACCAACAGCAATACAAAAGCACAGATATTTATAATAACCGTTTTCCAGGGACGGTGAGGCAAACGCTTAACCAATGTTATCGTAAAACACAAAAGAGCGATCCCCCCCAAGAAATAAACGGTACGCTGTAATAAAAACAAAGCCAGATCCGGATGCCCCGTTACATCAGAAAAAATAGCCGGAATATTGACACCGAAAAAGTCAAACACTCCGTACAAATTATCCCCGACATAGAAAAAAAGCGTACCGATAATACCCAACATTACAATAAACGTTACGGCTTGATTTTTCAATATACACATCAATGTAAACGACAATCCCAGCACAAACCACAAGGAAGGCAACGAAATCGTAAAAAGATAAAACAAATAAGGGAAAATACTGAAAGGGGAACCTCCCACTACTAAATTGACAAACATCCCGACCAGTAAGGTAATTATATTCAATCCGAGAAATACCCGGGTAATCCCCCATACTTTTCCGACAATATAATCCGCATTACTCATCGGACGTACATAAATAACTTCGGCTGTATCCAATTTCTTATCCCGCTTCAAAAAACTACCGGCCAGAAAAACAACAATTACCGATTGAGCAATATTGTAGAGATAGGTCGTAAAAAAAGGGATCAAAGAAGTCACTCCGACATAATTCCAGGTCTCGCTATATTTCCAGAAAACCGGAGAAAGATTGCTCAATTGAGTCAATGTCAGAATCAACAGTACCAATATTGCAAAAATACGAAACAACCAACTCCTTTTCAGTAGCTTCACTTCGTACCGCGCAATAACGTTTATCGTATGAATATTCATATTAAACTCTATTTAAATAACTCTCCACCTTCTTCCTTATCGGCATACATATCCATCCTATCCTGTAAAAGATAGTCCATAAAATAGACATAAGCGTGTTCTATATTAGGGGTGATCATCTTTCCGCCGAAACCGTCCAGATTATCGGCAACGACCTGTATATCCCAACCTCCGTTAGAAGGAATCGTCGAAATAATCGGATATTTTTCCTTGATATCCTTGAACTCCTGATCGGTAACAAATATTTCCCATACCTTTCCCTGCGCCAACTCGATCATATCGTCGGGCGAACCTTCAAATTTCAATTCCCCTTTATTCAATAAAGCCAGTTTCTTACACGTACTGGAAATATCTCCCACGATATGAGTGGAAAGAATAATAATGACATCCTGATCACTGACCTCCGACAAAATATTCCGGAAACGGATACGTTCTTCCGGATCCAGTCCGGTAGTCGGCTCATCGACAATGATCACTCTCGGATTTCCGATAATAGCCTGTGCAATGCCTAAACGACGCTTCATACCTCCCGACAAACGATTCGCCCAACGATCGCGCACCTCGAACAAACCCACCTTGCGCAACATTTCGTCTACAATTTCTGCCCTTTTCTTCACCCCTTTGATTCCAGCCAACCCAGCTCCGTAATCCAGGAATTCCCAGGTTTTCAATTTTTCAAAAAAACGGAAATCCTGAGGTAAATAACCTAATACAGAACGGATAGCTTTACGATCTTTGGCAATGTCATAATCATCGAAAAAAATCGTTCCCGACGTAGCACTTTGCAACAACGTCATGATTCGCATCAATGTCGTTTTACCCGCACCGTTAGGCCCCAACAAACCGAACATACCCGGCTCGATGACCAGATTCAATTCATTTAAAGCCTTATGTCCGTCAGGATATATTTTACTGAGATTCTTGATTTGTATTTTCATCGTTTACCACCACGTCTTTGAAGGCTTAAAAGTAACAAATTCACGCCTACAATAACTATTTTTACACACTTTTAATATTTTAATAACAGTATGACAAAAATTTACCTCAAAGGTTTAGTCTTCCGGCCATAAATATTCCGCGAAGAATATTACTTTTGCCTTCAAGAAAAATAAGAGATGGAAAAAGGTATCGTAATAAAGTCTACCGGGAGTTGGTACTTGGTAAAAAGGACGAACGGAGAAATAATCGAAGCCCGTATCCGGGGAAAATTACGTACGAAGGGATTGCGTACAACCAATCCCGTAGCCGTCGGCGATATAGTCAGCCTGGAAAAAAACGAAGACAATTTTGTTATCACAGAAATCGGTGAACGGCGCAATTATATTATCCGGAAATCTACAAACCTCTCCAAAGAAGCACACATTATTGCCTCCAATGTAGATCAGACATTACTCATTGCCACAATCAACCATCCGGTAACCTCTGCAGTATTCATCGACCGGATTTTAGCAACGACGGAAGCATACAATATTCCGGCCATTCTGGTCTTCAACAAAAGCGACCTATACGATAATACCGACCGGGAAAAAGCGACAGAACTAATAACAATATATTCAGAAATCGGTTACCGGTGCTTGCAGGTGTCTGCGGTAACAGGTCAGAATATCACAGAACTCCGGGAATTATTAAAAGACAAAGTTACTGTTTTGTCCGGCATGTCGGGGGTTGGCAAATCCACACTGATCAATTGTATCGAACCCCAACTTCAACTAAAAACCGCAAGCATATCAGACAGCCACGATACCGGAAAACATACGACGACTTTTGCCGAAATGTTCCCGTTAAACGAAGGAGGATACATTGTCGATACCCCGGGAGTCAGAAGTTTCGGGATCATCGATATGGAAAAGGAAGAAATTTCTCACTTTTTCCCCGAAATATTCCGGGTTTCCGAACATTGCCGCTTTTACAACTGTACCCATATTCACGAACCCGGTTGTGCTGTCATAGAAGCCGTCCAAAACGGAAGAATCAGTGAAAGCCGGTATTGGAGCTATCTCAGCATGATGGAAGAAAGCAAAGAAAAGTACAGATAATCAATCTTCGAACACTTCCCGTATAACGCGAATACTCTTAACGTTGAGATCCGTATTTAAATGAATACTGTAGAAAAGCAAAATAATGTCCAAAAGAATACTCCGGCTCTTGCGATCTAAAGCTATTTGCTTTAAATCTTCAACCTGACAAGTACACAACGTAAAAATTGTTTTGGCAGCATTCGGTCCGGAAATATAGGGTTCATTTGTATCCGGAGAAACAAAAGTACCATCATTTACATTGAAAACACAACCTTGCGAATAGGTGGATGAATCGATTTTAAATCCAATCAGCGCCGCTATCCTGTATAGAAAAAATAAATTAAAATTCGCGGTATCATTTTGAGTCGTATTCAGATAGTCAACCGATTTCAAAATAAACTCAAAAAGATTTATATTTTTCTGTTCATTTTTCAAAATTAAATTTAAAATTTCACTCCATAATACAATAATATTCATTTTGTAAATATCGAGATAAATATTTGAAAGACTCAAAAGCGGAGAAACAGATTTCAGTTTTTGAAAATTTCCCTTTTCATTGGGAAAAAATTCAACTTCACAAATCTGAAAAAGATTAACGGTGCAACTCTTTTTCCGGAACAAAGAAGAAGGAGAAATAAAAGAAAGATAACCGCTCTCCTTCGAAAAAGCATGTACTATTTTCTGTGTATCTGAAAAATTTAATATTTTAAGAACAACTATATTAGCTACTTCCATATAAAGTATAACTTAAAAATAGTAACACGATCTAAAATAAGCTTAAACACCCTCTCCCACAAACTCAAAATATACGATTTCTGATTTTAGATTCCGCTTCAAGCTGATTTGTACTTCCGATCAAAAATCCTTTACAGTTTTATTCAAAAACTCCGTCAATTTTTCCACAGCCCGTCCCCGGTGGCTGATTCCGTTTTTCTGTTTCATTTCCATCTGGGCAAAGCTCTCTGTAAAACCCGACGGACGGAATATGGGATCATAGCCGAAACCCGCGGTACCCTGTTGCTCCGTCAATATTTCCCCCAAAACCTTTCCTTCAAAACAATATTCCTTTCCATTCATAACCAATGCAATAACTGTACGAAACTGTGCTTTTCTATTGGTTTTTCCTTCCATTTCTTTCAACACTTTACGCACATTATCTTCCGAACGCTTAGCCGGACCGGCATAACGGGCAGAATAAACCCCCGGACGATTCTCCAGAACTTCTATTTCCAACCCGGTATCATCGGCAAAACAATCATAGCCATAATGCTCTTTCACGAAACGCGCCTTTTGTAAAGCATTTTCCTGTAAAGTCTCATGATCCTCAGGTATATCTTCATGACAACCGATCTGGCTCAAAGACACGATTTCAAAACGATCTCCTAAAATATCCCGGATTTCTTCCAGTTTATGCCGGTTATTGGTAGCAAATACTAATTTCATCACATCAAATAATCATTCAAAATTAACAGCAGATTTTCAATTATATGTCTATCAGCGTACTACAAACAAAAAAAATACACCGACGAACTCCATACGAAATAATTCATATCCTACATTCAAACGTTCTGACACCCTGTTATAAAGAGAACTCAGCATAAATCCGTTTCATCCCGGCGTACAATACGCCGCTTACAAAGGTATTAAATAAGTCCATGAATTATAAAGTCGAATAAACAAAAAAGCTCGTTTTTTTCGGGTTAGCAGGAAAAATAAACGTTTCCCGATGTACATTATCTGAGGTAAAAAAATTAGCAGAAACCTGATTTTCGGAAGACTGTAAAGGAATCCTCACATACGAAACGGAATAAGGCAAGGTTTGCCAGTTCCGGGTATCGGCTTTCTCCGTCATGGCATTGGCCAAACCGACAGCAAATCCCAGCCACTCATTCTGTTTGGAAGCGGCATATTGCAATCCCTGCTTAGCCGCAACCCGCAACAAAGAGGTCGAAAATTCCCGCAACATTCTATCGTGCAATGTTTTAAAAGCGATCTGATTAATATCTTCAGCCAACTCCAAAGGATAAGACTTATTCTCATACTGCAGTGTAGCCCTGGAATAAAGAGGAGGACGCTCTTCATATTTCGGAAAAACAGCCCGTACAATCTTCAGATTGGCTAAAGAATTACGTTCATGGTCACTATAGCCGCTTCCCCAGAAAAAAGGGAAAGTTAACCCATACTCGGCATTATGAAATACAATAGCCCCGTCTCCCCTTTGTTCTTTTACAAAATTGATTCCCCATTCCGATTTCACTGGTCCTAAGCCGTTTAGCCAGAAAAATATCAATTGCCCGTCAGCCGGAGGCGACGAATAAACGTATTTTTGCCCGAACTCTTCTTCATACCTTTTCAATTCCTCCTTAAATCCGCACAAATAGGCGGTTCGAAGTATATCTTGCCTCAATTGTACGGGTGCTTCTATTCCGAAATTTTTCTTATAATCGGTTTGATAAGTTTCAAAAGCATTTCGATAAGCGATAAAAGCATCATTGAAATTTCCGGAAGCATCATAAATCAACCCCATCAATAAATGAGCAAAAGCATCCCTCTGATATCTGTTTTTATGGTCAGGATATTTGTCATTTAACTGATTGAGCTTGATATTGATTTGACGAACTTCGACCAATGCACCCTCCATATCTCCCAAACGTAAATAGTTCATGGCTTTGTAGAAATTAACCATGATAACTTCAAAATCTTCAGGCTTATAAGGTAATATCTCAGGATTACTTAAGAGTACAGCAGCCTGTAAGGCAGGATTACCGGACTGTTCGTCAATCATCTTCTCTGCCGTTTCGAAAGCAGCATTACTTTCCTTCGGATGATCCAGCATAAATTCAACATACCCCAAATTCAGATAAAAAAGAAGTCTGTTTTTCCCCTTTTCCATCTTTTTGTTCTTATGCAACAATTTATCAGCCTGCTCGAAATTCCCTTCTTCCACGGTACGTTGAAATTCTGCTGTACGCTCATACCAGGTGGCACAAGAGGACAACAACAAACAGAAAACAACCGGAAACAAAGTAATTCTCATCCGAATATAAATTTATACAGCTTAACGGCCGGTCAGACCGGATAATCCCCCACTGCTTAGGGATTAATGAAACCGATATTATGATTTACGACCGAACTCAATAAGATCAGTTATCATTTATTTCAATCTAAAATCGGTCAGATACCGTTTTCTTGATTTTTTTATCTCCCATCCAGACAACCTCATTGGTCTCCAGATTTGTCAACTCGAGATCGATCTGGTAAGCTACGACTTTATTCTTTTTATAAGAATCGACAATACTATTGATCGTTCCTTGTAACATAAAATCAGCCCCCAATTCAAGTCCCCATCTTTTAGCCGTCTCCGCAGAAACAAATCCTTTATTCTGATCTTCCCGCTCTGCTCTTAACTCTTCTCTTTTAGCACCGGCCTGTACCAAACGTACGCTTCCGTTGTTTATAATTGCTTTTTCAATATCCTTGATAAACATCTCGGCATCGATGTGTTCATGACTTTTATTCAGAATTGTACCGACAACAACAACCGGGCGCTTATTGTTATGCTGATTTTCATAAATAGGAATCCATTTTGCCCCGAGCAAATCTTTGATCATCTCATTGGAAACCAAACGGGAGTCTGTATCATTCCACCGACCGCTCAGATCGATCACCTCCCCGCTGTCAACACGAGTCACTTTCCGGCTCGCACAGGCAGAAACACTAACGATAAGAGTGAGAACTGCAAATACCTGAACTAATTTTTTCATATGATTTCGTTTTATGGTTGATTTTATTATTTTACAATTTGTATGCCAAACCCCGCCTAAGGAAATACGATCCAAGCCTCGCCTGGGACCAGATTGACCCGGCCCACCATGATTCCCGTCTGTGACGGGATATCCGCCATATAATCGGGCAGAGGGTGTTCCGAACAAACAATTTTTTTCGCCGTACTCGAGGCATGCAGCAAATAAACCCGTCCTTCCTTTTTCACGGCAATCCCCAAATGAGAAGTATCCAAACCCTTTATATTCGTCGTTATCAAAATAATATCTCCGGTCATTATCTGTTTTTCCGCAATCCTAATATTATGCTTTGGAATATAATAATACGACCTTTTATTGATCGCTGTTTCAATTTTTTTCATTTCCGGTACTAAAAGCGTATCCCGTGACAATATGGGATACTTCCGATAGTTTTTCGTCATAAAATAAACCTCGAGAGGATATTCGATCCCTCCGATTTTATGAGTCACATCAGAAAGAATATGTTGCCGCTCCATCTCGTATAACCAGTCACTGGAATAGTGAAGACGGGAAATGTAACTTTCGATTTTTCCTTTCCGATAACGAATCCGGATCAGATTATCCACAAACTGAGCCGTCTCACTTTTATCATAACGATTTAAAAAAGTCAGTGCCAACGTATTCTCGACAAATGTCACACAATCGAATTCCCGTAAATTTATAACAGGCATTTCTTCCATAGGCACATTCAAAGTGCCCGCTTTATAAGGCTTATTTATAAAAAACCGGCCGATCAAAACGACACGCTGCCCATAGGGTAAATCAGCCAGCTTATTCGTCCGGGCATATACCCAGAATTTTTCGAGAACCAAACTATCGGCAGAAGAAAAAACAACCGCTTCAGCAGTCAAACACCACCCTGTCAGAAAGCACAACAATATCCATCTTTTCATTTTTCAATACAATTAGTCCATTCTTTATACGGATACCTTATCAAAGAAGAATTATAATAACGTTTATCTCCCGTTACTTCTTCTCCCAACCAATCGGGCTTGACAAAAGCCTCATCCTCGGCACCAAGCTCAATTTCAGCAACAACCAATCCCTCATTTTCCCCGTGAAATTCGTCCACCTCATAAATATGCTTACCGGCCCGTACCAAATAACGCACTTTATCAATGATTCCCGGCTCACAAAGCTTTATCAACTCCCGGGCATCTTCCGTATTGATTTCTTTTTCCCATTCAAAACGGCTCAAACCGTCCGCAGTAGCAGGTCCTTTAATTGTCAGACAAGCCTTTGACCCACATAATCGGACCCTCACATTCCGTTCCGGAACGGAAGAAAGATACCCTTGTAAAATGGGTACTGCCTGAAAAGCCTCAGATTTAAATGCCCCTTTTACCAAAAATTTCCGCTCAATTTCACGATGCACATTTTTTTCCATAATTCAATCCAAACATTATCGGACAACAAATATAAGGTAAAAGAGCTGAATGTACTGATTTTAGATTGTAGATTGTAAATTGATTTCAGCATTATTCATATATGAGCCCAAAGACGGCAACGGATAGAATGCCTTTTCAAACAAGCTTGAAATACAAAGCCGGATTATTTATCCGTATTTTACAGACAAAGTCTAATAAAAGAACAGACCGGTATTTAAGCAAAAACCGATACTCCCAAGAACGAATAAAATCAAAACGGGATTCACTACATACTGAAAAAATATAATAAATATCTCAAGCTATACCGTATTCATATGCTTGATCTGAAAATAAATTTCAGCTATATAAAAGATATCTTCCTGCTTTTTGTCCGCATCTTTCGTTAAAATTATTGCCAATGTGTGATATTTTGATAAATTTGTCAATCAATACTTCTTAAAATACAAGCTATGAAAATATTAATGTTATTATTACTCTCCGTTTTTTTCTCTTCTTGTGCTTTTTGGCGGGGAGTTTTCCACGGAGCTCCGAACATTGACGATTACAAAATTTTTCCACAAGCGACGATAAAAAAAAGCAGTAATCCGTTTCATTTTACAGAACTTCCGCCTGAAAGAAAAATATTAGATACGGCAAAAATATTCCGTCAGAAAATGGTACATATCACTCTTGAGGAGTATTTTGGCCAAGCCGGTGGGAACGGATCTTTTTTACTCATATATAACGATACCATTGTATATGAAAAGTATTTCGGTGAATTCAACCGCTCCTCAATCTCTACGGTATTTTCCATATCGAAGTCCTTAACCTCCCTTTTATGCGGAATAGCTATCGACGAAGGATATATCAAAAGCATCAATGATCCGGTAACAGATTATCTGCCGGAATTAAACAAAAAAAATGCTAAATTCAAATCATTGACAATTGAACATCTGCTTGGTATGCGTACAGGCATTAAATTTAAAGAGCAATATAACTGGATTGTCACAACCGGAATCGCCCGCCTTTATTACGGAAACAATCAATTACAACAAATTAAATCCCTGAAATTTGAAAACGAACCGGGTTCCACACACTATTATCACAGCATTGCTACCGCCATTCTCGGTATCATTATCGAACGTGCAACAGGTAAAGGATTCGCCGAATATATGGAAGAAAAAGTATGGCAACCCCTGAACATGGAGTATGACGCATCTATAAGTCTGGACGGCAAGCGTAACCATTTTGCAAGGGCGGCAGTAGGTTTTTCGACAAATGCCATTGATCTTGCCAAAATCGGCCGTTTATACATGAATAAAGGAAATTGGAACGGAAAACAAATTGTTAGTTCTGAATGGATAGAACGTTCCGTAAAAGGCAATGTAAATAATAAAGGATATCAAAACTGCTGGTATTCTATCCCCAAACTGTTAAGAAAGGAAAATGGGAACGGCATTTTTCCGGACTCGTTATCTGTCGTTAAACGTTTTGACGAGCTAAACATTCCACACAGCGAGAGATGTATATATGAACCGGAAAAGGGCGAATGGATAGGAGAAACTTATACTCCAAACTTCTATGCTCTGGGGATTTTCGGACAGGTTTTATATGTAAACCCTGAGAAAAAAATTATAGCCGTCAGACTCGGAGAAAAGCAACATGAAGATTATTACATCATAATACATAAACTGGCCGAAGCACTTAAAGTGAAAAGTACAACCGATGAAAATAACACAAACTAGATATTCCATAAAATAACCGGATAACAACAAATATCGCCTCAACACCTCCGCAAAGTGTTCCGGAGTTTGCGGAATACCCGAAAAAGACTTGCAATACCTGATGAAAATAAAAAAGGAGTACCGAAAATTTCGATACTCCTTTTATTATCATAAACATCCGGTCAGATTGCCGTTGTAAATTGCTCCAGAAACCGGAGATCGTTTTCAAAAAACAAACGCAGGTCCTTGATGCCGTATTTCAACATGGTGATACGTTCGATACCCATCCCCAAAGCAAAGCCGGTATATTTTTCTTTATCGATACCGTTCAATTCCAAAACATTCGGATCGACCATTCCGCACCCCAGGATTTCCAGCCATCCCGTTCCTTTACATACATTACAACCTTTTCCGTGGCAAAGCGTACAGGACACATCCATCTCGGCAGAAGGCTCGGTAAAAGGGAAATAAGACGGACGAAGGCGAATCTGCGTATCGGCTCCGAAAAGTTCTTTCGCAAAATAAGTCAATGTCTGTTTCAAATCGGCAAAAGAGACGTTTTCATCTATATACAAAGCCTCGATCTGATGGAAAATACAATGTGCCCGCGCAGAAATTGCTTCATTCCGGAAAACCCGGCCGGGAGTCACCAGACGTATCGGCAGCTCATGTGTTTCCATATCCCGTACCTGTACGGAAGAAGTATGTGTATGCAATACGATATCCGGATGTTTCTCTATAAAGAAAGTATCCTGCATATCCCGTGCCGGATGTTCTTCCGGGAAGTTCAGTGCTGAAAAATTATGCCAGTCATCCTCGATTTCAGGACCTTCCGACACCGTAAAACCCAATTTATCAAAAATTGAAAGGATTTCATTCCGAACAATGGCCAAAGGATGACGAGTCCCCGTTTTCAGGACATCCCCGGGTAAAGTCAGGTCAACCCCGGATTTACCGGTATCCTGATCACAAAGTTGTTCTTTCAACTCATTGACCTTAGCCGTTGCTACCGTTTTCAGTTCATTCAGAGCCTTACCGATCTCTTTTTTCTGCTCAACAGGAACATTTTTAAAATCTTCGAATAACAAAGCGATCGTCCCTTTTTTACTCAAATGCTTGATTCTGAACTGTTCTATTTCTTCGGGAGTCTGAGCCGAAAAAGCGGAAATCTCAGTAATTAACTGATTGATTTTTTCTAACATCTTCTCGTCTTTTAAGTACTCTATAATAAATAATTAATGATACATTTAAGTATTTAACAACCTTTGTTTCAGAAGATTGCAAAACAAAACTGTAACCTAAAGTCTAATAAACCCACAGGCTTAATTAGCAAAGGACAAAGTTAGAAAAATATATTTGAGTTTTCCATGGAAAAGCAAATTGCTCAAAAAAGATTTTTAATTATGTTTGCAGCGAAATTTCAAAAATAAAATATCTCTTATTTACCGGTGCCTCAAAATAACATACGATGAAAAAAACGATAACTATATTCTTTTTTATACTTATCTGTTCCCTCTTCCTCTATGCCCAGGAAAATGAAACAAAAATTCCCAGCCTGCAAAATGAAAAATGGTGGGGCGCTTTCGTTGCAAAGGGATCGGTTATGCCCTGGAAAGATACTCCGACTCTGTTGGATTTACACAATCAGAACTTTAACAATCAAACCGTGCCTTTATTCCTTTCCGACAAAGGGAGATACATCTGGTGCGAAAAACCGTTTCAGTTTACCGTAAAAGACGGCGATATATACATAAAAACCGCTCCGCAAAATATTGAGATTGTAAACGGAGGCTCGACTTTGCGGGAAGCTTATCTGGCAGCTTCCCGTTCCCATTTCCCGCCTTCCGGGAAGCTTCCGGACACCCTTTTCTTTTCTATGCCGCAATACAATACCTGGATCGAACTTATGTACAATCAAAATCAGCAGGACATTCTCGACTATGCCGCAAATATCCTCCGGAACGATTTTCCGACCGGTGTACTGATGATCGACGATAACTGGCAAAAGTATTACGGAAATTTTGACTTCAAACCCGAAAAATTTCCTAATCCCCAGGCCATGGTCGCTCAACTGCACAAGCAAGGCTTTAAAGTGATGCTGTGGGTATGCCCGTTTGTCAGTCCGGATAGCCCTGAATTCCGGGAACTTGAAAGCAAAGGCTATCTGTTAAAAAAGAAAGGGTCGCACGAAACAGCCCTTATACATTGGTGGAACGGATTCAGTGCCTGCTATGACCTGACCCATCCCCAGGCTTTCGATCATTTTATCAAGCAATTGAAAACAGTTCAGGAAAAATACGGTATTGACGGTTTCAAATTAGATGCAGGAGATGTTGCTTATTTAAGCGGAACTTCTTTCGACAGCTATCAAAAAGACGCGCTCTGCGTGGACCATTCTCAAAAATGGGCCGAAGTCGGCTTACACTTTCCCTTCAACGAATACCGGGCATGCTGGAAAATGGGAAATCAGCCTTTGGTACAACGCCTGGGCGACAAAGACTATTCCTGGAATGCCTTGAAGCTGTTGATTCCGGATATGTTGACCGCCGGACTACTGGGATATTCCTTTACCTGTCCGGATATGATCGGCGGCGGACAAAATTCAGCTTTTCTCAATGTCGGGAAATTCGACGAGCTATTGATCGTACGCTCAACCCAGGTACATACCCTCATGCCTATGATGCAATTTTCTGTTGCTCCCTGGCGGATCCTCAACGAATCGAATCTTGCCATTTGCCGGAATATGGCCAAACTACATGTAAAAATGGGACCTTATCTGTTGAAATATGCCAGGCATTCGGCTCAAACCGGAGAACCGATAGTAAGGCATATGGAATATGAATTCCCGCATCAGGGGTTCAGTGATTGTAAAGATCAGTTTATGCTGGGAGAAAAATATCTGGTAGCACCCATGCTCACTCCTGATGCCGGGCGGACAGTAAGATTACCCAAAGGGAAATGGAAAGACGATTCCGGAAAAATAATCCATGGCGGTAAAACAATCGACATCACGGTTGCCCCCGACAGACTTCCTTATTTTGAAAAAATCAAATAAGGCCGGGCTATTTCCAGATTTTATTTTTCCAGCGCATCAAAACCGGATAAAGCAAACAACCGACAATAGCACCTAAAACATCTGCCAGGAGATCCAGTATATCTCCGCTTCGATTGAAAAAGTATTGTTGTAAAATCTCTATAACCCCGCCATATATTAAAGAAATAGTTACGGTAATTAAATATATCTTTCTTTGCGTCAGATTTGTCTGATATCCCAATTCACTACACAACAATACTGCCATTATAAAAAACATACCGAAGTGAACCACTTTGTCCAAATGAGGTATATCCCAATGGGGATTCGGAATGTCCTCCGACGGCATCGCACATAACACAAAAATGACCAATGCCCAAATAATATTGCGGAACAGCAACAACTGCTTTCTCTTTTTCTGTATCATTTCCAAATGCTTTATCCCATCTTAATTCAGTACTTTCACCTTGATTTTTACGTCTTTAAAAGGACGATTGTTCTCGTCGGTCGGTAAAGCTGCAATTTTATCGATAACCTCCAACCCTTCGACCACCTCTCCGAAGACAGTATATTCCTTATCCAAATGGTGCATACCACCGGAATTCATATAAGCCTCTTTTTTATCTTCCGGCATATATATTTTATCCGTATTGGTATTCCAGTCGAACTCGATATTTTCCTTGATTTTTCCGGCAATCCGGCGGAATTCATCAACCTTCTTCAACACTCGCAAAGAATCAAGTATGACTTTTTTCTCCGGAGTATAATATTTTCGGCGAATGGCATTTTTGATCGGTATATTTACAGACTTTTCAATCATTTCCAATTCTTTCTCCGTATATTTTCTCCCTTGTACGATATAAAATTGAGAAATATCGGATTCTTTGTAAAAATTTTCCCGGTTCGGTTGGCGGGGGGCTGCCAAAGCCCCTTTCTTGTGATAATGCTCTTCTTTTATCTCGGCATCTATCGTCATCGGTTTACCGAAACCGATAGACTGTCCGGCTATAGCCCCACGGCTATCAGAAGATCCACCCTGAATGACAAAATCTTTTATCACCCGGTAAAACAAGGTTCCGTCATAATGCCCTTCCCTGGCCAAACGAATAAAATTATCCCGGTGTTTGGGAGTATCGTTGTATAACTTCACTTTCATATTCCCCAGGTTCGTTTCAATCAAAACCATTCTTTCTTTTTCCTGGGCAAAAAGCGAAAAAGAAAAAATCAAAAATAAGGCTGTAACTAATTTCTTCATCTTCCGGATCATGAATAGAATGAATAAACACTTATCACTTTATGAGTTTTCTCACCAGATATTTTACCGGAAAATAAGAGGCAACATATCCGATACATAAAACCGTAAATATAATCAAAACAATATCTCCGAAAATCAGTTTCACCGGATAAGCTTCCAGCAAATACCCTCCTTCTCTCAATTTTATCAATCCGTAATTCTCCTGTAACAAACAAATCGCGACACCCAGCACCACCCCGATAAAAGCACCTATACAGGTAATCAGATTTCCTTCCGTCTTAAATACAGAGACAATTCGGTTCAAAGGCATACCCAAAGCTTTATATACCACTAAATCTTCTTTCTTATCCAGTATCAGCATAGATATCGAGCCGACAATATTAAAAGAAGCGATCAGCAATATAAAAAGTAATATCAAAAATACGACCAACTTTTCGGAACGCATCATTGCATAGAAAGACCGGTTCAATTCATATTTATCTTCGACCCGGTAATGAGAACCGGCAAGTTGCTGCAACTGCTCTTTCACTCGTCCGATGTATTTTTCGCCTTTCAATTTCAGCTCTACCTTAGATATCTCGTCATCCAGAAGAAATAATTTCCGGGTAAAATCAATATCAGTAATTACCAGTTTTCCATCGATTTCCTGTTGGGAAGAAAAAATACCCGCAGGGAAAAGATATTCGGTATTCAATGCCGAATTTAAAGAAGACGCCCGTTTATCCGGATAATAAAACATCATCGGTGTCAGGAAATTCAAGCCGAGTCCGACCTCGACAGCTACCCCGGCCCCGACAACCGCTTCATATACATCCCGGTCTTTCAGCCGGAATCCACCCTCCACAATACTGTTGACAAAACCTGTCACCTCCGGAAAATCTTCAGTCACTCCTTTTACGACAACGGGACGTAAACGCTCTCCGTATTTTAACAAAGCATTTTCTTCAATCACCGGATTATAGTAAGCAATTTCCGGTATCGCATCCATACGGTCGTAAAAAGTAGAATCGAAATGCATGAATTTACCTTCTGCAGGAAATATGACGATATCCGGCGTCAGGCTATCCGTACTCTTCTGCAGAAATAAATCGATGCCATTGAAAACCGAAAGAATAACGATCAATGCCGTCGTTCCTATAGCCACCCCTACCGTGCTGATAGCAGAAATAATATTGATGGCGTTTTGCTTTTTCCGGGAAAACAAATAACGCCGCGCTATAAAATAGGATAACCGCATTGTCTCTGATTTACGATTTCAAATTTACGATTTCAGATCAAAACGGCAAATCTGAAATCTACATCAGGAGTTTATTTTAACAAATTATCTATTTTCTCAATATAATCTAAGCTATCGTCCACAAAAAAACGCAATTCGGGAATAATCCGCATCTGCTTTCCGACCTTTTTCCCCAATACAAAACGAATCGATTTATTTTTCTCTTCCAGACTATTCATGGTTACTTCAATCCGGTCCGAAGGAAAAATACTCAAATAAATCTTGGCATAAGAAAGGTCCGGACTCACCCTTACCGTCGTTACAGAAACCATAGCGCCGGCTATAATTTCCTTACATTCATTCTGAAACATTCCACTTAACTCTCTTTGAATCAAGCGAGAAACTTTATTTTGTCTGATAGAATCCATTCTCCGATAAATTATTGAATAAATTTTTTTACAAATATACTATATTAAATTCATTATTTTATTACATTTGCATCCGCAAACAAAGCAATCGAGATGTAGCGCAGTTGGTAGCGCGCCACGTTCGGGACGTGGAGGCCGCTGGTTCGAGTCCAGTCATCTCGACAAGACAGCAATTTTCGTTTGAGAATTGCTGTTTTTTTCTCACCAAATGTGAAGTTTTCGTAAATAATACAAAAGCTTTCAGCCAGATCCGGAAGAAACTCCTACTTTTACGTATTGAATGGAAGCGCCGCCTGAAAGAGGGAATAAGCCTGTCAATCCGGACAAGGACAGGATCAGGTAATCCGTTAAATTTCGGGCCAGATGAATCATGAAAAAAATAATTCTGATTGCAGGAGGCTTTCTGTTTTTATACCTGACCGTATTTGCGGCCAGAATTGAAAAAGCATTGCTATACAAACAGCATACGTTGCAAGATACATACAAATACCAGGAAAAAGAGCGGAATTTTCAGTGGAAGAAAATTTCGGGGAAAATAGATACACTGATTATGCTGGAAGAAATGGCACCGGAATTCGGAGCGCTGAATAATTACAAAAACCGGAATGGAGTTGCTCCCTTAGCGGACAGCGTAAAGCAGGATGCCTATAAAGCGATTACCGACAAACATGGAGTACGAAGGGACCAAGCCATACCGTTTTACCGTTTTAATAATCTATCCGTGCCGGAATGTTACGGCCGTGACGGTGCGCTGGTATGGATTTTAAGGGATACGGCCGATTATCTGGTTATCGTAGCAGCCCCTTTCAGGGGAATCTGGCTGGTACCGGCAAAATATGTAGACCGTTTACCCGAAAGGTATTTCCGGAAATTACTGTTTGTCGACCGTACAAATCAAAATATAACCACATTAGAACAAAGTGACACGGCCTGGCTGGTCAGGAGTATGAACCCTGTAACGACAGGAGTGGAAAGACCGCCGCATCGTTTTGAAACACCGGCCGGAATATATGTCATACGTTCCAAGCAAACAGCTATGCTGTACCTGAAAGACGGGAAGAACGAACTCGATGGATTTGCCCCCTGGGCCAGTCGTTTTTCGGGAGGAGCATATACACATGGCGTACCGGTAAAATATCCGAATAAAAAAACCATTGAGTACAGTTGGTCGTTAGGAACAACCAAACGTTCGCATATGTGTGTGAGAAATGCGACCTCACACGCTAAATTTATTTATGATTGGGCACCTGTCGATGTGTCGTTAGTATATGTATTTGATTGAGAAAATGAGAAAAACGTGGCTTTTATTAATCCTTGTGTGTTGTTGTCATATTTCTATCGGAGAGGCAGTTCTGCCCAGAACAGAGGGGTCAAACTGCCGCCGCCTGTACCAAGAACTTGGTATCGGACAAACAATCGGATTTCCGGCTTTTTACAAAGCCTTGGAAAACTACCACAAATACCGTTCTGAAAAACAGGACAAACTGGTTGTGATAGACTTTACCAAGCCTTCTACGGAAAAAAGATTTTGCGTCATAGATATGCAACAGAAACAGGTCCTATTTGAAACTTATGTATCACACGGAAAAAATAGCGGAGGAAATTATGCGACATCCTTCTCTAACCAGCCCGGTTCTTTTAAAAGCTCGCTGGGACTTTTCCGGACAGGGGAAACCTATTACGGAAAAAACGGATATTCTTTAGTTTTAGAAGGCTTGGAAAAGGGGATAAATGATAAGGCCAAAGAACGGGCCATTGTCATTCACGGAGCCTCTTATGCCGATCCGGCCCTCATCCCGGCCCAAGGGCGTTTAGGACGCAGTCTGGGTTGTCCGGCATTGCCGCCCGTCGTCAGCCAGAAAGTGATCGACACGATCAAAGAAGGCATGCTTCTATATATCTACGGAAACAACAAGGTCTGAAAATACCTGACCGCACGATATCCTTTTGCCGCTTTTCATTTCTTTTATTCGTATATTTGCTAATAAGTTTATTGACTCCTTCCTTATTTTCGCAGTCCTGTTTAAACAAAAAACAGGATATTTGAAAATATACAACGAATCAGGACCGGTTATTTAAATAAAAAAGAAATGATAGATATCAAAGTCCGGGTGCACGACCGTTTTTCCGTGGAATTTAAAATCGGCTATCTGGTCCAAAAAAACCTGAAAGCCAACGACTTTATGATGAACACCTGGATATTTATACCCAATAGTCTGGATATAAATTCGTTTACTTATGGTAAAACGGAATTCTATCGCCATGCCAAATCGAATATCCGGTATATTACACCGATATACACGTTAAGTGAACTCAGAAACGAAGAAGCCTTGCCTTTCAGATTCCTGGAAGTAGCTTTCCATGAATTATCAGCCGATCATTCACAGGAGAATCTGGCCGAAACAGAATACCAGATTAAAATGTTCTGCTCCATCGTTAAAAGTGCCCTGCGAAAAGAAGCGGACCAGATAATAAAATATACACCTGAATCTGACCGGGAAAAGGCGATAGACCTTTATATTGAACAAATAAACGATATTACAGGCAAATACCGCAAACTGAAAGACATTCTACAGGATTCCGGTTTATACGAAGAAGTAGTAACCCTTCATTCATTCGGAGACGAATTCTTATCCAATCTGATCGAATTCCAAACCTATCGCTTACTTGAACTGATAAAACAAAAAGACATCGAATGTTACAACCGGATAGAAGACAGATTAATGCTATTGATCCGGCACGAAAGAAAATACAAAAAACAACATCAATACCAGACCATAGAGAAAAACAGTCCGGACCATAACCGTGCCGTCTTTTTCCGGATGCGGCTATTGAAAAAATTCGTGGAGAGCCATCTGTTTTTAAATGCTTACAAGAAAAAAGACGGACAAATGGCAGAGCAGGTTTATTACAGCATTGCCGCAGGTATTTCGATGATATTCGCTACCGCTATCGCATTCTCATTCCAGCAAAAATACGGAAACTTTACGATGCCTTTGTTTGTCGCTCTGGTCATCAGTTATATGTTGAAAGACCGGATCAAAGAGCTGGCCCGTTTTTATTTTGTACATCGGTTAGCTAAAAAATATTTCGACAACAAAACGGTTATCAGTATAAAAGACACCCCGGTAGGATGGATAAAAGAAGGCGTCGACTATATCACAGAAGACCGGGTTCCGGATGAGGTCATGGCCATGCGTGACCGTTCGGATTTGCTGGAAGCAAATAACCGGCACACGGCTGAAAAAATAATTCTTTACCGTAAACTGGTCAGAATTAACGGACAGGTATTAGACGAAAACAACCAATACGACATATCGGGAATAAACGATATTCTGAGCTTCAACATATCCGGATTTATTTTAAAAATGGACAACCCTGAAGTGCCGTTAGCCGTACCGAAAAAAGACAAAGGATATGAAATCATACGAGGAGAACGGATCTATTATCTGAACTTTTTAATTCAGCTTCGGTATGAAGACAAAATCGATTACAAACGCTTCCGGTTAGTCATGTCGAGAAACGGAATCGAAGGCATTGAAAAATTTTAAATACGCCGGGAGAGACAAAAGCCCGAAAAGAGTCTGTTTTACAACAAATCTCATAATCGATAGTCGCCCACGCATCTATCGGTTAACTTCCTGAAACTGAAATATTAATAAATTTCGGATTCCACTTTCAATTTTCAATTAATTCCCGTAGATTTGCACCGATTTATAAACACAAATATTATCGATTTCAACACACAGAAATGAGAAAATGGAGTATTGACGATTCAGCGGAACTGTACAATATCAACGGTTGGGGGCTGAACTATTTTTCTATCAATGAAAAAGGGCATGTTGCAGTTACCCCGAAAAGTGACGGACCTTCTATCGATTTGAAAGAATTGATGGAAGAGTTACAGGTTCGTGACGTAGAAGCCCCGGTATTATTACGTTTTCCGGACATCTTGGACAATCGTATCGAAAAGATTTCCAATTGTTTTGAATTTGCAGCCCGTGAATACGGTTATACGGCAAAAAATTTCATTATCTATCCTATAAAAGTCAATCAAATGCGACCTGTGGTTGAGGAAATCGTCAGCCACGGCAATAAATTCAATATCGGACTCGAAGCCGGCTCGAAACCGGAACTCCATGCCGTGCTTTCCATTGACATCGATGATGATGCAATGATCATTTGCAACGGCTATAAAGATGAAAGCTACCTTGAGTTAGCCCTTCTGGCCCAAAAAATGGGAAAACGCATTTTTCTGGTGGTGGAAAAACTGATGGAACTGCGGACAATCGCCAAATTATCCAAAAAAATGAATATCCGTCCCAACATCGGTATCCGTATCAAATTAGCCAGTTCAGGCAGCGGAAAATGGGAAGAGTCAGGGGGGGATGTCAGCAAATTCGGTGTCAATTCGAGTGAACTTCTCGAAGCTCTGGATATTCTCGACAAACATAAAATGAGAGATTGCCTCCAACTGATACATTTCCATATCGGTAGCCAGGTAACCAACATACGCCGCATCAAAACAGCCTTGAAAGAAGCTTCCCAATTCTATGTACAGTTACAAAATATGGGATTCAATATCAGCTTTGTAGACATCGGCGGCGGACTCGGAGTAGACTATGACGGTACCCGTTCGGCAACCTCAGGAAACAGCATGAACTATTCCATACAGGAATATGTAAATGATGCCGTATCTTCCATTGTCGATGCCTGTGAGAAAAACGAGCTTCAGCAACCCAATATCATTACAGAATCCGGTCGTTCATTGACGGCACATCACTCGGTATTGATATTCGAAGCATTGGCCAGTACACATCTTCCGGTTTTCGATGAAAATGAAGAGATCTCCGAAGACGCTCATGAATTGGTCAAAGAATTGTACGACTTATGGGAAAATTTAAACCAACCCCGTTTGCTGGAGACCTGGCACGATGCCGTACAATGCCGGGAAGACGCTTTAGGCTTATTCAATCTCGGACTGATAGACCTTCATACCCGCGCACAGGTAGAACGGTTGTTCTGGTCGGTAGCACGGGAAGTATACAACATGGCCGAAGCCACGAAACATGCACCCGATGAATTAAAAAAAATTTCCAAGATGTTACCGGATAAATATTTCTGTAACTTCTCATTATTTCAATCTCTTCCGGATTCATGGGCCATCGATCAGATATTTCCGATCATACCGATCAGCCGGTTAAATGAACAACCGACGAAATCTGCAACAATTCAGGACATTACCTGTGATTCCGATGGAAAAATCGACAATTTTATCTCTACCCGCAATTTTTCATACCATTTGCCGGTACATGAACTGTCAGGGAAAGACCCCTACTACTTCGGTGTATTCCTGGTGGGTGCCTATCAGGAAATCCTGGGCGATTTGCACAACCTTTTCGGAGATACGAATGCCGTACACATCAAGGTAAAAGGAAACGAATACGTCATTGATAAAATCATCGAAGGGGAAACCGTTGCCGATGTCTTGGAATATGTACAATTTACGCCTAAAAAGATGGCCCGTACTGTCGAAGTATGGGTAACCAGTTCTGTTAAGAAAGGCATCATTTCAGCAGAAGAGGGCCGCGAATTCCTTTCCAACTATCGTTCAGGCCTATACGGTTACACTTATTTGGAACAATAACCTCATATCACACTACCGCTGCGATTTTTGCAGCGAGCGAATAAAAACAAAGTCGTTGATTTGAAAAGTACAAAGTTACTTCCAGATCAACGACTTGTTACTACAAGGATACCCGTTTTAACTTTCTATAGGAATATAAAGTTCTGTCTTTAGTTTCCCGGGCTCTGTCTTATCCGGATGATTCAGGTATTTTTCAAATCCGGGAGTCATTCCCAGGGTATATCCGCTTTCAGGCAACCATTTCCCATATATCGTATCATACACAACCCCCAAATCAGCATAAGGTCCCTGATAAGAGAAAACGGCATATTTACCACCTTCGATACATTTTACGCCGACTTCTCCTTTGGCTACAGCCGGTTTCCGGACAACCAGGCATACATCTGTTCTCAACTTATCCGCTTCCGTCACTTTGGGATCGTCATGATACACACAAAGATGCTCTATGCCGGCAGAAAACAATTTGTGCTCTTTTACAAAAGCCCATAAACGGGTCCAGGCACCGGCATAGTCGATATTCATATAAGCACCGGTCAACCGGAGATAGATCACACTTTTCGGCTCCATCTCTATGATCTTGGGAGCTTTTAATTTTAAATCGGGATTCAATAAAACAGGTCTCATAATCGTATAATTTTTATTGTTACGGTAATCATTCGGCGTAATGGCATAATATTGCCGGAAAACTTTCGATAAAGAGGATGGTGCATCGTAACCAACCCGCCAGGCAATTTCCTGAACCGGGAGTTCCGTATACCGCAACAAACGGGCAGCGGTCTCCAACCTCATCCGTACAATAAAGGCACCGATCGGCTCACCCAAAAAAGCTTTTAATATACGATGAAAATGGCAGGGGGAAAAATGAGACATTTCTGCCAAGAATCCCAAATCAATCGTTTCATCCAAATGATTGTTGATGTATTCAACGATTATATTGATTCGTCTTTGATATTCTTCCCTGGTAGATTGTTTAGGTTGCATACACTCTCTTTTTATTTCGAAACAAAAATACAGGATGTAACCTATCCTCTCTTTTCCGATCTTGCTATCTTAAAAAAAACGATATGATATTTTTATCTCTGGAAATGATTTAAAAAAACAGAAAACAACCCGGGGTTCATAAAAAGCGGAAAGATAAAGCCGTAAACGGCTCCGTAAAAGTGGGCATTATGATTGATGTTGTCCCCACCCCGCTTAGCCATATACTGACAATAAATCAGATAAACCACCCCGAAAAGAATTCCCGGAACAGGTATTACCGCAAACAATAGTATCTTATCCCACGGATTCAGGAATATGGAGGTAAACAAAATGGCCGAAACAGCACCCGACGCCCCGATAGAACGATACCAGGAAGCATTGCGATAGCGTATCAAATCCGGAACGGATGCTATCACCATCGCACCGAAGTAAAGCAACAGATAATATCCCGTTCCCCAATCTGCGACCTCAAATACCTTCTCAATATAAGTACCGAATGACCAATATGTAAACATATTCACGAAGAGATGTGTTCCGTCGGCATGCACGAAGCCATGCGTAATAACACGGTACCATTCGTGAGCGTGGACAACCCGGTAAGGATTAAGCGCCAATTTCTCAAACAACTGCCGGTTATTGAAGCACAGGAAAGATACCACAACCGTAATGGCAATAATAGCATAAGTTACCATCGTTTCAAATTTTGTATTTCTACAAAGTTTATAAAAATTATCCTGGCAAAAAAATCTGCCGTAAACAAAAGTGCATTATTCCGCATTCATCCGGTCTAACGCATCTTTCAAACGCTTATGCGTTTCTGCATCTCCCCCATACAAAACGAAACGCACAATTCCCTTTTTATCGATGATTAAATCGACAGGAAATGCCGTAAGGTGATTGTCATCTAAAAACTGTTTTCCTTCCGTCAACTGCGTAAAATGAAAAGGTGTATTTTCTACAATCTCTTTTATTTCCCGGGAAGTATTGGGAGAAATAGCCCAAAACTGGTAATCGGGATAGTTTTTCATCAATTCATTTAAAGCCGGCATCTCCTTTTTACAAGGTTTGCAAGAGATTTTCCAGGTATTGATCAATGTCACCTTCCCTTTCAGATCTGAATTTTTCCAGACTTTTCCCGAAGGATCCGGCAAAGCAAAATCCGGAAATGGCTTCCCGACGAAAAAAGCAGAGAGCTGTTGTTCATACTGAGCTTTATACGTCCGTGCAGCTTGCTTAAATTGAGCCGTATCTATCACCGTGCGCCCCTGCGCATCCTTTTTCACCTCTATCTTTATGTTAGGCATCCGAAAAGTATCAGCAACAAACAAATCCGCAGGCATATCGACGGTTTGTCTTATTCCGTTCATCCCGGAAATCATTTCATCCGGTAAACGATTCCCGGTCACCCGGGTCACAAATACGAATCCACAAAATACCGGCAATAAAAAACATATCCCGCTTTTCATAAATCTGGTTATTACGGTTAAACAATATAAACTACCTTAAAGAAATTTTTCAAATCCTTCGGCATATTTGGTCAATGTAACATCTATCACCTGATAATCGGCTATCCCTTTATAATAAAAAGGATCCTCTTTTATGATTTCATTCACTTCTGCCTCACTAACCGCATTACAAAGAATACAACCTCCGGTACGCGGGTTTCTCCTTCCTGAGAAAATAAATTTACGAAGAACATAATATTTATCCAAATACGCCCTGTGCGCGTCCAGATTTTCCTCCACATCCCGAAGAGTTTTTTTATAATTGACTAACAATACAAACATCACACAATAATATAAACCACAGAATTAACTCATATACACAAACAAAAAAGGGCTTTATAAAGCCCTTTTTCATCATTTCTTCTCGTACAACTTCGCCCAGTTTTTATATTCCCGGTCTTTCCAGGCGTTACTGTGATATACATAACTGGCGATCAGCGGAATAACCGTCGTACCTTCTGCATATACCATCTGTTCGTAAGTTACGTCTACCTTACCCCAGGAACAAGCTTCTTTCAAAGTAGAAGAAGAACAGGCTCCGTCACGCACATCTGCTACCGTAATCTGTACGGCATATTTGTGCATCGGTACTTCGTGACCTAAAATTTCAGCACATACAACTGTATCCTGAGCAAAATTTTTCGGCGTACCGCCACCGATCATAAACAAACCGGTTGTCGGGGCATTCATTTTAATCATCGTCAATTCGATAAAATCTTTTACAGAATCGATCGACAAATGTTTATCCGGATGTTCCCATTGGTGTTTGCCGATACCGAAACCGGCACTGCAATCTGAAAATGCCGGACAGAAAATGGGCACTCCGCATTCGTAGCATGTCTGAATCAGGCTATTCTTTTTCTTGGAATGTTTGGTCAGCCATTTACCGATTTCCCATATAAACTCACGGGAAGAATACGGACGCGGCTCTAAATTATTAGCAATCTCATAGGTCGTATGATCGCAAACCTGCAATTCTTCTTCATCGATAAATGTATCGTAGATACGGTCGATATACAAATCTCTCAACTGCATGTCAGGAACATCCTGATGTCCCTTGTAGTGCTTAAAGCCCAAAGCTTCAAACAAATCCATATCGATGATGGAAGCTCCGGTAGCCACCACAACATCTATCATCTTGTTGCGGACCATATCCACATAAACCTGCATACATCCGGCTGCACTCGTACTACCGGCAATGGTAAGAATATTAGTACACTCTTTTTCCTTCACCATTTTCATCAGGATATCGGCAGCACGGGCCGTATCGCGGGAGGTGAATGACATATCGCGCATAGCGTCAATCAACTGGGTTGAGTCGTAAGACTTAATGTCGATGTGCTTAATCGTGTCTTTTAATAAATCTTTCTTTTCCATTTTTATATTTAAACAATGTAAGGTACAGATATGAGGACCTTACTGACTCAATCAGATTAATGTATAGCATCCGGCAACAACGTCACCCCTTCCGGATGAGACTGGATTTACAGATCATCGATTATTGAATTTCATACTCAAAATCTGATAAATCAATTTAGATGCCAGAAAATCCGGGGCTTTATTCGTTTCATTCGGACACAATTCCACAACATCCAGACCGATGATATTGTGACGTTCATTGATCAGTTTCAAAAAATTCATCACTTCCCGATAGGTCAAACCGTCCGGTTCAGGCGTACCGGTCGAAGGCATGTACGCCGGATCAAAAACATCCAGGTCTATCGTCACATAAACATTATCACTCAACTTTTCAGATACATCGTACATCCAGTTCGAAGACTCTTTAATTTCATGTGCATAAAAAATCCGGTCCGGATCGATGTTGTGTTTTTCTTCAATACAGGAACTGCGGATTCCCACCTGAGCCACAGACGCCATTTCTTTAGCGCGTGCCATAATACAGGCATGATTGTGATCGGACCCTTCGTATGAGTCACGCATATCCGAATGTGCATCCAGTTGTAACACCGAAAAATCTTCATAATGCTTGGCAAAAGCACGGATAGAACCGATACTGACAGAATGTTCCCCACCCAACAAAACCGGAAATTTCTTATCTTTCAGAAGGGTATCCACCTGCATTTCGACGGCATCCGACATGGCTTCCGGAGAAGAGGACTCGGTTACCGGGTCCAGAGTAGCTATTCCCTGCGTATAAACTTCCGAATCCGTTTCAATATCATACAATTCCATGTTAGCAGAAGCTTCCAAAATAGCGTCCGGCCCCTTATCAGCACCCTTCAGCCAGGTACTGGTACCGTCATAAGGAACAGGCAACACTACAATTTTAGCATCTTTGTAGCTTGTAAATTCATTATCCAATCCTCCGTAATTCTGTTTTTCCATATCCATTACTTTTATAAATAAAGTCCGACAATCGCTAACCATCAAAATCTCTACGACTTACAGACCAAATAACGATACAAAACTACGCTATTTAATTGAATTTAAAAACGACTGTGTAAAAAAATTCAGAATAGATACGCTATCCCCCGAAATATTTCGGTAAAAATACCGGTCGAATCTTAGAAATTCACTTGAAAACCGACACCCAAAACCTCCTTGAACTGGAGGCGTGGTCCCTTGGAACCGTCTTTTTGTACGATTTTCGTATCGTTATCATAAATCATATTTGTGGAAATATTGGCAGAGAACCATTTATTCACTTTCATATTTAACAACACATCCCAACGGACATCCACATTTTTTGTATCTTCCAGATAATTTGAGAAAAAATCAACCCGGGAATAAATTGTCATATTTTTCATGAATTCATAATTTACCTCTAGCTTCAAATTACCTCCCATCTCCGAGAACAAATGCTCTCCGGGCTTTACTCCATAAGCTCCTTGTTCAGAAAGCACATCGCTGGTAACAAACGTTCCTCTCCACGATATCGCCGATAAAGTTGCCGTAAAATAAACCTTCGGATTCCAGGTCAGACCAAGACCTCCCATCAAATAACCGGGTGCCATAAAGCGGGAAATCAATACTCTCGGGTCCGGCTTATAGTCATAACCTTTTGCAAACTGCGAATTAAAACTCACCATACTGCTGACATACAAACTTTTTGTCAGCCCATAACCATAGGTTGAAGAAATATAAATTTTATCATTCGTCTTTTTCGATCCGTCTGTTTCTGTCCGGTTCAACCCGTAAGCCAGCTCCAGACGATTTTGCCAAAGATGTTTTGCTTTTTTATAGTCTGCATTGTATGCAAACTGTACATTAAAACCGATAGCGTCCTCACCTCCCGCCGACCAATTGCTGAGACTGACCTGCGATAAAGTCAAAGCCGACATTCCGGAGAGGGACCAACTGGAATCTTTTTTGACAGTCTCTTCTCCCCGAAGAGACAAACACACCGTATTCAACACCAAACAAACGATTATTAATTTTCTCATAACTGATTTATTTATAAGATTTAGCTAAAAAACTGCCTATGCAGCTTAATCATTTATGAGACAAAATTAAGGTTTATTTGTTATTTTTTACAATAATATTTTTTAAATCTTCGATAGCCTCGTCTTTATCAATACGCAGAACGACACGGTCCAACATGATCCATTCTCCATGTACCATGGAAGAACGAATATTTTTACTGTTCATGGCATAAACGACAGCCGAGTAATCGTTATATACCGGTATCATATTACTGGCAGCTATATTCACCGTTATCAGGTCGGCACTTTTTCCGACTTCCAAAGAACCGGTTACATCCTCCAAACCCAATGCCCGGGCTCCGTTTATAGTTGCCATTCGTAAAGCCTGCGCAGCATTTACTGCTTCCGGGTCATAATGCATGGCTTTAGGAAGTAAAGCTGCAAAACGCATTTCTTCCACCATATCCAACGTATTGTTACTGGCCGTACCGTCGGTACCGATACCGACCGTTATACCTGCCTTCAAATAAGTATCCGTATCGGCAATTCCACTGGCCAGCTTCAAATTACTTTTCGGACAATGGCCGATAGAAGTTCCGCATTCTGCCATCAGTCGCACCTCACGGGCATTCAACCATACACAATGCGCAGCAATAACGTTCCGGTCGAGCAGGCCGATCGAATACAAGTATTCGGCAGGAGGCATTCCGGTACGGGCAGTAATATCTTCGACTTCTTTCCGGGTCTCCGCAACATGAATTTGCAGCAAAGTAGCATAACGATCGGCCAGACATTTAGCTTTCTGTAAAGTTTCTTTCGAACAGGTATAGGGAGCATGCACCGTAACAGAAGGATGAATAAGAGGATCTCCCTGCCATTCCCGAATCAGTTTCTCGGATATTGCCAGTCCCTCATCTACGGACTTAAAGCTGGAAGTCGGGAAATCGATAACCGACTCGTTCATAACACCCCGTATTCCAGCCTTTCTAGCCTCGTCCGCAATCACATTCTCAAAAAAATACATATCGTTAAAACAAGTCGTTCCCGACTTGATCATTTCCACAAAAGCCAAACGGGTAGCGATCCTTACATTTTCAGGCGTCACCAATCTGGCTTCCGCCGGAAAAATATGTTCCGTCAACCAGGTATGCAAAGGCAAATCGTCTGCGTATCCCCGCAACATCGTCATCGGCACATGTGTATGTGTATTCACAAATCCCGGCATTACCAACATGCCTCGAACATCCTTTATTTCTCCCGGAAAATTCTCTACATGACATTCTTCCATCGGGCCGATAGCCTCAATCTTTCCGTCTTTAATCCGGATATATCCGTCAGCAATAACATCCATGCCGGCATTCATCGTCAGTATCCGGGCATTACAGATTAATTTTTCCATTCAGTCTTTCTTTTGATACCTTAACAAAGGTACATAAATTACAGACATTCCCCCGCCATTTCCCTACTTTTGGTTTAAATTTATAACTTTGCCCGCCAAACTAAAAGACCATGAAAAGACCGTATCTGAAGCCCCTTTACATTCTCATATTATTACCCTTATTGGGGTATGGTTGCAAAACCGCAAAAAAAGAATACCAACCTGCTTACGCCTTGAACATCGTATATTTTTTACCCAAAGACAAACTACCGATAGAAAACTACCGGCAACGGTTAAGCGATATCCTGCTTTATACACAGGATTTCTACCGCCAAGGGATGAAAAATAACGGTTTCGGAGATAAAACCTTCGGACTTCGAAAAGATTCCGACGGGAAAGTAAAGATATCAGTCATTCCGGCACAGCAGAATGCAGACTATTACCCATATGAAGGAGGTGGATGGAAAGCGGTCCGGGAAATCGACGCCTGGTTCGCAGAACACCCGGAAGAAAAAAGCAGCGAACATACTCTTGTTTTTATGCCGACCATCACGGAAGATACAAATCCGGGCGGGGTTCCTTTTTACGGACTGGGTAAAATTTGTTTTGCCTTGGATTATAAATATTTTGATTTAAAACACCTGGGAGATCCGCTGTTAGCCAAATGGTTGGGCGGCATGGCCCATGAACTCGGGCATGGCCTGAATTTACCCCACAACAGCGAAACAGTATCCACGCGGCAAAGTCACGGTACAGCCCTCATGGGGAACGGTAACTACACATTAAGTATAAAACCGACCTTCCTGACAAAAGCCAGTTGTGGGATTCTCAACAATTGTCAGGTATTTTCTTCCGTTAAGCAAGACTTTTATTCCCAACCGGATACGGCGGGCCCTGTCATCCGGAACTTACACATCGAATTCAAGGAACATACCATAGATATTCGTAGCGGATTCAATATACCGCTTCCGTTTAACGGCATCAATATTTATTACGACAATGCACCCTACGGGGAAGTAAACACGGACTACGATGCAGAATCATTCTTTGTAAAACCACAGCAACAAGACAGCCTCGCTTTCCGTATTCCGAAAAACGAACTTTTTAACTTTGCAGGAGCGGATTTTCAAATCAGAATTATTTTTCTTTGCACCAATGGCTCCACATATTACATCACAGTTCCTTTCAACAAAAACTCCCCGGCAGATTTTCATTTTATCAAAAAAACAGAACTAAATAAATCAAAATGGTCTGTAACGGCATCAGATATGCAACCCGACTCTCCAGTTTCAAATATTTTAGATGGAAATATCCAAACCTTTTGGCATTCATCCTGGTTTCCTTATAAAAAAGATTTTCCGCACAACCTGACCATTACGCTGGACAAAACACAAAAAATCCGGGGTCTAACCTTTACGCAACGAAATAATTTACACGGAGCGATAAAAGAAATCCTTATTCGTATCCGTACAAAAGGAAAATGGAAAAAGATCGGGTTATACACCCTCAAAGCCGAACACTTCCAAGAAATTGATTTTCCACAACCCGAAAACGTAGAAGCATTTTCGATAGATATTCTATCCAATCATACAGAAAATGATCCGAAAATTGCAACGTTGGCTGAAATCGGAGCATACTAAAACGCAACAACATGAGAAATACACAGCAACAGGACCTGCAACTGAAACAGGAACGACTTCAGAAAGCCATACGAAATGCAAAAGCAGACGGCTGTTTAGTAAGTACAAATATCAACCTGTACTACCTCTGCGGTTGTGTATATAACGGCTATTTTTATATGCCGGCAGAAGGAGAACCTCACTTTTTTGTCAAACGTCCGAACGATTTTTCCGGTAAAAATATCCACAATATCCGAAAACCCGAACAACTGCCGGACTTATTCAAAGCCGCCGGTATACCCCTGCCGGAACATCTCCTGCTGGAAGCCGATGAGTTAAGTTATACCGAATATATACGGCTTCAACACATCTTCAATCCCCGGATAACAAGTAATGCCACCCGTTTGCTCCGGGAATTGAGAACCATCAAAACACCATGGGAAATCGGACAAATGCGGATAACGGCAAAAGCCCATGCTTTGACATACAGTCAGATCCCCGAATGCTACCGACCGGGCATGACTGATTTGGAATTACAATACGAAATTGAATACCGGATGCGAAAAAACGGCTCGGTCGGTTTTTTCAGGGCATTCGGGAACAACATGGAAATCTTTATGGGGAGTCTTTTGGCCGGAGAAAATGCAGAAATGCCTTCTCCTTTCGACTTTGCGCTCGGAGGAGCAGGTATACATCCCTCTTCACCTCTGGGAGCCAACGGAACGCTTTTAACTCCGGGGACTTCTGTCATGATCGATATGTCCGGAAACTACACGGCTTATCAAACAGACATGACCCGGGTATATGCCATCGGCAAACTACCGGAAAAAGCTTATAAGGCCCATGAAACATCCCGGCAGATACAAGAGAAAATAATCGGTATGGCCCGCCCCGGAACCCCCTGTAGCCAAATATATAAAATAGCAGAAGAAATTGCTGTCCAAGCCGGTCTCTCGGCAAATTTTATGGGAACCCGGCAAAAAGCCAAATTCGTAGGCCACGGTGTCGGATTACAAATCAATGAACCGCCGGTATTGACTCCGCGATCTGTGGAAATACTGTCCCCCGGCATGACATTCGCATTGGAGCCTAAATTCGTCATTCCGGGAACCGGAGCCGTAGGAATCGAAAATACATTCTTGGTCACAGAAAACGGATTAGAAAAAATAACCCGGTTTCCGGAAGATATTGTAGAACTGACAAAATAAAATTAACCTTTTTTTTTATTTCCCGTTTATATCTGAAAAAAAGATATGAAACGGACATTTATAATTCTATGCATTTTTCTATCCATAGCATGGTACGGATATTCCAGTGATAGTCTAAAATTTACGGCTATTCCGGAAAAACTGGAATTATTCGTCAATCAAAAAACCGATCCCTATACAATTCACGTCGAATATACATTGAATATTCCTCAGGGATTTATCGGGGACAAACAACGTTTAATCTATATTCCCCGTTTTACAACGCCTGAACACGAATATTTGCTTCAACCCCTTGTAATCACCGGAGAAAAATTCCGGGAAAAAGACAGCCGGACTCAATTACCGGAAGAAGATCAGACAGCCCTCGCTAAAGCACGGAAAATTCAATATACAAGAAAAGCTATGCAGATCAAGATCAATGAAGATGTTCCTTTTCAACTCTGGATGCCGCAGGCCCGTTTGACCGCAACCAGTGTGTTACAAAGCCGGAAAAGCGAACAGACTTTCACTCAAATACTGGCTGAAGGAGTCGTTTATTTGCCTTTAGGCCCCGGTCCGGTAAAAGTCAAATATGTAAAAAAAGAAGTCTCCATAGAGAAAAATACCGATTTCCGTTTTTTATACCCGGCAAATGTATCTTATCTGCGTCCGGAGTTCTCGGACAATTCCTCTCAATTGAAAAAAATGAACAATTTCCTACAACAGATTTCAAACAATCCGGATTATAAAATAGAGCAAATCGTCATTACCAGCTATTGTTCTCCTGACGGTTCCTATGCTTACAACCAACGGTTAGCCAATAAAAGAGTACTCAATTTCATCCACGATTTGGGATTTCCGGACATGAAAATTGAATTCAAAACAGTTCCTTACGATTGGCAAGGCCTGGCAGCAGCAGTTGAAAAATCAAATCTTTCCGACAAAACGACCGTTCTTTCCATCATCCGGAGCAACCGTAACGATATACAACGGATTAGCGCACTCCGGCAATCCCACAATTACCACTATCTCCTTACTCACATATATCCCCGGCTACAACGTACTGTTTGTGACATACAGTATACAATCAAAGAAATGCAAACTGTACCTGTCCCGGAATAAACACATGAATCAACTGTAATTCAAAATATCCCTATCAGCATTTATGGTAACCACACAAATACCTGACGGACTCCCCAAGCCCCAACGTAAATGGGCGATGACAGCAATTGCCATCGGTATCTCTGTCGCCGTACTGGACGGTGCCATTGCCAATGTAGCTCTGCCGACCATCGCCCAGGACCTGAATGTGAACCCGGCCAGTTCGATATGGGTGGTCAATGCCTTTCAACTAGCGGTTACAATTTCCTTATTGGCTTTCTCTTCATTGGGCGACCTCTGGGGATATAAAAAAGTATACGTCGGCGGCCTGTTACTATTCAGCATCACTTCACTGATCTGCGCCCTGTCCGACTCTTTCTGGACACTCGTCCTTGCCCGTGGCCTGCAAGGATTCGGTGCTGCAGCCATCACCAGCGTAAATACGGCCTTATTGCGCATCATTTATCCGAGCCGGCTTCTTCCCCGGGGAATGGGTACCAACGCCCTCATCATCGCCGTTGCTGCCGCAGCCGGCCCGACCGTTGCAGCAGGAATCCTCTCGGTAGCACCCTGGCCCTGGCTATTTGCCATTAACGTCCCTATCGGATTGACGGCCTTTATTCTAAGTGCCAAGTTTTTACCCCACAATCCGGTAAAAGTCGAAGGACAACGTTTCGACGTTCCGAGTGCCATTCTCAACGCATTGACTTTCGGCCTCCTGATTTCATGCATTGACGGATTCGCTCACGATATCCGTCTGTATATCCTGATTCCCGGAATTCTAGTTATGCTCTCTTTCGGATACTTCTTCATCCGGAGACAATTGCATCATCCGTTTCCCCTGCTTCCGGTCGATCTCATGAAAAACCGGACATTCTCGCTTTCAGTCGTCACTTCCGTCGTTGCTTTCATCGCTCAAATGCTGGCTCTGGTATCCGTACCTTTCTTCTTTCAACGGATATTACACCTCAATGAAGTGGAAACCGGACTTTTACTGACACCCTGGCCCATTGCCACTATGATTTCCGCTCCATTGGCAGGCCGGCTCATGAGTCGTATGAATGCAGGGCTATTGGGAGGCATCGGTCTCGCCATTTTCGGTGCAGCCCTCTTTCTGCTGGGAAACATCCCGGATCATCCCACCAACTTCGACATTATATGGCGGATGGTATTGGGAGGCATTGGTTTCGGAACTTTCTTAACACCCAACAACAGTACTATCATCGCCTCGGCTCCCCCTAACCGCAGTGGAGGAGCCAGCGGTATGCTGGGCATGGCCAGGCTCTTAGGACAAACCATAGGAGCAGCGGCAGCAGCCATTATGTTTGCCGTTTTCCCTACAAACGGAATGCGGATTTCTTTGACTTTCGGAGCCGGATTTGCTATTCTGTCCGCCATTATTAGCAGCCTCCGAAGAAAAAAGACCTAAAATTATTTTGAGTTTTCAAAGTTTTTCACTTGCTTTGCTTCCACATTTCAGAAAAAAAGCATGAAACAGATGTTAAATATATGGTGGTGGCGTAATTCATTTGTCAAAACAGGTGGATGGGCGTAGCTATTGTATTTAATTAAATAGTCTAAAGACCGCAGGTAATCCGCCTGCGGTTTTTTATTTATCCGAATTTTTACACAAAAACAATAGAAACATTAAAATCACAGAATTATGGACACAAAAAACAAAAGATTTATCTTAACAGAAAGCGAAATTCCTACAACATGGTATAATATCGTGGCAGATATGAAAAACAAACCACGCCCGATTTTACACCCCGGAACCAAACAACCGATGAAAGCCGAAGATCTTTACCCGATTTTCGCCAAAGCCGTATCCGATCAGGAGATGAACCAGACCGATGCCTTTATCGAAATACCGGAAGCTGTTCGCGAAGAGTACAAAAAATATCGGTGTACCCCCCTCGTTCGCGCTTATGGCCTGGAAAAAGCACTGGATACTCCGGCTCACATCTATTTCAAAAACGAAAGCGTTAGTCCCGTAGGCTCTCACAAACTGAACTCGGCATTGGCACAAGCCTACTACTGTAAACAAGAAGGTATTACGAATATTACAACAGAAACCGGAGCCGGTCAATGGGGGGCTGCCCTATCTTATGCAGCCAAAGCATTCGGCCTGGAACTGGCTGTATACATGGTAAAAATCAGCTACGAGCAAAAACCTTACCGCCGTTCCATCATGCAAACTTTCGGCGCACAGGTAATAGCCTCCCCGAGCATGTCCACCAAAGCAGGAAGACAGATACTGACCGAACATCCTTATCACCAGGGAAGTCTGGGAACAGCAATCTCGGAAGCCATCGAACTGGCGACACAAACCCCGAACTGTAAATACACCCTGGGAAGTGTACTCAACCATGTATCGCTCCACCAGACTGTCATCGGACTGGAAGCCGAAAAACAGATGGAAATGGCCGGCGAATACCCGGATATTGTCATCGGATGCTTCGGCGGAGGTTCTAATTTCTCCGGCATCTCTTTTCCTTTTATGCGGCACACCATTCTGGAAGGACGTCAAACCCGCTTTATCGCAGCAGAACCGGCTTCCTGTCCCAAACTCACCCGGGGTATACTCCAATACGATTTCGGGGATGAAGCCGGATATACCCCCCTGTTGCCGATGTTCACCCTCGGCCATGACTTTGCACCTGCCAACATTCATGCAGGCGGATTACGGTATCACGGAGCCGGAACCATCGTCAGCCAACTGAAAGAAGACGGATACATGGAAGCCGTAGACATTCCGCAATTGGAATCTTTCAAGGCAGGAACACTCTTTGCCCAGGCAGAAGGCATCATTCCCGCACCGGAATCCTGTCATGCCATTGCATCCACTATCCGTGAAGCTTTAAAAGCCAAAGAAGAAGGGGTAAGGAAAACGATACTTTTCAATCTCTCCGGCCACGGCCTGATTGACATGGCAGCGTACGACCAATACAATGCCGGCAATCTCGTCAACTACGAACTACCGGACTCTACCATTCATGAAAGTATCGACAAATTGGAAAAGTTAATCTGAAATTACAAAAATCAGAAAAGCAAAGGGGGCATAATAGAAACTGCCCCCTTTTTCATTCAACGCCCCGGGCTCCGCCCGAAGTAGATATCATTTACAGGAATCTATAAACTTACAAAATAAAGGTAACATTTCACCAGAAGCAACCAACATCATTTCCGGATGCCATTGTATGCCCAATACGAAAGATTTTTCATCCGATTGCACAGCCTCGACGATACCGTCAGAAGCAACGGCAACTACCCGCAATCCTTTTCCCAACTCTTTAATAGATTGATGATGAAAACTGTTCACCCACAACTGATGTCCGAACAAACTACCGGGGATAGAATCTTCCGTCAGGGCAACAGCATGAAACCGATCGCCCCGGGGAGCAATCTGACTATGCAACATGACCGGAAACGGCACCTCGCTCATGTCCTGGTACAAAGTACCTCCCAAAGCGACATTCAACAATTGAGCCCCGCGGCAAATCGCTAATAAAGGCTTATCCGTCTTCAATATCTCCGACACAAGTAACAATTGCAGCTGATCAAGCCCGGTATTGACAGCTTCCAGTTTAGGATGCGGCGTACATCCGTACAGAAGCGGATTAATATCCCCGCCACCCGAAAGAATAAACCCATGACACAAGCGGACATATTCCTGTATAGCCTCCAAACCGGATACCGGGGGTAAAAGCAGAGGAATTCCTCCGGACTTTTCAACCGCTTCGATATAGTCCTTATTGACATATACCTGTTCCATACCGATGAATTTACCTCCATCCACCGTCCGGAAATTCGTACTGATACCTATCAAAGGTTGCATACAATATATAAATAAAAACCTCTGAAATCAGGCTATCGGTCTGGTTTTGATAACCGTAATACCGTTCACCGTATAATCATTGATAATCTCCAGTAAAGCGGTCAAATGAGGAGCAACCATGTGGTCGTTCCAGGTCCCGACTGTTTTCCAGGTTTCGTGAAACATAAAATCCAACGGGTCTTCCTTGCTGATATGCAATTCATAATGTAAAGCCCCTTTCTCCGCCAGAGTCGGAGCAATCAAGTCTTCCAGTATCTTTTGCCACTTTTTTTCTACTCCCGGTAACGAGCGGTTATAGGCAAACAAAACCAACGAATCGGGCTCGATCACCGGATTCGGAGCCACAGAACGCTGCCAACGCTGAATAACCGGTTCTTCGGCGAACAGTTCATCGGCAGCAGCCAGTAAATGAACGATATGTTCACTCTGCATATGCTTCTTCCACAGAGTCTCATTGGCCCAAATTTCATGGAAAATAAAACGATCCGCATCTTCACGGTCTTCATAAAGATGATAACTCACCGATCCTTCTTCAGCCCGGGTCTTATCGATCAAAGATATCAAAGCTTGTCTCAGGACATCCCTTTTACCCGGTTTGGCTTTAAAAACAGCCACCAGAGTCAATTGTTCCGCAGTTTCTTTATTGAAATATTCCATCATAAAAAGATTAAATTTATAGCGAATGGGTATTATCTATACTTCTCACCGGGCATTTCGATCGTCCGGTTGAGAAATTGTAATACCGTACAATGGTCTCCTCCGTTTGCTTCGATCTGCTGTATGCCCTCAAACCAACTCTTTATCCCGGACTTGCTGAATCAAAAAAGAAGCCTTCAGCATTTCCAAAGTATCATCTGTACATTCCGTATATGAAAAGGAACTTTAAAACATAATCACCTGCCCTCCCGGTCATCAACTTTCTTATCGTTTTTTCATACACGGCTTGTCAGAAATTATCATTAATCGAGTTTCAACACAGCCAGGAAAGCTTTTTGGGGAACCTCGACATTACCGATCTGTTTCATCCGTTTCTTTCCTTTCTTCTGTTTTTCAAGTAATTTACGCTTACGGGAAATATCACCTCCGTAACATTTGGCCGTCACATCCTTCCGGACAGCCTTTATCGTTTCACGGGCAATGACTTTTGCACCGATAGCCGCCTGTACCGCAATATCGAACTGCTGGCGGGGAATCAATTCTTTCAGTTTTTCACAAATCCGCCGGCCGAAATCATAAGCATTGTCGAAATGGATCAAAGCCGAAAGGGCATCGACCGATTCCCCATTCAGCAAAATATCCAGTTTGACCAGATTTGCCTTCCGGTAGCCGATCTGATAATAATCGAAAGAAGCATATCCTTTCGTTATACTTTTCAACTTATCGTAAAAATCGAATACGATCTCTCCCAACGGCATTTCATATGTAATCTCGATCCGGTTTCCGGTATGATATTGCTGATTGAGCAAAATACCCCGTTTTCCAAGACAAAGGGTCATAATCGGGCCGATATACTCCGTAGGCGTAATGATCTGGGCCCGGATAAACGGCTCCTCAATAAAATCCAGGGCATTGGCTACCGGCATATCCGACGGATTGTGCATCTCATATACTTCTCCTTTAGTCGTATGAGCAATATACATTACGTTGGGAACCGTCGTAATGACATTCATATCGAATTCCCGGTCAAGACGCTCCTGTACAATTTCCATATGAAGCATACCCAAAAATCCGCAACGGAAACCGAAACCAAGAGCTGCCGACGATTCAGGCTCGAAAGTCAATGAAGCGTCATTCAACTGCAATTTCTCGATCGAAGCCCGTAAATCTTCATAATCTTCGGCATCTATCGGATAAATACCCGCGAAGACCATCGGCTTTACTTCCTCAAAACCGTCAATCGCCACATCACACGGTTCATTCACATGCGTAATCGTATCCCCGACTTTCACTTCCGAAGAAGTCTTGATACCGGAAATGATATAACCCACATCTCCGGTTTTTAACTCCTTGCGGGGCTCCGGCTTCAGACGAAGCACCCCGATTTCATCCGCTATATATTCTTTTCCGGTATTGACGAACTTTACCTTATCCCCGGTTTTCAAACTCCCGTTGACAATACGGCAATAGGTAATGATCCCCCGAAAAGAATTGAACTCCGAATCAAAGATCAGAGCTTGTAAAGGCTGGCTCGGAAAGCCCTCCGGATGCGGGACACGCTCCACAATTGCGTGCAAAATCTCTTCTACCCCCAATCCGGTCTTTCCGCTGGCTTCAATAATATCTTCCCGCTTGCATCCGATCAGTTCCACAATCTGATCCTTCACCTCCTCGGGCATGGCATTCGGCATATCCATTTTATTCAATATCGGAATAATCTCCAGGTTATTCTCTACCGCCAGATAGAGATTGGATATGGTCTGGGCCTGAATTCCCTGAGTAGCATCGACAATCAACAAGGCCCCTTCACAAGCAGCGATAGAACGGGAAACCTCATACGAGAAATCCACATGTCCCGGAGTATCAATCAGGTTCAATACATATTTTTGCCCCTTATACAGATAATCCATCTGTATGGCATGACTTTTAATCGTAATCCCTCTCTCTCTTTCCAGATCCATATCGTCCAGCACCTGCGCCTGCAAATCTTTTCCCGTCACAGTTCCCGTATACTCCAGCAAACGATCTGCCAGTGTACTCTTCCCATGATCGATATGTGCTATAATGCAAAAATTGCGGATATTTTCCATATATTCTATTTAAATTTTAAGCGACTCCTTTGTTCATGTGAATATCCCGGACAGCCATTTTCCATACTTATCCGGCTCTTTTTAACCGTAATCCTTTCTCCCTAAACGACAAAAGAATTTTCAGACCGTAAAGATAATGATTTTTATTTTACAGAAATATACCCCTAAAATCAACTTCCCTAACCGTTATCCGATATAGAAAATCATAAATTCAACCGAAAGCAGTTCCCCCGCACCCGTCAATAACATAATTTCCAATCTCCGGCAGTTTATCCGGCAAAAAAGTTATTTTTGTGTTTCGAAACAAGTCTATTGACTGATTCGGAAATTTTATAATCTTTTTAATCAAAAATTATAAAAGTCTTTAAACGGAAAACTAATTTAATAAAGTACATAGAAATCAATATATTATGATAAAATCCATGACCGGTTTCGGTAAAGCGACGGTTGAATACAATCAGAAGAAAGTCGTTATCGAAGTAAAAAGCCTGAATTCCAAACAATTGGATATCAACCTCCGGATGCCGAATCTTTATAGAGAAAAAGAAATGGACATCCGTAATCTTGCGAAAACTTACCTCGAACGGGGCAAAGTCGATGTGAGCATCTATTTCGATAATTCGGAAACCGACAAAACGGTTGCCCTCAATCGCCCGGTAATAGAACAATATTTCCGGCAAATGACAGAAATCGCTGGTACATTAGGCATAGATACCGATAACAACGAATTACTCCAAACCATTATGCGCTTTCCGGATACCTTAAAGCAACAAACTGAAGAGTTGAACGAGGAGGAATGGCTGGCTTTAAAAAGCGGTATCGAAAAAGCATTGAAAGCTCTCGATACTTTCCGGATTCAGGAAGGCGAAGTACTGATCCGGGATATTCTGCATCGTATCGATCTGATCAAAAGTTTTGCTGCCGAAGTGCCTCAATACGAAGGGCGCCGGATAGAGAGCGTACGTCAACGGCTTATGGAAAAAATGAAAGAATGGGAGGAAATCCGTAATGTCGATCAAAACCGCATGGAACAGGAAATCATTTATTACCTCGAGAAACTGGACATTACCGAAGAAAAAGTACGTTTGAATAACCATTGCAAATATTTTATCGAAACGGCAGAAAAAGAGGAAGCTCCCGGACGTAAGCTCGGATTTATTTCCCAGGAAATCGGAAGAGAAATCAATACGATGGGTTCAAAAGCCAACGATCACGACATACAGAAATTGGTTGTACGTATGAAAGACGAACTTGAAAAAATCAAAGAACAAAGCTTGAATATTTTATAAAAACACGGTTATTAATTTCAGATTTACGATCAGACATACAGAGCGGCCTGTTAAAGATTTTTGATTTACAATTTTTAATAGATATATAAAGTCGCTGAGTCATGGAATCACAAAAAGACGTTGAGCAAAAAATAAAAATGAATCAAGTTCGAACAGAATCGTAAATCAAAAATCAGAAATCGTAAGTCAAAATAAATGGGGGTCTATCTATGGGAAAAGTAATCATATTTTCAGCACCGAGCGGAGCCGGGAAAAGCACCATCGTCAAGTATTTATTGGATAAAAACCCGGAGCTGGAATTTTCAATATCGGCAACCAGCCGTCAACCGAGAGGCAAGGAACAACATGGAAAAGAATATTATTTCTTCACCCAGGACGATTTTAAAAAACGAATTGCTGCCCATGAATTCCTCGAATGGGAAGAAGTTTATCCCGGCTGTTTCTACGGTACCCTTCAACAGGAAGTCGAGCGTATCTGGGCAAAAGGGCACACAGTTCTCTTTGATGTCGATGTCAAAGGAGGTATCAATATCAAACAAAAATTCGGAAAAAATGCGCTCTCCATTTTTATACAGGCTCCTTCAATCGAATGCCTGCGCCAGCGGTTAATCGGACGGAATACCGACAGTCCTGAAAAAATTGAAGAACGGGTAAACAAAGCCGAATACGAAATGAGCTTTGCCGATCGGTTTGATACGATCATCGTTAATGACAATTTAACGGAAGCACAAGCCGAAGCAGAAAAAAAAGTCAGAGATTTCCTGACAAACGCCTGAAACAAATCCGGCGTTTTAAATGCAGATTGTAGATTTTAAATTTCAGACGGGCTACACAAGCCGGACTGAAAAGGATTTTTAATTTACGATTTTTGACCAATCACACAAATCGGCGGAATGTAAATAACGAATCGAGCTGAACCAGAATCGTAAATCTAAAATCGTAAATCCAAAATCTATTTACAGTCCCTTCAATACCGGTAAACTGATGTGATACTTTACAGCCAATACACGCGCCATAATCACACCTATCGCAGCAACCAATTGGGTAAATGCCGGCGGGAAACCGATATGCATGCATACATAATAGACGAAACCGCCGAAAATACAGGCAATAGCATATATTTCTTTGCGAAAGATCAAAGGTACTTCATTGATAAAGACATCCCGAATCACTCCTCCGGCAGCACCCGTCATTGTTCCCATAATGATGGCTACCCAAAAATCAAACCCGCAAGCCAGACTCTTCTCTATTCCGACGACAGCGAACAGCCCTAAGCCGATAGCATCGAAAATAAAAAACGTATTATTCAAACGAATAACGTATTTTCCAAATGCGATCACAAACAATACGGCTACTCCGGTAACGATCAGATAAGCCGGCTGGGTCATCCAAAAAGGAGTCACGCCGAGCAATATATCACGAATCGTTCCGCCGCCGATAGCTGTAGCCAAACCGACAACGTAGGCACCGAACCAATCGAACTGCTTGGCCGATGCCAGACGAATACCACTGATCGCAAAAGCGAATGTCCCGATATAATCGATAATTGTTATAAAATCCAACATATTATTTATGATTTGCCTTTTTTACTTTGTGATTCTATTGTCCTGCTTCTCTTTAAAATCAAAAATCATTCAATCTATGAAATCGGTAAAATCTACAGGCATAAAAAATCCTCTTTACACTTAAAATTTATACGTATCAATTTTTTTTTGCGGGCGCAAAAGTAATAATAAAATCATATATTTGACCGTTTATTCCAACATTGAATTTCATGACAGGACTTTTTTTCGGTTCATTCAACCCGATTCACAACGGGCACATCCAGATAGCAAAATATTTGCTGATAAATCATTTATGCGACGAAATCTGGTTCGTCATCAGTCCGCATAATCCATTGAAAAAAAATGATACCTTACTCACAGAAAACAAGCGTTTGGAAATTCTGGAAGCCGCTTTGACCGGAGAAAAAAATATGCAGGCATGTGACATCGAGTTCGGAATGCCCAAACCGTCCTATACAATTGACACATTAAACAAACTATCGGCAAATCATCCGGAGAAGACATTCGCCCTGATCATCGGAGCCGATAACTTACGTAATTTCCATTTGTGGAAAAAACACGAAGAAATCACCGCCCGGTGGCCGGTTTTTGTGTATCCACGTCCCGGTATTGACATTTCGGCCATTTCACACACACACATCACAAAAATAGATGCTCCTCTTTTCCCGCTGTCTTCCACCGAAATCCGGGAAAAGATCGAAAAAGGCGAAGACATAACCGATTTCGTTCCGGCACATGCAATAAAATCAATTTTAGAATATTACCGCCAATTTTTATGAAAATCATATTATCGATTCTGCTTTCTTTTTTATTTTATTCTCTTCCCGCACAAGAAAGCAAAGACGAAAATCAATGGCTGCAACGGAATATTCCGGGGAAAAGCAAAGGCCAGCCGGTTACTTCTTCCTGGCATACGGGAACAGCCGGAATCATCAAAAGCGATGGGGCAGAATTGAGTCTTTTCAATACCTCCCGCATCGGAATGACAAAATCGACGGAACTCTTGCTGCATATAGGCGAAGAGTGGATTATGCCCAACCTGGGAATCAAACATCGCTGGCTACACGGCAATCGCATTTCTTTCAGCAGCGAACATACGTTATACTACCCCTGGCCGGGATTAAAAATTCTTCAATCGACAGGTTTTAAAGACCTCATTGCCGATTCTGTAAAATTGGATCCCGGTATAGCCATGCGTCACGAATTGATTCTCTCCTGGCTCATAAATCCGCAGGTATTGGGATGCCCTAATCCTGCACCGGAAAAGATTCTCAGCTTCCGTTTGGGAACTGAATTTTATTTAAGCAGCGGAAAAAATACAATTCCCCCGTTCGATTACTTTCACTCACTTTATCATACGCAAATCCTGAACAAAAAAGTATTGTATTACGGAGGCCTGCAATTCGACTCGTATTTTTCCAACCGTTTCCATTATAGTTTAAACGCTCTCTTATACAGTATCGACCTGTCTTCGGACTATGCTCTGGAAGGCAATGTCAGACTCACTTACTACATCAGTCCCCGGGTCGGAATTTCAGCCGCCTGTAAAGCAGCCTATATCCGGATATCCGAATGGATCGGACAGACAACACAACCGGATGGTACCTTTGTAAATTCATACGATAAAGCCCCCCGTATCAGTATCCTTCCTTTTATCGACTTAACTTTACTCATCAATCCCGACCGGGGCCAAATCCGCCATGGACTATTCAAAAACCGAAGAAAACAACGCTGACTTATCGTACCCGGATGTAATTATTTTTGATTTATGATCTTAGATTTACGATTCTGCCGCAACTTGATTCCTTATCTGCAATAAGCTGATTTGTGCAATCATAAATCCTCCTCAAGCCGGCTTATATACCCAATTTAAAATTTTTTCAAAACGATCCCGTTCCTCCGGATCATAGTCATAAATCATCAAATCCGCGAAATCTGGGGTACATAAAAATTATTAATCAAAAAATTCAATCGTTTTCAGATTGAAAAAAGGTTTTTGTATAAATATGCCGACAAGTGTATGAATATGCACACCCACAAACACATAAAACACTGATCATAAATAATATAACAATATTACCAAACGATCAGAAACGGAAATTAATGCTGAAAACAATTTATACATTTGCCATCGTCAAATTATAAGTTGTATGTTATGGCTTTCGTTACAAAAGAGAAACTATTTTCTAAAGATTTTTTTATTACTTATTCCTGGTTGATAGGAGGATGTTTTATTTTCGCCCTGGGAGCGGTTCTATTTGCCGAACCCAATCGGTTCGCCCCGGGAGGTACTTATGGGTTGTCTATCGTATTACACCATCTATTAGGATGGCGTACCGAGTTAACGGCTTTGTGCATGGATATTCCATTACTGCTGATCGGCATTTATTTCCTAGGACCCAAATTCGGCATTAAAACGGTTATATGCACTTTTGCTATTCCGCTCTTTATGGGTCTTATCCACGAAATATACGGGTACAGAGCTTTACTGGGAGAAAACCAGGAACTACTCTCTGCTATTTTCGGAGGAATCGTCTATGGAATCGGGATCGGGATGATTTTCAAATCCCGGGCAACTTCCGGTGGATCGGATATCATCGCTATGATTCTGAACAAATACACTCACATTTCCTTAGGGCAATTAGTCATATTAGTGGATTGTACCATCACATTGACTACCGTCCTCGCATTCGGAGAATGGACACTACCGATGTATTCCTGGATCGTTGTCTTTATCGAAGGAAAGGTTATCGACGTCGTACTGGAAGGAGGATCTGTCTACAAGACCATGATGATTGTAACCAAACAAGTCGATATGGTAAAACAAGTCATCATAAACGATATCAACCGGGGAGCCACTTTATTGCCTGCCGTCGGAATGTACCAGGGCGAAGAGCGGAATGTTATCTATACGGTTTTAACCCGTCGCGAAATGATGATACTGAGACACCGCATACAGGAAATCGATCCGGATGCCTTTATTAACGTAATCGATTCTAAAGAAATCCTGGGCCATGGATTCAAACCTTTGAAAGAGGAAAATTAATTCACCCGCAATCTTTTTTTGAGTATCTCCTGACAGGATGCTTTAGTGGTATACGGCTGCAATTACAGCAAGTGGAAACGGTAATACACTACAATAACCGGGAAGCGCTTCCCGGTTATTGTAGTGTATTACCCTTCCGGAAAAAACAGATGATACCGAACGGGCTTTATTATTCTGGCAATTAATGCTGTTCCGCAAAATATTTATAGAACAGAGGAATTGTCTTGATACCGTTAAAAAATTGCTCCAACGGATAATTTTCATTCGGAGAATGAATGGCATCCGATTCCAAACCGAATCCCATCAATACAGATTTGATTCCTAAAATCCGTTCAAAAGCGGCAATAATAGGAATACTGCCTCCGGAACGGAAAGGTACCGGATTTTTTCCGTACACTTCTGCATACGCCTTCTCTGCTGCCTTATAAGCCGGTAAATCAATCGGACAAACATAAGCCGGTCCTCCATGCAAAGAAGTTACTTCTACCTTCACATAATCCGGTGCTATCGATTCAAAATACTCCTTAAACAATACCGCAATCTTCTCGTGATCCTGATTCGGTACCAACCGACAGCTTATTTTAGCGAATGCTTTAGAAGGCAATACGGTTTTTGAACCTTCGCCGGTATATCCTCCCCAAATTCCGCAAACATCGAATGTAGGACGAATTCCCGTTCTTTCATTGGTCGTATATCCCTCTTCGCCGAATACATCATCCACACCAAGTGCTTTTTTATAAGCCTCCGGATTGAAAGGCGCTTCTGCCATTTTTGCTCTTTCGGCAGCACTCACAACCAACACATCATCATAAAATCCGGGAATTGTAATATGACCTTTATCATCCACCATCCGGGCAATCATTTTAGCCAGAACATTGATCGGATTAGCCACAGCCCCACCGAACAATCCCGAATGCAAATCCCGGCAAGGTCCTGTCATTTCCACCTGCCAATAGGCCAATCCCCGCAAACCCGTTGTAATGGAAGGTATATCCGCAGCAATCATGCTCGTATCCGAAACCAAAATAACATCTGCCTTCAACATATCTTTATGCTCCTGACAAAATTTAGGCAGGCTGGGCGAACCGATCTCTTCTTCTCCCTCTATCATAAATTTCACATTACAAGGCAAATTTCCGGTTTGCACCATATATTCAAAAGCCTTGGCATGCATAAAACTCTGCCCTTTATCATCATCCGCTCCCCGGGCCCATATTTTACCATCTTTTACAACCGGCTCAAACGGCTTCGTATTCCATAAATCAAGCGGATCAACAGGCATCACATCCATATGTCCGTATACCAACACCGTCGGTAAAGCCGGATTTACAATTTTCTCTCCGTAAGCTACCGGATTACCTTCCGTTTCAAACACTTCAGCTTTGTCTGCGCCGGCTTTTAACAATATATCACACCACTTCTCGGCACATTTATACATATCCGGTTTGTGTTCGGCTTCCGAAGATATCGAAGGAATTCGTATCAATTCAAATAATTCTTCCAAAAAACGTTCTTTGTTCTTCTCAATGTATCCTTGTAATTCTTTCATAAATTATGAGTTTAAATAGTTATTTGGGGTAAAGATAAAAAAAATCGTCCAGTTATCGGTAATTTAAAGAACAAAGCAAAAAACCAATCTTTTTCTGATTTACAATTTCTGATTTTTGATTTACGATTCCGTTTCAACCTGATTCGTTTTCATTTTTTGCTCAACATCTTTTTTGTGATTTAATGACTCTGCAATTTTATAATATCAATCAAAAACCCCTCTGAAAACCGGTCTGCAACTCCAATCAAAAACCGTAAATCATAAATTTTTATCGGACCGACCTCTGTGCCACACTTAAAATTAAAATCTAAAATTTTCCTCCCGGCTTTATAGATTAAATCTTTCGGTATTTCCGATTAATTATATACTTTTGCAGTAGTGTAATCAAGAACAAAATTTATATGTCAGATCTTTCCGAAGTCAAGATTTTTACCGGAGAAAACAGCAGATATATTGCTGACAACATCGCTAAATCTCTCGATTTAGAATTAGGTAAAAAAACCTTATTGCATTTCAGCGACGGGGAATTTGCAACCGCTTACGACGAAACCGTGAGAGGGGACCATGTATTTATCATACAGTCCACATTTCCGCCCAGTGATAACCTTATGGAGTTGCTTATGATGATTGATGCCGCTAAACGGGCATCCGCCTACAAAGTCATAGCCGTAATTCCGTATTTCGGTTTTGCCCGTCAAGACCGCAAAGATCGGCCCCGTGTAGCCATCGGAGCAAAATTGGTTGCCAATATGCTCCATGCAGCAGGTGTTGACCGGATCATGACAATGGATTTACACGCCGACCAAATTCAGGGATTTTTTGACATTCCGGTAGATCATCTGTATGGCTCAACCGTACTGGCTCCTTATATCCAATCCTTAAAACTGGATAATCTGGCGATTGCTTCTCCGGACATCGGCGGTTCAAAACGGGCTAATTCATGGGCAAAATTCTTCAATTCAGGATTGGTTATCTGTCATAAAACACGGGAGAAACCGAATGAAGTGGCTGAAATGAAAGTGATCGGTAATGTCGAAGATAAAAATGTCGTTATCGTCGACGATATGATCGATACAGCCGGAACGATCTGTAAAGCAGCCGATATGCTGAAGAAAATGGGTGCAAAAACAGTAAGAGCTGTTGCAACACATGCCGTTCTTTCAGGTGAAGCCTATGAAAGGATCGAAAAATCGGCCTTAGAAGAAGTGATTTTCACCGATTCCATCCCATTGAAAAAACAAAGTTCCAAGATCAAAATCATCTCTGTAGCCGATATGTTTGCGGAAACCATCCGGAACGTTTTAGAACACAGATCCATCAGTGATCATTTTATTCTTTGATGAATAAAGTAACTTCACCATATTTCATGTCGTTAATCTAAACGACAGTGATTAAAAGAGGCCGTCAAAAGCCTCTTTTATTTTCATCTTAAATTTAATACACCATGTCTTCTGAAGAAATCAAACAACTTAAAACCTTTCAGGTAAATGAAATTACAGAATATCACATTTACAACCGTCTGTCACGGATACAAAAAAATGCACACAACCGGCAGATTCTTTCTGAACTAGCCGAAGAAGAGATGAAGCATTACCGCTTGCTCGAAAAATACACCGGCTGTACACCGGCTCCCGATCGTTGGAAAATCCGGCGTTGTGTCTGGGTTGCCCGTTTATTCGGCCTGACATTCGGAATCAAACTGATGGAAAAGGGGGAAGTCATCGCCCAACATGTATACAAAAACTGGGACAACGTTGATCTGCAGACGATGGCAACGGAAGAAGAAAAACACGAGATCAAGCTCATCGGTCTGATTGACGAGGAAGGGTTGAATTATATGAGTTCTGTGGTATTGGGGTTGAACGACGCCTTAGTCGAATTTACAGGAGCCCTGGCCGGTTACACATTTGCGCTGCAATCTCCCAGACTGGTTGCTCTTACAGGCGGAATCACCGGAATCGCTGCTGCACTCTCAATGGCAGCCTCGGAATACCTGTCTACCCGGGCAGAAAAAGACGGAAAAAATGCAATAAAAGCATCCATTTACACCGGAATTGCGTATATAATCACTGTTATTGTATTGATAGCACCGTTCGTATTTATGCCGAACGTATACGGAGCTTTGGGTGTTTGCCTCTCCGGAGCCTTGCTCATTATCGCTGTCTTCAACTATTATTATGCTGTTGTACGTAGCGAAAGCTTTAAACGGCGTTTCTCCGAAATGGCTATCATCAGTCTCGGCATTGCTGCGATCAGTTTCGGTATCGGTTATGCCTTACGAATATTTACCGGAATAGAATTATAAATCCGACAACGTATTTTTGGCATTCATTTTGCTGAATATTTAAATCTCGGACATAGACAAATTATAATTTAAATAAAATTTTATGCAAAAGCGTATTCTTTACTTTTTATTGACAGGATTGTTGGGGCTGGCTTCGTGTACGAAAGTCAATGATCTGAGTGACGATGCTGAAATTATTTCTTTTGCTATTACAAATATTTCTCCGGGTATAGAACTGGACCGGGAAAATATAATTATCAATGACAATGTGGTTTTAATTCCGCTGGAATTCGGAAGAAAAAATTTTCCCTTGACGATTTCTACAGATATCCGTCTTTCCAAAACGACGGATGACGCCATCAGTGCAAATGATCAAAAATTAAATCTCAAGGAATTTACTTTTGAGAATATATATGACTCACACAATTTTTACCTGATCTCCGAAAGCGGAAAACCACATCCGGCAGAGATCAAATTGGTAGATAAACTGAATGCCGAGATAGAATTAGAGTCCATAAATCTGACGGAAGAAGAAGCTTCGGTTTCCAAATGGCGGAACAACATCCGCATCATCTTGAAAAAGAACCTGAGCTGGCCCCTCATCATCACCCCTGTTTTCACTAAAACAGAAGATGCTGAATATGTGGATTATAATGACGGAGACTCTTTCACGTTTACCTCACCTTCGGATACTGAAAAACACATCACATTAAAAGCAGCAAACGGAGATGAAAGAACCTGGAACATCCAACTCGTTTCTTCCATTGAAAATTCTGATTTCGAATTGTGGATCAACGAAGGAAGCAAAAGTGTAAATATCGATCCTACTCCGGGAGAAGGCCTAGGCTGGGCAACAGCTAACAACAGTTTTGTACAAGGTACCAAACCGGTTTTGTACAATAGTGGAAAAGCAGCAGAAATGACAACCGGGTTGCAGAACCTGAACAGCTTGGGTATCGGAGAACTGATTACGGCAGGAACTATCTTTACCGGGAAATTCAAAATGAAAATTTCAGCCCTGAACAATCCGCCGGCTATGACTCATTTCGGAATTCCCTTCACGTTAAAACCGATATCCATCAGTGTCGACGCCAAATATATAGCAGGTAGTCAATTACAACAATCTGTAAAAGAAAGCGGGAAATATAAACTTCACAACCTGACCGGAACAGATTCCGGACGAATCTGGGTAAAAATTCTACATTGGGGTGGAAAAGGCGCACTGGAATACCACGAAAAACCGGTTCCAGATCTGACAATACTCGGGGAAGGGGAACTCATATTCGACGGAAAAAACCAAACGCTAAAAAACTGGCACACATACACGATTCCCATCGAATACAACAGCGCCTACAACCATATCGAACCGACACACATCGCTATCGTCATGACATCCAGCCGGAAAGGAGATATTTTTATCGGTGCTGTCGGAAGTAAGCTGACTGCTGACAATGTCGTCATAAACTATTAAATATTCTACAACTGATAATACACAAAAGGTTTTATAATCTTTATACAAAAAGAAACCCGAAACGTAAAATCAACTAAGCCGACAGACTTAAAAAGCACATTATGAAAATAGCATCCTATATCGTTATACTATTCTTATTGATCGGTTTATCAGTACAGGCTCAACAAGATACGATCCCTTCAACTCAAAATGTAGAATATCGTTTTGCTTTGGGAGTACAATTGGGAACGGATATCGGAGGGGCGATACCTTTTCCGTTCAGCAACGTCCCAAGCCCTTTTAATCCCTATCCTCAACTCTATCCCTCCCTGGGAGCAAAACTGAGCTTTCCGATTACAAATAGGTGGGGTATCGGCGCAGAAGTTTCCTATAAAAAAGTATCTATCGATGCCGATGCCCGAATCGAAAACCAACGGTTCAACGACGAAAAAAACGACGTCATCGCCCGGTTTACAGGATCTGCCGAAATGGGAATGAATTTCACCATGCTGGAAATTCCGGTATATGCCAAGTACACGTTCAGGAATCAAAAAGACCGGTTGATATTCGGTGCCTATTTCGCTTATATCTTACAAGGGAAATTCGATATCAAGGTAAACAAAGGCTTTATGATGACCGATGAAGGTATTTACAACGGAGCCATAGATGACGAACCTCTGAATATCAACTTCAACGATATTCTGGATAACTGGGATGCAGGCATTATCCTGGGATACGAACGAAAATTATTTTCCCGCATCGAAATCGGACTGCGTTTCAGTTGCGGTATGAAAGATATTTTTAAACCGGATAACCAGTATTTCGATTATAAAATGCTCCACATGCGGGGAACGTTAGCTTTAAGTTACAACCTATTCGACATCAAACCACCGAAACTAAACCCTTTCCGTCATAAAAACGACTGAAAATAAAAATTGAAAAAAGAACACTTTGTTTTTCACAAAATGGCATTCTTTTTGCTTTTTTATATATTATAATCAAAAAATGGCGCCATTTTTTACACCTCAATAATAATAAATCAACACCGATTTATTTTGTCTAACAACTAATTAAAAACGAAAATGAAAAAAGGATTACTTTATTTATTCATGCTTGCCTTAAGCTGTGCAGCATTCACCTCTTGTAGTGACGATGACGACGATGTATCTCCGTTGGTAAACACCTGGAACACAGCAACCGGAGATGAGAACGACCCGATAATCAATGTTCGTTTGGAAAACGCCACCGACTCTGTTATGTTCATCGAAAATCACATTTCCAACAAAGACTTTGGAAATGTCATCAATGAATTAATGGGGGCTTATGTAAAAGAATACCTGTTCAATGTCACGTTCAAAGCCGACGGTGAACTGGTTGCTTCCATCAAAGGGGAGGACGGTCAACCCACCCAATCTCCTGCCGGAGCAGTTTCTTACAAAATCAAAGGTGACAAAGTTTACCTGATACCGCACTTAGACGTGATGTTTCCGGACGGATTGCCTTCACTGACATCCAGAGCCTCAGAGAATCCGGCCATCGACCTGGACAAAATTCTGAAAGAAGGCCTTCCTCTTAACTACAAAATTACAAACAACAAATTGGAAGCCTACGTGACCCGGGATATGATGCAGCCTTTTATGGGCCTGATTAACGAAATTGTTCAGGGTATGGACGCAAACGGCGATTTCATGATTATGATGATGAAAATGGCCATGGCCGATATGGTGGTTATCGTCAATGAAAGTACCAAATTCGAAATGGGATTGAATTTCAATTTAGCTCCTTCTACACAGAAATAAAAATTTGCGGACATATTAAAACGTGCAGGCGGTAAATCTGTCTGCACGTTTTTTATGTCTGTTTTTTTATTTCCTTCTCTCCGTTTCAGCTTTTGGTTTTTCCTTTATATCTTTGTGCCTCAAAATGAAATCATAAATAAATATCACATAGCGTTATGGAATATAATTTCAAGGAAGTCGAGAAAAAATGGCAAAGCTACTGGAAAGAACACAAAACCTATCAGGTAGACACAGATCCTGCCAAACCGAAATACTACGTATTGGACATGTTTCCTTATCCTTCGGGAGCAGGCTTGCATGTAGGACATCCGCTCGGTTATATCGCTTCCGACATATACTCCCGTTACAAACGCCTCAAAGGTTTTAACGTACTTCATCCCATGGGATACGATGCCTATGGCTTGCCGGCAGAACAATATGCCATTCAAACCGGCCAACATCCCGCTATCACGACGGATAAAAATATAGCCCGTTACCGGGAACAACTGGATAAAATCGGTTTTTCATTCGATTGGAACCGGGAAATCCGCACCTGCGATCCCCACTATTACAAGTGGACACAATGGGCTTTTATCCAGATGTTCAATAGTTTTTATTGCAACGACGAACAAAAGGCAATGCCTATTGCAGAATTAGTGAAAGCTTTTGAAAGTACAGGAACTGAAGGATTAAATGTAGCTTGTGGGGAAAACCTTCAATTTACGGCAGAAGAATGGAAAACTAAAACTGAAAAGGAACAACAGGAGATTCTGTTGAATTATCGTTTGGCTTACCTGGCTGAAACCATGGTCAACTGGTGCCCCCAACTGGGTACCGTACTGGCAAACGACGAAGTGAAAGAAGGCCTGTCCGTGCGGGGCGGCTATCCGGTCGTACAGAAAAAAATGCGTCAATGGTCGCTACGCGTTTCTGCCTACGCACAGCGCCTGCTCGACGGATTGGACCGGATCAACTGGTCGGATTCCCTCAAAGACATCCAACGCAACTGGATCGGACGCTCACAAGGTGCCGATATCATTTTCGATGTGAAAAACAACGACTTGAAATTACAGGTATTCACCACCCGCCCCGATACGATTTTCGGTGTCAGCTTTATGGTACTGGCTCCGGAAAGTGATTACGTAAAGCAACTGACCACTCCGGCCCAGCAGCAAGCCGTGAATGAATACCTCGACTATGTAGCAAAACGTACCGAACGGGAACGTCAAAGTGAAGTCAAAAAAGTAACCGGAGTATTCACGGGTTCATATGCCATCAATCCTTTTACACAACAGGCCATACCCGTATGGATCAGTGAATACGTGCTTGCCGGTTACGGAACAGGAGCTATTATGGCTGTTCCGGCCCACGATAGCCGGGACTATGCCTTTGCCCGTAAATTCAATCTGCCCATCGTACCGGTCATTGACAACGGCCAGCCGATCGACCTTTCTGAAAGTTCCTACGATGCCAAGGAAGGAAAAATGATCAACAGCGGTGTAATCAATGGCATGGAGGTCAAAGAAGCGATTAAATACATCGCCGAAGACGTAGAAAAGCGGGGGATTGGCAAAAGCAAAATCAATTACCGTTTGCGGGACGCTATTTTCAGCCGCCAACGCTATTGGGGAGAACCGTTTCCGGTTTATTACAAAGACGATATGCCTTATATGCTGGATGAATCGAAATTACCGCTTGAGCTACCGGAAATCGACAAATACCTACCGACGGAAACCGGAGAACCGCCATTGGGACGGGCCCAAAATTGGCAAACAGAAGAAGGTTATCCGCTGGAATTAAATACCATGCCCGGATTTGCAGGTTCTTCAGCTTACTACTTACGCTACATGGATCCGCACAACGACAAGGCATTGGTAAGCAAAGAAGCCAACGAATATTGGAAAAATGTCGATTTATATCTGGGAGGAGCCGAACATGCCACCGGCCACCTGATCTATTCCCGTTTCTGGAATCACTTTCTGTATGATCTGGGGTATGTATGCGAATCCGAACCGTTCAAGAAGCTGATCAATCAAGGGATGATACAAGGACGCTCCAACTTCGTTTACCGGATACAAGGCACCAATAAATTCGTTTCCTACGGGTTAAAAGACCAATACGAAACAACGGAAATCCATGTCAACGTCAATATCGTACACAATGACGTTCTCGACCAGGAAGCCTTCCGCAATTGGATGCCGGAATACGCCAACGCGGAATTTATCCTGGAAGACGGAAAATACATCTGCGGCTGGGCGGTGGAAAAAATGTCCAAATCCATGTACAACGTCGTTAATCCGGATGATATCATTGAGGAATTCGGAGCCGATACCCTTCGTCTTTACGAAATGTTCCTCGGACCGCTGGAAGCCCATAAACCGTGGGATACACAAGGTATAGACGGTGTTTTCAAATTCCTGAAAAAATTCTGGAGATTATACGTCAACGACGACAAACTGATCATTACAGATGAAGAACCGACCAAAGAAGAACTGAAGACATTGCATAAGACCATCAAGAAAATCGAATCCGATATCGAGAATTTTTCATTCAACACTTCGATTCCGGCTTTTATGATCTGTACCAACGAACTGACAGGCTTAAAATGCAGCAAACGGGCCATACTCGAACCTTTGGTTATCACCATCGCTCCTTTTGCTCCCCATATCGCCGAAGAATTATGGCATAAACTGGGACATGCCGATAGTGTTACGACGGCAGTATTCCCCGAATGGAACGAAAAATTCCTGGTGGAAGACAGTTTCGAATACCCGGTATCGTTCAACGGAAAAGTCCGTTTTAAACTGGCCTTGTCTCTGGCAGCAGATCATGCGGAAATCGAAGCCGCCGTAAAAGCTGCTCCGGAAACCGCCAAATACCTGGACGGAAAAGAAATCCGGAAAATGATTATCGTCCCCAAAAAGATCGTAAACATCGTTGTCTGATCCATCCGAATAAGGCTGTCCGATCAAGTCGGTTTCGACTCTTTCGGACAGCCCATCTATCAATACCCAGGTGGAATATTTACAGCCTTTCGAATATGTCATTTATTCCACCATACCCGGGTATCGAAATTATCCGGCCCCTGTAAAGCGATAGCGGCCTCGTAATTTGCCATATTGGGAGTAAAATCGTCCGACGCATAATGACGGCGGTAGGGAATATGGGTTACGTCCGCATTCGGACCCGGCTTCAGATCGGGAACGCCCAAACGTCTCCAGTCCGACCAGGCTTCGATTCCGTCCTGCATAAAATTAGCCAGCCAGCGCTGCATAGCGATTTTAGCAATTTTCTGTTCCTCCGTACCGGCAAATTCCACCTCCTGCTGCGCACAATAAGCATCCAGATCATACTCCAATTCATGCTGACTGAATGAAGCTTCTATACCGGCTTTATAAAGCGATTCTGCATCCGCACCAATCCATCCCCTTACAGCAGCTTCTGCGCACAACAACAGAGCGTGGGAAGGCGAGATAATTGTAATCGCCGCATCCTGTTTATAATATTTCGGATGAAAATTGCAATAACTTCCGGTCTGCCAGGAAGGCAGGTCGTCCTTCCGCAACCCGTAAGGCAATCCGATATACTCCCCGTTCTCATTCGGAACTGTATAAGCCTTTAAACGCGGATCGTGATAAGCTTTCAACTGATCGATAATTGTAGCTGAAGGAACAAAATCCCATCGCCCGTCTAAAATCATATTCTCCCACAAAGGATTGGCATTCGCATTTTCAGGCAGATAGGCATATTTGAACAAATCTGTATTTGCAGTAATTCCACCGTCGGCATAAGCCTTGGCAAAACGGGTTTTCCCGATGGCTGGAGCGACCTTCGATAATTTAATCGCCATCATCATACGCAAAGTTGCATTCAATCTTTTCCATTTATTCATATCCCCCTTGTAAAATATATCAAATGTCCCGTCCAGCCCCGCAGAAACATCGAATTGAGTAAAAGCTTCGTTCAGCTCTTTGTCAAGATCGGTATAAATAAATTCCTGGGTATCGTATTTAGGGGTATACAAACCTTCCAAAGCTTTATTGGCTTCCGAATAAGGAATCATTCCCAAAGCATCCGTCAGATGCATATAGGCATAGGCCCGCAATGTACGGGCTACAGCAATCTGGTTTTCAATCTTACCGAACGCCTGTACCCAGGTTGCTCCTTTCGTTTTTTCATCCGAACAAAGCTGGATAATATCGTCCAGATTACGGATCATCCGGCGGTAATAACCACTCGTATTGAATTCCGTCATAGCATAATTCGAATACTGGATATTCAACCGCTCGGCAATATACTGAGGATACAACTGATTCCAGGGATCGTAATTGCCCACCCAGGCAAAATTAGGAACATAAAGCGCAGTATACATAAAGAGATAACGGGTATCCGGAGTCGATACCTTATTGGGATCCACATTTACACTTCCAAAATCGTCGCAACGCGAAAGCAATATCATTCCGGCGATAATCAGTATCAATAATTTTATCGTTTTCATAATCCTGTTGTTTTAATTAAAATGTCATATCTATGGTAAAACCGAAACTCCGGGTACTTGCAACCTGTCCCTGCTCTATATAGCTGTTATAAGCATTACCGACCTCCGAAACATCTACATTGGGCATACCCGAATAAATCAACCAGGGATTCTGGGCTACAAATGACAAACTGGCTGATTTGATTCCTCCGCCCAAACGTTTGAGCAAACTCACCGGTACGGTATACGTCAGCGAAATTTCACGCAATTTCAGATAACTGGCATCATATACATAGTCTTCCCAGATACTCCCTTTTTTATCAAAATAATAATTGGCGGCAACATGAGTAGACACAGGTGAGTATGTCCCGTCCGGATTTTTGACGACACCTTCCACTTTTACCCCTCCGTTCTGTTCCAACGGCATACGGATGTCCACTCCCCGGTCGTTTTTACCGACGGTTGTTTCCAATAAACCGGCCATTTCGCCGAACATATTACTGACGGAAGCCACATTTCCACCGATCTGATAATCGAAAGACGCCCCGAAAGCCAGATTTTTATACCGGAGCGAAGTCGAAAATCCTCCCGTAGCATCCGGCTGTACGTTACCCAGTTTTTCTTTCGCATTATTGACCGTATTCAAGGTATAGTCTCCGTAAGGATGGCCTTCATTCGACCGTTTACGCAAAATCTTATTACCCTGCCCGTCCTTTTCCCAGACAGATCCCTGAATCACACCGATCGGTTGACCAACCTCCGCTACCAGATACAAACGGGTACTATAACTCAGCCAGGCCCAATTGTATGTTTTCAAATTTCCATCCAATTCGATCAATGTATTTACATTCCGGGCGATATTGAAATTCAAATCCCAAATCCAATCCTTTGTTTTAACCACCGAACCGCCGATAGCCAGCTCAACTCCCCGGTTCCGGATTTTACCGGCATTTATCGTACGTGAAGAATACCCGGAAGCAGGAGTCAAACCGATATTAATGATCTGATTTTTAGCATCCCGGTTATAGAAATTAAAATCTCCCCAAATCCGGTCTTTAAACAAGCGGAATTCGGTACCGATTTCATAAGCCGTGGAAATCGTGGGTTTGATATTCGGGTCCTTCATCCGGTCGTCATGCCTCATCGCCGTCAATTGTCCGTATTTCGTCGTCGTATACACTTCCGAAATATTATAGGCACTCGTCGATTTACCCACCTGTGCAACGGAGGCACGCAATTTCCAGAAACTCAGCCATTCGGACTTAAGCCAATTGCTGGCAATAACAGAAGCAGAGACACCTCCGTACAAATAACTGTTTTTATCTTTGGGCAAGGTCGAACTCCAATCGTTTCGCAAGGAAAGATCCAAATAATAGGTATTGTCCCAACCGGCCGTTACCGTCCCATACACACTTCTCTCCTTCATGCGGGTTTTACTGTTCTCACCTCCCGGAAGTCCGGAAGAAGCACTGACATTGAAAAATTTATCGATAATCAGTCCGTCCCGGGTAAAAGCACCCACCGATTCATACCGGTAATTCCGGTTTTCAAGGAAAAAAGCCGCATCCAAAGCCAACTTATTAGCGAAAAACTGATCGGACCAAGTTACACGTCCCTGTATCTGCATATCAATCAAACTATTCTGACTGGTTGAGTAACGCGATGTTTCTCCCAGCAGATTCATCGGGATAGCCGTATAACTGTTATAATTACGTAAATTACCGTTTACCCGTATACCGGCTTTCAGGTTACTAAGGATTTCATAGGAAGCATCCGCACTGAAGACATTCCACTGATAGACACTCTGCCAGTTTTCCTCGTAAAAAATAGCGAAAGGATTGTTATGATAAGTAGGCTTTAAATTTGTCGGAGAATTGATGTTCCAGGAACGGAACGTACCGTCCGGACGTTTGTAATCTTTCAAGTCCCGGACATCTACATTCCGGTGAAACCACTGGGTAAAGGTATAAAAAGCATTTCCCGTATTTCCGTATCCTTCCTGAGCATTATTGTGATTCCGCCGGTATGAATATTTATAATCCAAAGCAATATTCAACCGTTCGGAAGCTTTAAAATTCGTCTTGATGGACAGGAAACGGCGGGCCGCATCACTATTGGGCATAATCCCTTTCCGGGATATATTCGTAAAAGAAACACGCGACATGTAATTTTTCCCCGAATGAGCTACCGATACATTGGTTGTATTTATCATCCCGGTTTGGAACAATTCTTCCAGGTTATCTTTCGGAGGCGGACTGAACCGGGCCAACTGCCCGAATTTTGGATGAGTAGGATCCCAGGCATACCAGGGAGCATACATACGTCCGTCCATCCTGGGGCCCCAGCTTACGTCAGAAGCGTAATCATAATAAGGAGCTCCGTCCATGACACTCAAATAAGCCGGATGTTTCGACGGATTATACTTAAAAGTATACATCTCTGCCGTAGCTCCCAAATTTCCACCTCCGTATTCATTCTGATAATCTCCATGCAGGTATACTTTTTCAAAAGCAAGTGTATGACTAAGATTTATAGCCATACGTTGCCCTTTCAACCCCTTCGTTTTAATAATAATCGCCCCGTCACCTCCACGGGAACCATACAAAGCGGTCGCAGCAGGTCCTTTCAGCACATTTACCGACTCCACATCATCCATGTTGATCGAATTCGCACTGGTAATCACCCCATCCACCACATAAATGGGCTCACTCCCTCCGGCATTCAATGAACTGGTTCCCCTTAAAACAATTTTTCCGGCATCGAAAGTAGCTCCCGAACTTCCCCAAAAACGTACCCCGGCTACTTTTCCGACTAAAGCATTATTCAAGTCCATCTGACGGGTTTGCATCAACTCTTCCGATTTCAGGTTCTGCACCGAATATCCCAAAGCCTTCTGCTGACGGGTCATCCCCTGAGCCGTCACCACCACTTCTTCCATTTTCAAGGAAACCGCTTTCATTTGCACGTCAATCACGTTTTTATCTCCGACAGGAACTTCCACCGTTTCCATCCCCACGAACGAAAATTCCAACACATCTTGCCGGTTCACAGGTAAAGTATATTTCCCGTCAATATCCGTTGCCACCCCGACCGAACTACCCTTTATTCTAACACTTACTCCGGGTAAAGGCGCATTATCCGCAACATCCGTTACCCTTCCGTTTATTGTAACGGTCTGGGCAAAAATCGTTTGCATTCCTATAAATGACAGGAATACGAAAAGTCCGATTCGTTTTTTCATAAATACTCAATTTTAGGTTAAACATTAAACGCCTTTATGGACTACAGCCAAAAAAAACGTTCGTTTTTTAATGTCAACTAAACTTGAAAATTCTGAAAACACAAAACATTGATTACCAATAATGTATCCCACGAAACAAAAACAGAAGAAAGTTAAGATTTTTTTAACAATCAAAAGGAAGGTATTTTTTCAGGTAAAAATCCTGAATATCAACATATTTAGCCCAAATATAGATCGTACACACAATTCTTTAAGAGACGGGAAATTTAAATAATATTTACATATTATCCAACAAATCAGCTCTCAAAAATTAAATAATTCTTAAAAAATAACGATTCAAAAGCCAAAGACTGACTTTATTTATTTCAGAAATTACCGGTCTTTTTTAGAAGTAGGAACAATAAAAATTACGCTTACCGTACCGATCAGCCCTAAAACAAGAAGCAGGATACGAAAATGCCAATTTTCCAGAACAACAAAAGCGGAAATAGAAATCATCGTCCACATACAGCCGATTGAAATCAGCTTTGAGGTCCAACTTACTCCCTGTTTCGATTCATAACGCCGGATATAATCCCCCAGCCACTTCGAACGGTGTAAAAAATCGTGCATTCGTTTAGAACTTTTGTAAAAAAGCCAAGAACTCAACAATAGAAAAGGGGTTGTCGGCAGTCCCGGGACAAATATCCCAATGATACCCAAACACACGGAAAGAATCCCGATACTGATATATAAAACTTTTCGCATCTTTTATAAAACCGGAGGTAATAAAGCCTCCTTTAATTTGTTCTGAACAGTTCTTTTATTACGATCTGATAGTCGTCCCGGCGACCGGCTTTACGTATTCGTTTAAGCCATTTACGGTCGGTTTCAGGTAAAAAATAGTCCCATACCGATTTCATCTTTTGTAAAAGCAATCTTTCATCGTTAAAATAACTTTCATAAGCAGAAAAAAGGGCCTCATGAAAATCAAAAAAACGCTTTTTACGTAATTTTTCCGAAAAAGTTTCATTTCCTTGAAAATCGGCTGCCAATAAAGGCGAAGACAATAATCCACATCCTACAAAAACACCCCTGAGCAGGGGGTATTGGGCCACGATATTCTGAATCTGCTCAACCGATATCAAATCTCCATTATAAAAAAGAGGACGGGTACATTGCCGGTAGAATGAAGCGAATCCTTCCTCGTCCACCGTACCCTTATATTGTTGTTTTCCTGTTCGTGCATGAACCGTTATCCAGCAAAGGCGAAGATTATTAATTACAGATAACAAATCCATACATTCGCCTGCCGATTCCCACCCCAAACGCATTTTTAATGAAAAATCCAGATTGGGAAATTCATCTATAGTCTGTAAGACCGTTTTCACCCGTTCCGGATAAGGTAAGATTCCGGCTCCTTTTTTCTGATGGGCTATCAACGGAAAAGGACAACCGAAATTAATATCCGCCTGCCGATATCCCATTTCCCGGATTTTTCCGGCCAATATACGGAATTCTTCAGGAGAGCCCGGTAATATCTGAGGGATAAGACGGGCAACCGTATTGTTTTTCGGATCTAAATCACGCATATCCCGGTTACGGAAAGCATTCCCTTTTTCCAACCGTATAAAAGGGGTATAATAAGCGTCTACACCACCGAAAAAGCAGGCGAAAGTATTTCTATATATCCAGTCCGTATACCCCTGTATCGGCGCAAAATGTATCTCAAAACGGTTTTCCATGCCGCAAAAATAGGTTTAAATTTCGATTTATGGCTGCATATATTCCTAAAACCCTTTTCCGGCTCCCAATTTTAAAAACAAATTGTAACTTAGCAGCATAAACCATTATCGTTCACGTCCTATGAAAACTTTATTATTCTTTTTATCTTTTATTCTCTTATGTCCGGTATTGAAAGCGCAGAATGACGACCGCGGGTATTTGGTTAAAGTCGGAGATATGGCGCCGGACATCGATATTCATTACCTCGACGGCAGTGTAAAAAAACTGTCTGATTTCCGGGGCAAAATCGTCATGCTGCAATTTACAGCCAGTTGGTGCGGAGTATGCCGGAAAGAAATGCCTTTCATTGAAAAAGACATCTGGCAAAAACATAAAAACAATCCGAAATTTGCCCTCATCGGCATCGATCTGAAAGAAAATGCAGAAAAAACGAAGAAATTCGCCCAGGACCTAAAAATTACTTATCCCCTGACATTAGATTCAGAAGGTAAATCTTTCTATGCTTTCGCAGCCAGAAATGCCGGTGTCACCCGCAATATAATCATCGACAAAACCGGAAAAATCGTCTACCTCACCCGGCTTTACGATCCGGCAGAATTCAAAGAAATGACCGAAGTGATCGACCGGTTATTGCAGTAATATATGTTTTTGATTGTTGATTTACGATTCTGGTTCAACCTGATACGCGGCTACGATTCAGTTCCGAATTCACCAATCGTAAATCATAAATTAAAAATCCTTTTACCCCGATTCCAAATCTTTCCCAGATCATTCCGCCCCTCTTACTCAAAATCACAAATGAGTAAATCAGCGAAATCGGCGGGTAAAAAGATCGTAAATCAAAAATCCCCTGAAACCAACCGTTTGATTTCAGGGGATCAACATCATTCTTTCACGGCCCGTTGTAAGGTTGTGTCTATTCTTCCGAAAACGGGATAAAGACCGTCATTATCCAACACATCCCGGGCAATATAAGCCTCCAGATTGGTCCGGATAATCTCGTAAGATTCACGCATCCCTTTATTATCCCGCTTCAATCCGTTCTTTGCAGCATAATCGGCCATATCTCCGACAAGATCAAACTTTTTAAGATAAGCCAATATTTCCTTGTAATCTTTCATATCCTTCAAATCCGCACGGTGACGATCCATAAAATCAAAGGTGTAATCATACAACAACATCGTACGCCGTAAATCAATCAGGTATTTCGAAACTCCATTCGTATCGACGGGAACAAATACATCAGGCATAATTCCACCGCCACCGTATACGGTTCTTCCTCCAAGTGTCTGGTACTTGAGTTTTTCATCGAAATGAATACTGTCCTTTTCTTCCAGTTCACCGTGTCTGATCCGATTGCTAAGATCACCGTAATACTCATTCTTTCCTTTATCGTAAGGCCGTTGTATTGAACGCCCGGAAGGAATATAATAACGGGCTACCGTCAACCGCAATGCCGATCCGTCAGGAAGAATCCGCTGCTCCTGTACCAACCCTTTACCGAACGAACGACGTCCCACAATTGTACCCCGGTCGTTATCCTGAATGGCCCCGGCAAAAATCTCACTGGCCGAAGCACTGTTTTCATCAATCATAATTACCAAAGGTAATTGCTGATAACTGCCCTTACCGTTTGAATAATAGTCAGACCGGGGAGAAGCTTTTCCCTGGGTGTACAAAATCAAACTCTGGGCAGGCAGAAATTCATTGATCATTTTGATGGCTATGGGCAATATACCGCCGACATTACTCCGTAGATCGACAATTAATTTTTTCATACCCTGATTTTCCAGGCTTTTCAAAGCAGCCATAAATTCATCATAGGTATTCATCCCGAATGTATTTACCTTCACATAACCGGTAGTATCATTCACCATATAAGCGACATCGACACTTTTTACCGGAATACTTCCCCGCGTAATGGTTTTCTCAATCGGCTGGCCCGCTCCGCGACGTACTAATGTTACATTCACATCCGTACCCAGCTCGCCCCGTAACATTCCCATAATCCGGCTGTCATTCATTTTAACTCCGGCAACAACCGTATCATTCACTTTCACAATCCGGTCTCCGTCCTGTACACCGGCTTCCTCAGAAGGGCCTCCGGGCACAACTTTGATAACTGTCACCGTATCACGGAATTTATAAAACTGTACGCCGATGCCTCCGAAATTCCCTTGCATATCTTCATTCACCCGTTCCATTTCCCGGGCAGGAATATAAACCGTATGAGGGTCCAGATCCTTGATAATGCCTCCGATTGCTTCCTCTTCTATTTTCCGGATATCGACACTATCCACATAAGAATGATCGACCATATTCAGCACCATATCCAACTTACTGCCCTGAACCGGCAAAAACAATTCCTGCTTATTATGGAAATCCTTCCGGATAAAAAGAGAGTTGATAAACATCCCCGCAACAACAGCCAGTGCAATAATCACCGGTGTCAAAATCATTTTCAGATTATTTTTATACATTGTTCCAATCCTTAGTTATTCATTTCCTTTTATTATTCACATTCCTCTATTTCTACAAAATCAACCTGTATACCGGCCTTTTTCAAAAGTTCCAGACCATCTGCACAATGGTACACTTCCGAGTAAACCACCCTACGGATTCCGGCCTGTATGATCAGCTTTGCACATTCGATACAAGGAGAAGCCGTTACGTACAAGGTAGCTCCCTCGCTACTGTTACTCGATTTCGCAACCTTGGTAATGGCATTGGCTTCGGCATGCAGTACATAAGGTTTTGTGCGGTTGGTATCATCCTCACAAATATTTTCGAAACCGGAAGGAGTACCGTTATATCCGTCGGAGATAATCGATTTATCCTTTACAATAAGTGCGCCAACCTGACGGCGTTTGCAATAGGAGTTCTCTGCCCATATACGAGCCATCCGCAAATAGCGTTCGTCCAATTGCTTTAATTTTCCCTGTTCGCTCATAGAATATTATTTCTTTCTTTCGCAAATGTAATCGATCATCTCATAAAAACCGGCTTTGCGTTCTTCAGGCACTTCCACTTTTCGTAAAGCTTCCCGGCTTTTTTCCAGGTACAAATCGATGGTGCACCGGGTCAGCTCCGGCACCTGAAGCCGGTTATAAATCTCTGTCACGGCTTTGATCTTTTCTCCGGGATCGGCATTTTTATTATTCAACCATTCCCACAAACGGGCTTTTTCTTCCTCTCCGGCCTGTTCCAAAGCCTTTATTAAAAGATAGGTTTTCTTATTCTCCAGGATATCTCCTCCGATCTTTTTCCCGAATTCAGCCACATCCCCATACACATCCAGAAAATCATCCTGCAATTGAAACACCAGTCCCAGATAGCCTCCGAAATCATACAAAGCATTGTATTCATGGGCCGGTGCCCCCGCTATTAAAGCCCCGTGCCGCAAACTACCGGCAATCAAAACAGAAGTTTTCAGATAAATCATATGGATATACTCTTCTTCCGTAACATCATTCCGGCTCTCGAATTCCATATCATATTGCTGCCCTTTACAGACATCCATTGCCACCTGGTTAAAACCGTCAATTACCTGCCGCAAATACTTATCTTCGCAATTCTCAATATATTTATAAGCGGTTATCGCTGCCGCATCCCCACTCAATATCGCCACATTACTGTTCCATTTCTTATGCACCGTAAGACGCCCCCGGCGCAACTCCGCATCGTCCATCACATCGTCGTGTAATAAGGTATAATTATGGAAAATTTCAATACCTATTGCAGACTTTAAAGCTTTCCCGATATCGTCACGATACAAATTATAGGCCATTAACGTCAACACCGGACGCAAGCGCTTACCTCCGTCTTCCAAAATGTATTTTATCGGTTCAAACAAAGAATAAGGTTTCTCCACATATTCCTGTCTGGCAAATTCTGCCTTAATGATTTCCCTGAGTTCTTCTAGTGTATACATCATCTTTCCTTTTATAAAGGGGCTAAATTATAAAAAAGTAGACTGTTATTTCAGATTTTGAATTTTTAATTTTAAATTCCGGCCCAATTTACCGGAATAACAGGCAAATTTTTAATTTTCAATTCTCCATTTTCAATTAATTTGTTACTTTTGCCCGGGAAAACTGGCTGAGTAGTTCAATGGATAGAACGGAAGTTTCCTAAACTTTAAATTCGGGTTCGATTCCCGGCTCGGCTACAAATCCTTGAAAACAAGAGAAAATAAAAACAAATAAACATCTGAAAAACAACAAATCAGCTGAAATTTTCAAAAGGTGTTTTTGCTTTGTTTTCTCTTGTTTTTTTAATTTCTGTCCCTTATCCGTCCCCCGTTTTGAAAAGAATGTATATCGTTTACAGACGTCCCAATTGGCTACTTTCTAAAATATGAATGCTTTAGGAATGATTCATTGTATATAGGGAAATGACTATAAGCCTAATTTAAAATATAATATAGAATAAAAATAAGTATTCCTCTTCTTTTAATTTCGAATAGAATATTAGAATATATAAATTCGTTATTTTAATTTTTGCCTTAAATTTGGAATAAGGCATGCTTTGTTTAATTTTGGAGAATATATTGGAATTAGATATTTCAGTAATCAGATCATGAAAGATTTTAAAGCAGGAGCTGAGATAAACCAAGGTTATTATATATGCACTCCGAACATATCCTCAACATCGACCTTTTTATCGGTATGCACGTGATAAAGGAAGCGACACAATCTTCTAAAATAGAGGGAACACAGACTAGTGTGGAAGAAGCCTTATTGGCGAAACAAGACGCTCCTTTGGATAAACGAGATGAAACCATCTGTTTTCCTGAATTGTTGAAAATTGCTCTTATACATTACCAATTTGAGACCATACACCCTTTTTTGGATGGAAATGGCAGGACAGGCAGATTTATCCATCCCCGATTTTTCAAAACCGACATAAATAACAGAAAATAAACGGCATATAATCCGGTTTTATTTTCCGGTTTCACTACCAATCGGAAAGAACCGGAAAACCCGGTTCTTTTTTATAAATTCAATCTAAAATCAAAACAGACAATGAAAGTAGTTATACAACGGGTATTACAGGCAAGCGTAACCATCGACGGACAAGTGTATTCCGCAATTAAAAAGGGTATGATGATTCTGGTCGGCATTCAGGCAGACGATACAGCCGAAGATATCGAATGGCTTTCCGGGAAAATCTGTAACCTCCGGATTTTCGACGATGAAAACGGAGTCATGAACAAATCCATCAAAGAAGACGGAGGGGAAATACTCGCCGTCAGCCAGTTTACTTTAATGGCCCGTACCAAAAAAGGCAACCGTCCGTCCTATATCGATGCCGCTCATCCGGATATATCTATTCCTTTGTATGAAAAATTCGTGCGAAAACTGTGCGAAGAAATGCAAAAAGAAGTTAAATCAGGCGTATTCGGCGCCGACATGAAAGTTGAATTAATCAATAACGGTCCGGTAACTATCATTATCGATTCTAAAAACAGGATATAAAAATTTAAGGCTGAGAAAATCATTTGCAAATTTTCAGTTTTTCAAAACAACAATACGATGGAACTAAAAGAACTTCAGGAAAAAGTCGACCGATGGATCAAAGAATACGGGGTCCGGTATTTTAACGAACTGACGAATATGACCATTTTAACGGAAGAAGTGGGGGAACTGGCACGGGTGATGGCACGGAAATACGGAGAACAGTCGTTTAAACCGGGCGAAAAGGAAAATCTGGCCGATGAGATGGCCGATGTATTATGGGTACTTACCTGTCTGGCCAATCAAACGGGCGTCGATCTTACAAAAGCTATGGAAGAGAATTTCGCCAAAAAAACGAGCCGAGACATAAAAAGACACAAAAACAATCCTAAAATTCAATAGCTTTGATATATTCTTGTTAACTTTGTCAGTTCGATGCAGTATTTTTAATTTCGAATTTCTGAATCAAGATGTGGACTAAGATAGCAGGGATTATTCTTCGTAACCGGGTCGCTTTCATTATCGGCGTTCTGCTCGTTACGCTCTTTATGGGATTTCAAGCCAGAAATGTACAGATGTCCTATGAAAATGCAGACCTATTGCCGAAAACCGACAGCGCTTATCTGGATTATACCCGATTTAGGGAAAACTTCGGACAGGAAGGTAATGTCATGGTATTTGCCATTCAGGATTCCAATTTTTACGAATTGGAAAAAATCAACGACTGGATTGCAATGGGGGATAGCATCAAAGCCCAGCAAGGGGTAACAGCGCTGATGTCGATTACCCATACGTTTAATCTTCACAAAAATACGAACCTGCGGAAATTCGAAGTTTTTCCTATTTTCCCGAAACGTATCCAAAACAAAGCAGAACTCGACAGCCTGGCATTTATTGCTGAAAATTTACCTTTCTACGACGGTCTTCTCATCAATAAGAACAAGCACACTTATAACATGATGATTACCGTTTCGGCAGAAGTCATGAATTCCCCGGCCAGAGTTGAGCTTGTACGGAAGGTATTGGATATTACCCGGCATTTCACGGGCAAACACGATCTCAAAATGCATTATTCCGGTATGCCTTATATCCGGGTAATCAATGCGGAAAATATCAAAAGCGAAATGTATATGTTCATCCTTTTATCGCTATTGATTACGGCTGTCATTCTCTATTTGTTTTTCCGTTCTTTCCGAATCGTCGGTTTTTGTGTCGGTATCATCGGTATCAGCGTCATCTGGGCCATCGGTTTTATGGCGATATTGGGTACAAAAATCACGTTATTGACGGCCATGCTGCCTCCTTTACTGATTGTGATCGGGATTCCGAACTGTGTATATATGGTCAATAAATATCATGCAGAATATGTACGCCACGGGAATAAGATCAAAGCCCTGCAACGCATGATACAAAAAGTAGGCAACGCTTCCCTGCTTTCAAACTTAACGACGGCTGCCGGGTTTGCTACTTTTGTCATTACGTCGAGCCGCATATTGGTGGAATTCGGTCTGATTGCATTCATCAGTATTACCTGTGTATTTCTCATTTGTCTGATTCTGATTCCCAGTGTGTTCAGTTATCTTCCCAGACCGGACACCAAACAGACGAAACATTTGTACAATCCCTTCATCAACGAAGTGATCGACAAATTGGTGTTCATCGTCATGAACCGGAGAAATATCATATACTACATAACGATTGTCCTTGTCATCGCCGGCATATATGGAATTACCCGTATGAAAACAACGGGATACATGGTAGACGATTTGAAAGAAACCGATCCGATCCGGCAAGATCTTGCTTTCTTTGAATCGAACTTCGACGGTCTGATGCCTTTAGAAGTGACGATCGATTTTCTGAAACCGAATCAGGTATTTAAGCTTAGTAACCTGGAAAAACTCGACCAACTGAATACAGAACTATCCCAAGACCCGGACCTTTCGAAAGCGCTGTCTGTTGTCGAAGCCGCTAAATTTGCCAACCAGGCTTATTACAACGGTAAAGCTTCCTACTATAAGCTCCCGAGTAATATGACCAAAAATTTCATCATGAAATATGTGATGGAATCTACCGGAGGGATGAACGATATGGCCAAATCATTTGTCGATTCGACAATGCGCGAAGTCAGATTGAGTTTCCGGGTAAAAGACATTGGTACGAAAAAAATGGAAGCCAAAGAGGATTCCTTATATAAAATCATCGAAAAAATATTTCCACCGGACAAACACCACACCAGTGTCACCGGTTCCAGTGTTATTTTCTTCAAAGGCAATCAATACCTGATTAAAAACCTCTTTTCTTCCTTAGCTTTAGCTATCGTACTAATTGCCAGCTTTATGGCATGGATGTTCAGAAGCAAGCGCATGGTCCTGATTGCTCTCGTTCCGAATATCATTCCGCAAATTATAACGGCAGCCATTATGGGGTATGCAGGCATACCCATAAAGGCTTCCACCATACTGGTATTCAGTGTCGCTTTCGGTATTTCAGTAGACAATACGATACATTACCTGGCCAAATACCGCCAGGAATTGCAAGCCACGAACTGGAGCATCCGTTCTTCGGTCGTATTAGCGCTGAAAGAGACAGGACAAAGTATGATTTATACCTCTATCATTTTACTTTTTGGCTTCGGCATTTTCTGCCTTTCCAGTTTCGGAGGAACCTTTGCTCTCGGTTTACTCACATCCATCACTTTATTTGCAGCCATGCTTGCCAATCTGATTCTTTTACCATCCCTATTATTAACCTTGGAAAAAAGCATTACAAACAAGACATTCCGGGAGCCTTTACTTCAAATTTACAATGAAGAAGAAGACATCGACACAACCAAACTTCACATCGAACACGGAGAAGAAAAACTAACACAATAAAAAAGCCGGCTTTTCAGCCGGCTTTCATTTTATCATCCTTTGATGGATTTTATTTCTTTGACAATATCGTCGAATAGCTGTGAGGCTCCGATCCGGAAATAATAAGGCGTTAACCATTCACTTCCCAGCACATGATTGATAATTGTCAGATAACGCAAAGCATTTTGTGCTTTCGATACTCCTCCGGCCACCTTCAAACCCACCCGCTTTCCGGTACGTGCATGAAATTGTTTAATGGCTTCACACATGACATATACCGACTCGGGAGTAGCGTTTACCGGTACTTTCCCGGTAGAAGTCTTGATAAAATCAGCTCCGGCATACATACTGACCAGGGAAGCATTGAAAATACTTTCGATATCTTTCAACTCTCCGGTTTCCAGAATAACTTTCAATCTCACGCCTTCGCAAACATTGCGAATCGCTTTCAACTCTTTATATATCTTCTCGTAATTCTTTTCCAAGACATCGCCGATCGTAATAACGACATCAACCTCCTGTGCTCCGGCATTAATGGCCATTTTACACTCGGACAATTTCAATTCGGTAAATGTCTGTGAAAAAGGAAAACCACCGCAAACAACGGCAGTCTGAATATCCGTTGCTTTCAGTTCCTCACGTACAATAGAAGCAAAATTAGGGAAAACACACACGGCAGCAACACCTTTCAACTCGTTTTTCTTCAGCTTTTTAAGCAAGTCAGCCGTAAAAAGATGTACAGACTTCTCCGTATCTGTTACCTTCAATGTCGTATAATCCATACAAGACATACAAAATTCCAGGTTCTCTACACAATATGCCTGTTTCACTTCTTTTTCAACAACTCCATCTAAATCGAACTGGATCCGATCCTCCAGATTCAACCAACTGTAAGTTGCCAATTCTTCCGATATATTCTCCATTATATAAATGTTTATTTATCTTTATTATCAAGATTCAAATCCAAGTCTCGCCTTTTCCTTCCGGGGTAATCCTGCCACTACCAAAAGATAAGATTTACGAATCCAAACTTTCAGCATACTATCACTTATTGAACCATCTATTCTTACGGTATTCCAATGCTTTTTGTTCATATGGTATCCCGGAAGTACAGCCGGAAATGTTTCCCGCATCTCAATGGCCTCATCCGGATCACATTTCAGATTCATAACCAGTTCTCCGACCAAAGAAGTAAAACAAAACATCTTGCCTCCGACCTTAAATACCAAAGTTTCATCATCGAACGGCATATCTTCCGTCGTATGTTCTAAACCTAAACAATATTCCCGCAATTCTTCGATATTCATGACTGCAAAATTACACAATGTTTATGAGCTTTTAAACTTTTCTCCGACAAAATTATTTATATTTGCCTTAATAAATGAGTGTGATTAAATCCCTATTACCGCCAACCTTTTGATACAAGATATATGCCAAAAAATGAAGGTGAAGAAACACCGTTGATGAAGCAATACTATGAGATGAAAGCCAAATATCCGGATGCTTTGATGCTTTACCGGATGGGAGACTTTTACGAAACATTCGGAGAAGATGCCGTGACAACTTCCCGGATTCTAGGTATTACTTTAACAAAACGCTCCCACGGTTCCCCCGGGGATGTCAGGTTAGCAGGATTTCCTCATCACGCCCTCGATACTTATTTACCGAAACTGGTCCGTGCCGGACAGCGGGTTGCCATATGCGAACAACTGGAAGATCCCAAATTAACTAAAAAACTGGTAAAACGGGGCGTCATCGAATTGGTAACGCCCGGCGTTTCTTACAGCGAATACGCTACCGATACCAAAAGTAATATTTTTCTGGCCTCCGTCTATTTCAATAAAACAGAGGCAGGACTATCATTACTGGATCTTTCTACAGGAGAATTTCTGACGACAGAGGGTCCACACGGCACCATCGACAAATTACTCAACAGTTTTCAGCCGAAAGAGGTCGTATATCCCAAAGGACAGGAAGCCCGCTTTCACGAACTGTTCGGCGGTAAATTTTACATCTATCCGATTGAAGAATGGTTTTTCGACCGCGACGCCGCCCGGGATAAACTGAAAAAACATTTCGAAGTCAACTCGTTAAAAGGATTCGGTATCGAAAACATGAACTGTGGGATTTCTTCCGCAGGAGCCATACTGAATTACCTGGAGATGACCAAGCACGATATGATTTCCCATATCACTTCCGTCTCCCGGATCGATGAATCCAATTGTGTCCTTCTGGACAAATTCACGTTGCGGAATCTCGAATTATTACAATCCCCTTATGAAGAAGGCAGGTCATTGGCTGATATCATCGATCAGACCATTACACCCATGGGAAGCAGGACATTGCGCCGGTGGGTCTGCATGCCTTTGAAATCCCCGGAAAAAATAAAAGAAAGACTGAACATCGTTGAAACCTATATCCGGCATGAAAACGAACGTCTGGAAACGGAGGTTTTGTTACGCAGCATCGGAGACCTGGAAAGACTGGCTTCAAAAATTGCCGTCGGACGTATCACCCCCCGGGAAATGATACAATTGAAAACAGCTCTTTCCTGCATTCCTTTACTGAAAGAACAATGCCTGAAAACAGAATCGGCGATCCTGAAAAAATTGACGGAAGGGCTGGAAGAATGCCGGGAACTCTATGAAAAAATAGGACGTGAAATCAAAGAAAACGCTCCGAACCAAATAAATAAAGGCGGAGTAATTGCCGCAGGCGTAAATACGGAACTTGACGAATTACGAAATATCTCGGGCCACGGCAAAGAACTTTTATTACAAATGCAGCAAAGGGAAATCGAAGCAACGGGTATTCCGTCCCTGAAAATCGGTTTCAATAATGTCTTCGGATACTACATTGAAGTTACAAAAACACATAAGGACAAGGCCCCCGATAGCTGGATCCGCAAGCAGACTCTGGTCAATGCTGAACGTTACATCACACCGGAGCTCAAAGAATACGAAGATAAAATCTTAGGTGCAGAGGACCGCATACTGGAAATTGAAACAAGTATTTACAACAACCTGATATGTGAAGCTTCTTCGTATATACGAACCATTCAAAACGATGCCAAAATCATCGCTTCAATCGATGCTTTGATTTCTTTCGCAGAAGTATCAATTACGAATCATTACAATCGTCCGGAAATCGACGATACAGACATCATCGACATCCGGGAAGGCCGTCACCCGGTAATCGAAAAACAATTACCTCCGGGAGAGGAATATATTGCTAATAATGTGTACCTGGACACGGCGAAGCAACAGATCATCATCATAACAGGCCCCAATATGGCCGGAAAATCGGCTTTACTGCGCCAAACAGCCTTAATTGTCATCATGGCACAAGCCGGTTGTTTCGTCCCGGCTGCATCCGCCCGGATCGGTTATGTAGATAAAGTATTTACCCGGGTAGGAGCCTCTGATAATATATCACAAGGAGAATCGACATTTATGGTCGAAATGAATGAAGCAGCCAATATATTAAACAATATTTCGGAACGAAGTCTGGTGTTGTTCGATGAATTGGGAAGAGGGACGTCCACTTACGACGGAATATCCATTGCCTGGGCTATTGTTGAGTACCTCCACGAAAATCCGAAATACAAAGCAAAAACACTATTTGCAACACATTATCATGAACTGAACGAAATGGAGCATTCGTTCAAAAAAATCAAGAATTACAATGTCTCGGTAAAAGAAGTCAACAACAAAGTGGTCTTCCTCCGGAAACTCGTAAAAGGAGGCTCAAACCACTCCTTCGGTATACAGGTAGGCCGCATGGCAGGTTTGCCTCAATCGGTAATCAAAAGAGCCACCGAAATACTCAAACAATTGGAAAACGACCGGGATAAAAACAATCAGATACAAAAGAATGTCGAAACACTGGCCTCTGAAAGGGAAGGAATGCAACTTAGCTTCTTCCAGTTGGAAGATCCCGTTCTCATGCAAATAAGGGACGAAATCGCAGGCTTGGATATCAACGGCCTGACCCCATTGGAAGCCTTGAACAAGCTGAACGAAATAAAGAAAATCACGGGGATATAATCAGATTATATCCCCGTTCTTACTATTTACGCGTAATTTTCGTTTCCAAAATCAAGATATCTTCTAACGGACGATCGCGGGCATCTGTCTTTTGTGCAGCAATCTTCTCGACGATATCCATACCTTCGATGACTTCTCCGAAAACCGTATACTCCCCATCCAGAAACGGAGTACCGCCGATCGTTTCGTAAATACTACGGGCATCGGGTGAAATTTTATTACCCTGGTAGTTTTCAAATTCTTCTTCTATTTTCTGGTTTATAGATTGAATCAGACTATCCGCTTTTTCCCGTTGATCGGTCTGCAAATAATTCCGGTACTCTTCCATTTTCGGCTGGAACAACTTATGGCCCAATTTATTTTTCTCTTTCCGGAGTTTCTCTGCCTCCATCCGCGTTAACTCCTCTTCGGTATATACTTTTCCGACAACAATATAAAACTGCTCACCTGAAGATAATTTTCCGGGATTCACCTCATCTCCCAACCGGGCAGCGCATAAAGCTCCCTTTTTATGAAAATGGGTCTGAAGAATTTCCGGTTCAATCGTATACCCGATCTTCCCTTGACCCAACATTTTTCCCGGAGCCGCATTTTTGGAATCGGAGGATCCTCCCTGTATCATAAACTCCGGAATCACCCGATGGAAAAGCAGGCTATCGTAATGACCTTCCTTCGCCAATTTCAAAAAATTCCCGGCATGTTTCGGCGTATCGGCATACAACCTCAATTTTATATCTCCCAGGTTTGTCTTAAACACCACACATTTGTATTTTGCTCCGAAAGCCGAAAAAACCACCAACAAAAATACCATTGATACAAACAGAAACTTCTTCATTACTATTCCATTTTTAAAATAACAACATCTTTCAAGGGACGATTATTGCCGTCCGTCTTTAAAGCCGTAATTTTATCCACGACATCCATACCTTCGATGACTTCTCCAAATACCGTATAAGCTCCATCCAAATGAGGAATGCCTCCGACAGTGGTATAGGCCTTCCGCTGTTCTTCCGTCAATACCAACTTTTCTTTTTCGAATAATTTGCGGGTTTCCTCCGACAATTCCTTATTTATCTTTTCAAGGGTCTGATAATCTTTTTCCAACTCATAGGCCCGTATCTCCGGAGCCCGGTATTGCTGCAAACGCTCGAAAAGAGCCTGATGCCTCTTATTATTAATGCGATCCACCAAAGAGTCCAATTCAGCGGGTTGAAATACTTTTCCCTGAACAATATAAAAGTGAGAACCACTGGATTTTCTTTCGGGATTTACGTTATCTCCTTCCCGGGCAGCAGCTAAAACTCCCCTCCGATGAAAATACCGGGGTACGATTTCCGCCTCCAACTGGTAGTTTATGCCATTGGCACCCAAGATCATTCCCGGACGGGCATTTCTGGAATCGGGATCACCGGCCTGAATGACAAAATCCGGAATCACCCGATGGAAAAGAATTCCCTCGTAATACCTCTCTTTGACTAACTTTAAAAAATTATCCCGGTGAACCGGGGTCTCATCGTACAAACGTACTTTTATCGTTCCCAAATTCGTTTCTACCGAAACGACATTCGGATCCTTTTTTTCACATCCTGCGAAAAACAAACAACACAAAAAGAATACACCATATTTTCTCATTTCCATAGGTATTTTTAATAAATCCGCTCTTACGGGAACAAAATTAACTTATCCCGACAAATAATAAGTAATTTTTTTACTAAATTTGTGACGTATAGTACTTTTATGCGTACAAGGAAGATAATTAACACATATTGCCAAAATTACGACCAATGAAAACAATCCTCGCTTTTATTACAGTATGCCTGATCTGTTCGGTTCTCTCTTGTAAAGAAAAAAAGCAACCGGCACCGGAACCAGCTCCGGCTCCTATGGTAGAAGATACAATAAAACCGGCACCGGTAGTTGAAAAGATCGAAACAGTAAAGCCGGTAAAAAATGAAGTGCAACATTACTTTTTAATTGCAGGATGTTTCGAATATAAAGAATTAGCCGATAAATTGTGCGATAAACTCCAAAAAGAAGGGTTTGATTCAAAGCTTATTCCTTATTTCGAAAATCTTTATCTGGTATCTTACAACGGTTATGCCACCAGAAAAGAAGCCCTGGAAGCATTAAAAGAACTGAGGCAGGAAAAAGGGAAAGAAAAAACATGGATGTATAAACTGAATAATTAAGCCGATACAATAGCTTTGTAAACAGATGACAAATCCGTTTCCCGATAAAAATTTTGGGTGTAATTTATTAACCATCAAATAGATGTACAAAACATTTACAATACTTGTGTGTGTGTGTTTATTGGCCGGATGCCAGACGAAAAAAATGGATCCGAAACAATTGACGAATGTCACGGTGATGCGAAATACAGAAGGGCAGAACACAAGCACGCTTAAAAATAATATTCCGGAAGAAAATGCCCGGGCCAATCAAAATATTGCCCCAAAAAATCAGCGGTTAGCCGATCGTAAATCACAATATTATATTATCGTGGCAAGCTATCCTTTAGCCGACCGTCCCAAAGCAGAAAAACTGACAAACGGGCTGAAAGACAAAGGATACCCCGCAGAAATTATTGAAGCAAAAGGCAGATTACGGGTAAGTATCGAAAGTTTCAGTACATTGGAAGAAGCCCAGATACAAAGGGACAAATACCGGGAAATTACCGATCGTCAGGACATCTGGATTCTATATCCCGGCAACTCCGGCCAATAACGATACAATAGACAGATACCGCAAGGATATTTAAAGTTTAATAGAGGATACAAACCACAAATACCAATCCGAAGAAAAATCCGGCATAAATTTGTGCCGGATTATGTTTTTTCAAATATAGCCGGCAAGTAGCCAATGCACCTGAAACAAATAAGGTCAGCATCAATAACGGTCGTACATCCCCCAAATACTTCAATCCCAATACAGAGACAAACCCGCAAACGGCTCCGGCAGCCGTCATATGCATACTGATCTTCCAGCGCATAGTAATAATTGAAAAAGCCGAAAGCATAATAATCAACACCAGATACAACTGCTGCACGATATTCGTATAAGGCACCATTCCGATCAGATAGAACCCCAGAAAAGCCGAAAAAATCGTAACCAGCACCGGATAGATACGTTCCTGCTTCAATTCCAAATCAAAACTAGTGATTAATTTAAATTTCTTAAACACCAGCATACTTAACAAAGGCACAAGGAATAAAGTAATAAACGTCATACCGTAGCAATAAAGACGAACTTTCTCCGGTATCAAAGAAAATACAGAATTCGAATTAAAAATCAGAAACAACCCGTAAAGAGGAATCAACAAAGGATGAAAAAGATAAGAGATACCTTGTGCTATTATTTTCATAAACGGGTCACTATTAATTTATATTTCACGTCTTAAACGGGCTACCGGGATATCGAGCATCTGCCTGTATTTAGCTATTGTGCGCCGGGCTATCTGATAGCCTCTTTCGTTCATCATATCGACCAATTCGTCATCTGTCAAAGGTTTCCTTTTATCCTCCTGGTCAATAATACTTTTCAACACATTTTTCAGTTCTCCGGTACTTACTTCTTCTCCGCTCTCCATCTGCATACTCCCGGTAAAAAAATCTTTCAGGGCATATATACCGAACCACGTTTGTACATACTTCGAATTGGAAACCCGCGATATCGTAGAGACATCCAGGCCTGTCACATCAGCTATATCCCGCAGGATCATCGGCTTCAATAAACTTTCATCTCCGGTAAGAAAAAAAGGCCGCTGAAACTGAATAATTGCCGTCATTGTCAACATCAAAGTATTATTCCGCTGTTCCACAGCATCGATAAACGATTTTGCAGAGTTCAATTTATACTTTACAAAATTGACAACATCTTTCTTATCTTTAGAACTTTGCCCTTTTTGATAGTCATCCAATATATCCAAATAAGAACGATTGATCCGCAATTCGGGCAAATGGCCGGTATTCAAGCTCAGCTGCAACTCTCCATCCACTAAATCCAGTGTAAAATCAGGAATGACCTTATCTGCATTCCGCTCGAAAGAAGAATCGGCTCCGTTAGTCCCCCCGGGTTTCGGATTTAATTTGAGAATTTCTTCTATCGCTTCTTTCAATTCCGTTTCCGGAAGACGCAACCGGCGTTGTATTTTCTCATAATGTTTGCGGGAAAATTCTTCAAAACATTCCTCCAAAATTTTCTCCGCATTCTGTATAACTCTATTTTCCGGATTTTCCTGCAACTTATGACGGATTTGCAACAGCAGGCACTCCTGCAAATCCCGGGCTCCCACTCCAACAGGTTCAAACTCCTGGATTATTTTCAGCAAATTCCCGACTTCTTTTTCCGAAACTTCAATTCCGGCACCAAAAGCGAGATCATCCACAATATTCTCGACATCACGTCGCAAATAACCGTCATCGTCGATATTACCGATAATATATTCGGCGACTTTCCGCTGCAATTCCGACAGGCTCCGTACCCCTAGCTGATCGATAAGGCTTTCCCGAAAAGTTGTTCCCTGGGAAAATATGAAGTCTTTGGCATCTTCGTCTTTCGATGCGTTCGAAACATTCAGCTTATAATCCGGGGTATCGTCATCGTCCGACAAGTAATCTTCCAAAGTAAAATCATCGTCATTATCCTCCTGGCCCTCCTCCTGACTTTCAAATTCATTCTCGGTCTCGGCATATTCCAGTTCCGGCTCTTCTCCCCCTTCTTCCAGCAAAGGATTCGACTCCAATTCCTCTTTAATACGTTGTTCCAACTGAAAGGTAGGCAGTTCCAGCAGTTTTATCAACTGAATCTGAAGCGGATTTATCTTCAACCCCAGCTTTTGTTGTAAATTCTGCTTTAATGCCATAGTATTTAAAATATAAACAGAAGATAAAAGAGGTTTCTCTTTTATCTTCTCTCAATTTACATTAAAATTCAGCGTTTTTCGGAGTACGCGGAAAAGGTATCACATCCCGGATATTTCCCATTCCTGTCACAAACAGTAAAAGACGCTCAAAGCCCAATCCGAAGCCACTGTGTACGGCCGATCCGAAACGGCGGGTATCCAGATAGTAAGACATACTGTCAACCGGGATGTCCACTTCCTGCATACGGGCAACCAATTTATCGTAATTTTCTTCCCGTTGAGAACCACCGATAATCTCTCCGATTCCCGGGAACAAAACATCCATGGCAGCAACCGTCTTTCCATCCGGATTCTGTTTCATATAGAATGCTTTTATCTCTTTGGGATAACCGGTCAAAATAACCGGCTTCTTAAAATGTTTCTCCACCAGATAGCGTTCATGCTCACTCTGTAAATCAACACCCCATCCCTCAACCGGATATTGGAATTTACCATTCTTATTCGGCTTACTGTTTTTCAGAATATCAATGGCATCCGTATAGGTAACCCGTTCAAAATCATGAGTCAGAACAAAATTCAGTTTTTCAATCAATTCCATCGAACGCTCTTCTGCTTTCTTATCCTTTTCTTCATCCTGCTGACGGGCACTCAAAAATTTCAAATCGTCCATACAATGCTCGAGCGCATAACGGATCAGATATTTCAGGAAATCTTCAGCCAGATCCATATTGTCTGTCAAATCATAAAAAGCCATTTCCGGCTCAATCATCCAAAATTCAGACAAATGACGCGTCGTATTGGAATTTTCAGCCCGGAATGTCGGACCGAATGTATAAATCTTGCCCAATGCCATAGCCCCCAACTCGCCTTCCAATTGACCGCTCACAGTCAGGTTCGTTGATTTACCGAAAAAATCCTGTTTAAAATCGATTTCCCCATCTTCTCTTAAAGGCGGATTTTTCAAATCCAACGTAGTTACACGAAACATTTCTCCGGCACCCTCACAATCCGATGCCGTAATCAACGGCGTATGCAAATAATAAAAACCGTGATCATTGAAATACTGATGAATCGCAAAAGCCATGGCATGACGAATACGAAAAACGGCTCCGAAAATATTCGTGCGGAATCTCAAATGAGCAACCTCGCGCAGAAATTCCAAAGAATGTTTTTTCGGTTGTATCGGGAATTTTTCAGGATCGGCTTCCCCTAAAACCGTCAACTCTTCAGCCTGAATCTCATGAGCTTGTCCGGCCCCTGCACTCTCCACCAACAACCCTCTCACACATATAGCTGCTCCCGTAGTCACTTTTTTCATAAGTTCCTCCGGGAAACGATTCATATCAACAACAATCTGTATATTATTAATCGTGGAACCGTCATTCAACGCGATAAAATTCACCTGTTTATTACCCCGTTTGGTTCTTACCCATCCCTTAATCTCAACTTCTTTGTTGCACTCTCCGGACTGCAACAATTCTTTTACAGACGTTTTTTTTGTTTCCATTTCATTTCAAGTTACAACCGTCACAACACAACTAGTCCTGACAGTCTCTGTTAAAACCCAACTATTTTATTAAGTAATTGTTCAAAATTAATTATGCATTTCAACACTTCAAGTATCTGTACACAAAGAATCTACGAAAAATCAAATAAGTCAACGGACTTATGAACTTGCAAAAGTAAAGAAAAACAGCCAAAACGACAAAAAAACAATCCATTTAAACATTAAACGACAAATAAATCGCTAAAAACAGAGTCGGACAACAACCAACCGCCTTCCGTCAGCATCAATTTTCCCCGCTCTTTCCTCATAAGTCCCTTTTGAATATAATCCTCTACCTTCCCCTGTTGCAAAGCCCAATAAATGCCATACACGTTTTCCAGCAAACAAAGGTCCGCACCCCACATTGTCCGCAAGCTGGTCATAATATATTCATTATACAAATCAACTTTATTTAATTCCTCTCGTTCAAAGTTTAAACAATTATTATTTAAACTTTCTATATAAGATTTTACATGAGCAATATTCCATTGTCGAGAAGTCAGATCGTAAGAATGAGCCGCAGGCCCGAAACCGATGTAGGGTTTTTGCTGCCAATAATTCATATTGTGCACGGCATATTTCTGCTTTCGGGCAAAATTGGATATTTCATAATGTTCAAATCCATTGTCCCGCAATATCTGGACAGCCATCCGGTAATATCCGGCTAACAGATCGTCAGAAGCTCCGGCAAATCCGCCTTTGGCCAACTGCTTTTCAAAAACGGACCCCGGGTCGACACTCAACATATAAACCGACAGATGAGTAACCGGCAGTTCAACGGCTCTCCGCAGATCACGTTCCAGGTCTTCCGGACCACAGCCCGGCAAGCCGAGAATCAGATCAATACTTACATTACTGAAACCGGCCTTCAGGGCATTTTCCACACTTTCAACCGCCATTTTTGCCGTATGTGTACGATTTATCCGTTTCAAAGCATCCTCCCGGAAAGTCTGAACACCTATACTCAACCGGTTAAAGCCGAGTTGACGCAAACCTTTCAATTTGTCGGGGCCGGCATCTTCCGGATTTATTTCAATCGTCCGCTCTGCTTCCGGATGAAAAGAATAATGACCCGACAATTTTTCCACGATTTTCTCCAGATCGGCCAATGCCAGATAAGAAGGTGTCCCTCCTCCGAAATAAAGCGTACGTATCTCCTTTCGCGGTAAATAATTTGTCCTCAAGCCGATTTCCCGGCACAATGCACTTAGATAAGCTTCCTTGAAACTCAACGAAGCCACAGAGTAAAAACCACAATAAAAACATTTACTCCTGCAAAACGGGACGTGTATATAAATACTCATAACAAAACCGGAAATCAAAAAATAAAGATCAGCTTTTCGATTTTTTCAATATGTATATATTCCGGCAATACACGATCAGTCCGGTAGATTGCCCCAAAATCAACACCGGATCACGCCGGTAAAGAGCATAGGCGACAATGATTAAAGAACCGCTCAGGCTGATCAGCCAGAATCCCAACGGCAGCATCGACTCATTTTTCCGCCGGGAATACAGCCATTGATAAACAAAACGCAGTGTAAAAATAATCTGTCCCATTGAGCCGAAAATCAATACTCCCAAAGGGATATCTTCATTTCTGAAAAATTGATCGACAAAAGCCGGAATATCTTTTACCATATAAAAAAGAGCGGCAACCGGAGTAAGTAAAATAATATAACGGATTCCAAAAGGTACTTTCCGCCAGCTCTCTTTTTTATCCAGGTTCCAGATATAGATATAATAAGAGATCAACTGCCCGAGAATGATCGCAAAATCATCCCGCAGCCATCCGTAAATAAATAACAGCCAGGCTCCGATCAGGCTCAGTTTCCAAAAAATAGAAGGAGAAACGACTTTTTTAGCCCTTTCAGACATAATCCATTGCAGCAACAAACGCGCCGAAAACAGGAGTTGTGCCAAAAAACCGATGATATATATCATAAAAAGACTAATTCAGATTGGAATCGGCGACAATATAGTTAATATAACGTTTTTTCATCCAACGGTAGGCGAAACAATCTTTAAACGGACCGGCCAGACGATTCCAAAGGTGATATTTGGATTTTCCGGCAATACGCGGGAAATGTCTCACCGGTACCTGTTTAACACGCCCGTGTTGCAGTTGGATAAGGGCAGGTAAAAAACGATGCATCCCGGTAAAAAAAGGAATGCGTTTGGCATAATCCGTCTTCAGGATCTTCAAAGGGCATCCCGTATCTTCGACACCGTCATGAGTCATCGCTCTCCGGAAACCGTTGGCGATCCTGGAAGACATATTCTTTACAAAACTGTCCTTCCTGCCGGTCCGGATACCCATCACCATCTCATACGCTCCGAGATGGTCGATTAAAAGATTAAAATCCTCGGGAGAAGTTTGCAAATCGGCATCGATATAACCGACATAATCGGAATAAGTATTGTCGATTCCAGCCTTCATCGCAGCACTCAATCCTCCGTTCTTTTCAAGATTCAAAAAGAAAAAATCCTTATTTTTTGTACAAACCTGCTCCATCAAAGATTTACTTCCATCGGTTGAACCGTCGTTTACAAAAAGGACACAAGCCGGAATCTTGGAAATCTGTAAAAAATGAGTCAACTCCGCTTCCAAACGCCTTATATTTCCTTCCTCATTATAGACCGGTACAATAATGGTCAATTTATAATTTGCAGATTTATTCATATTTAAAATTTACATTCATTTCGTCAAAGAATAACACAAAATTAATTAGCTTTGCTCTGCTTTTATCCAACTCACTAAATTTTAGCGAAGATCAGGAGCAATAAAGAAGTTATTTTACAAAATAAAGTACAAAGATATGAAATATAAACGTATTTTATTAAAGCTAAGCGGTGAATCTTTAATGGGCAACCAAAAATACGGAATTGACGTAAAATGTGTTGAAAGTTATGCACGCCAGATCAAAGAAATTGCTGATATGGGCGTACAAATCGGGATCGTGATCGGAGGTGGAAATATTTTCAGGGGATTAAGCGGTTCAAAAAAAGGATTCGACCGGGTAAAAGGAGACAGCATGGGTATGTTAGCTACGGTAATCAATGCGCTGGCACTTAGCTCCGCGTTGGACAACGAAGGTTGTAAAAACCGGGTGTTGACAGCCATTCGTATGGAACCCATCGGAGAGTTTTATGCGAAAAGTAAAGCAGTGGAATACCTCGAACAGGGTTATGTCACCCTGTTCAGCGCCGGTACGGGAAATCCTTATTTTACAACAGACACCGGAAGCAGTCTGCGGGCGATCGAAATCGAAGCCGACGCCATGTTGAAAGGGACCCGTGTAGACGGTATTTATACGGCAGACCCGGAAAAAGATCCGACAGCTGTAAAATTTGACCGGATCACCTATGATGAAATATACAACAAAGGTTTAAAAGTTATGGATTTAACGGCTACGACAATGTGTAAGGAAAATCACCTTCCGATCGTCGTTTTCAATATGGATGTCGAAGGCAACCTGAAAAAACTGATGGATGGGGAAGAAATAGGCACAGTAGTATATGAAGGGTAGGACTTTCCGATTTTTTTCTTTTTGATTACGATTGTTATGCCTACTGAAGGTTATGGATATACTGGATAAAATAAACACACCCGAAGACCTGAAAAAAGTACCGGAGGATGCTCTCATTCAATTATGTAATGAAATCCGCCGGAAGATTATAGACGATTGTGCGGAAAATCCGGGACATTTAGGAGCCAGCCTTGGGGTCGTAGAACTAACAGTCGCTTTACACTACGTTTTGAATACGCCCTACGACAATCTGATCTGGGATGTCGGACATCAGTCTTACGCCCATAAAATCCTTACCGGCAGAAAAGAACAATTCAAAAACAAGCGTCAACTGGGAGGGATCAGCGGATTTCCCAAGATGTCCGAAAGCGAATACGATTCTTTTGGAACAGGACATTCTTCAACTTCCATTTCCGCGGCTTTAGGAATGGCCATAGCGGCAGATCTCAACGGAGAAGAAGGCCGCCAATCCGTAGCTGTGATCGGAGACGGATCAATGACAGGCGGAATGGCTTTCGAAGCATTGAATAACGCAGGGGTTCACAAAAACAACCTATTGATTATTCTCAATGACAACAATATGGCCATCGACCCGAATGTCGGAGGCTTAAACGACTATCTGCTGGATGTTGCCACGTCCAAAACCTACAATAAACTCAAAAACGACGTATGGCATATACTGGGAAAATTCAACCGGATCAGTCCGGGAATGCGTCGTTTCATACAAAACATCGATAACAGTATAAAGTCCATCCTGTTGAAACAGAGTAATCTGTTTGAAGCCATGGGACTCCGGTATTTCGGTCCGGTAGACGGACACGATGTCAACCATCTGGTAAAAATATTACGGGATCTCCAAAAAATAAAAGGCCCCAAACTCTTACATTGTATCACAGTCAAAGGAAAGGGCTTTCAACAGGCAGAAGCAGACAAAACAACCTGGCACGCTCCCGGAAAATACAACAAACTGACCGGAGAACTGATACATGAGAATCCGCCTTTGACACCTAAATTTCAGGATGTTTTCGGACATACCTTGCTGGAACTTGCCCGTAAAAATCCAAAAATCGTAGGAATCACCCCTGCTATGCCTACCGGTTGCTCTCTGAATATCATGATGAAAGAAATGCCGGACCGTTGCTTTGATGTCGGTATAGCGGAACAACATGCCGTGACATTTTCAGCCGGATTGGCAGCGAAGGGCCTGATCCCCTATTGTAACATTTACTCTTCTTTCATGCAAAGAGCTTACGATCAAGTTATTCATGACGTAGCTCTTCAGGGGTTGAATGTTGTCCTCTGTCTGGACCGTAGCGGACTTGTAGGCTCGGACGGAGCTACCCACCACGGCGCATTTGACCTGGCTTATTTCCGTTGTGTACCCGGAATAACGATAGCCGCACCCCGTAACGAACAGGAGTTACGCAACATGATGTATACGGCCCAATTACCGGACAAAGGTCCTTTTGTTATCCGGTATCCAAGAGGAAACGGCTCCATGCAGCACTGGCAGACTCCCCTGGAAGAAGTGGAAATAGGTAAAGGAAGCTGCCTCATCGAAGGCAATCAAATAGCGGTTATAACCATCGGGACCGCAGCAATTGCAGCAGAAAAAGCCATCGGCAAATGTCCGGAAAACAGCATTGCTTTATACGATATCCGTTTCCTAAAACCATTGGATGAAGAATTGTTACATACGATATTCCGGAAATTTACAAAAGTAATGACTATTGAGGACGGAACCGTTACAGGCGGTCTGGGAAGTGCCGTACTCGAATTTATGGCGGACCATCATTACCATGCACAAGTAAGCAGATTGGGTATACCCGACCAATTCATCGAACACGGCAGTCAACAACAACTTCGTAAACTATGCGGTTATGACGAAGAAAGTATCTATGACAGACTTCAAAAGATGTTAAATTAAAATATCCGACAGACAACACGCACAATGAAAGATGAAATAAGATTACCGGATCAACAAGAGTGCCGCGAAAAATTCAGCCGGACATTTAGAAATCTTTCCCAAGACGAGTTGAACTTACTGTTCAGCGACGAGTTTGTGCAATTTTATAAAAAAGGAAGTATCGTTTACTCGGAAGGAGCCCGGATGAAAGGCTGTTATTTCGTCTATAACGGAATCATCAAAATTTTTCAAACCGGATATGAAGGAAAAGAACAAATCATCAAATTTGAAAAAGAAGGTGATTTTTTCGGCTTCCGCTCAGTCATCCTCAAAGAGAAAGCATGTACTTCCGTTAAAGTTCTTTCAGACGCAATTCTTTATTTTATTCCAGAAAATACACTTTTACAACTCATCAAAACCAATTCCGATTTTGCATACGAACTCATGCAAATCGCTTGTAAAGAACTCGGAGAATCCAACCGTTATATCAAAGACATTGCCCAAAAATCCGTCAAAGAACGGTTGGCAGAAATATTACTCATGATGGCAAACGACTTCGGGATAGAAGAAGACGGAACCCTCAAATTAAATATTTCCCGGGAAGACCTGGGTAATTTTGTCGGGACGGCAACCGAAACCGTCATACGACTTTTATCGGAATATAGAAACGAAGGTTTGGTCGATGCCAAAAAACGAAAAATAAAACTTCTTGATATTCCTAAACTGAAAAATAAGGCCGGCATGTAGTGCGAATAATATTTTATAATTTTAAATAATATTAACTGCGCAATTGTATTTAAAGGGATATTTAATATTTCTATCATTTTTCTTCATTTCACGAATTTTTATTATATCTTGACACCACTTTTAACGTCTAACTATAATAAACCTAACAAAATGCCACAAATTTCAGAAATGGGTAAAGTGATACCCGCTTCACCAATCCGTAAGTTGGTCCCCTATGCCGATCAGGCTAAAAACAAAGGAATCAAAGTATATCACTTGAATATCGGACAACCGGATATCGAAACCCCTCCTATCGCCTTACAAGCCGTAAGAGAAATGAAATTATCCGTTATCGAGTACACGCCTTCCGGAGGCAATCCTTCGCTTAAAGTAAAATTAGCCGGCTATTATCAGCATTTAGGGATCCACATCCATGAAGAAGATATACTGATCACGACCGGCGGATCGGAAGCTATTTTATTTGCTTTTATGAGTACCCTCAATCCCGGAGACGAAATTATCATTCCGGAACCCTTTTACGCAAACTACACGGCTTTTGCCATTATGTGCGGGGTAAAAGTGAAAACAGTGACTTCCACCATAGAAAACGGATTTGCTCTGCCTCCGATCAGTGAAATAGAAAAACAAATAACGCCTAAAACAAAAGGAATCGTTATCATTAACCCCAACAACCCAACCGGTTATTTATATACCCAGGAAGAGCTGGAAGAGCTGGCGAAGATTGTTAAAAAATATGATTTATATTTGTATTCGGACGAAGTATACCGCCGGTATTGCTACGACGGATTAAAACATTTTTCAGTCATGAACTTAAAAGGGATCGAACAAAATACGATTCTTTTCGATTCCATGTCCAAGCGTTACAGCGAATGCGGTATTCGTGTCGGGGCTATCATTACCCGCAATCATGAAATTTTGTCAATCGCCCTTAAATTCGGAATGGCACGTCTATGTCCTCCCGCACTGGGGCAAATTGCTGCAGAAGCTTCATTAGATACAACCGATGAATATTTCGCAAACGTTTACAATGAGTATATTGAAAGACGAAACTTCATGGTAAACGCATTGAATAAGATACCGGGCGTTATTTGCCCGACTCCCAAAGGCGCATTCTATTCCATTGTACGTCTGCCCGTAGACGATGCAGAAAAATTTGCTCAATGGCTGTTGGAAGACTTCAGCTATAACGGGCAAACGGTTATGCTTGCGCCGGCTGACGGATTTTATCACACTCCGGGTTTAGGAAAAGATGAAGTCAGAATCGCTTATGTTTTAAAAATCAGTGATCTGAAAAAAGCGATGGAAACGCTGGCTGTCGCTTTGAAAGAATATCCGGGCGCAAAAAAAGCATAACGGATTATTTTTCTATCTTTGCAGCAAAATTAAGCTGTCATTTTTAGATAACAAAATATGATAACGGATTTGGAATTTGATACAATCAGACCTTATACAGGTAATGAGATTACAGCTGCTACTGAACGATTAAGTAATTCTGAAGAATTTCTGGCAGTATTCAGTGGATTGACAAAAATCAAGCCGGAAACAATTATTGCATTTCTCCGGAGTATACACACTCCTGAAGAATTTCAAAGCAAATTTTTTGGACCGGCTATTCAAGCCGTTATTAACAATACTTCAGACGGAGTTACAGTTACCGGGCTGGAAAACCTCCAGCCCGATACATCTTACCTGTTTATATCCAATCACCGGGATATCATCCTCGACTCAGCTATTTTAAACCTGATTCTGCGGAATAAGGGCTTAAAATACACACAAGCTGCCATCGGGAGTAATCTATTGGTAAATGAATGGGTTACAGACCTTGTCAAGCTGAATTCCTGCTTTATCATCGAAAGAGATATTCCGGTCAGAGAAATGATCGTCAGCTCTGCCCTGCGTTCCAAATATATCCGGGGTACGATTCTGGAAGGGAAAAATTCCATCTGGATTGCCCAACGGGAAGGACGCACCAAAAACGGCGACGACAAAACCCAGCCGAGCCTGCTGAAAATGTTTAAAATGAGCGGCCCGAAGGATTTTGTAGAAAATTTCAAAGAATTGAGAATCGTTCCGGTTTCCATCTCATACGAATGGGAACCTTGCGACGACTTGAAAACGAACGAATTGTATACCAAAACGGTGAGTGAGTACGTTAAAACACCGGAAGAAGATATGCGCAGTATGCAGACAGGACTCGGGGTTTATAAAGGCAGAATCAATTTTGGTATTGACAAACCGATCACGACAGAACTGGAAACAATAGCCGGTCTTCCTTCAAACGGTGAACGCTTAAACGCACTGGCCCAATTGATAAATACCAAAATCTATAAGAATTTCAAACTGTGGCCGAATAATTACATCGCTTACGATTTACTTCACTCGGTAAATAAGTACACCCGGTTTTATAACGAAAAAGAGAAAGAAAATTTCATCCGGATCATGACTCAAAAAGTCGATCGGATCGAAGGAAACCGCTCTTTGCTCAACAATATTTTTCTGGAAATATATGCCACCCCGGTCAGGAATTGCATGGAAAATACCGGAGAATGACGGCGACGAGCGTTAATTTAAATTATTTTCAAACACATTCGCCACATTTAAACACTTAAAATCATGAAAACAGTACGCTTACTCATCATATTAGCCGCTTTCCTAATTATGATTTCCAGTGCATTTACGCTACTGGCTACAACCGACCGCACTGCGGTATACATCAATATCTTTGCTATGTTAAGTCTGGCTGTAGCAGTAACGATTATGAATTTCAAAAACACCGGAAAGCGTCAGGACAAATAAATTTTCGATACGATGTACAAAGTAAAACGAACGATATATCTCGGTAAAGATTCTGTTGACATTTGGATAGGTCTGGTCAGTAAAACCAAAAACGGAAAAAACGGGAAATATACCGTCTATTTACTGACAGACGATCCCGACAAGCCATTTAACCACGCCGAACCGATTCTCAGCGGTATTCAATCCAAAGATACAGCTATCCGTAAAGCCATCGAATACGCTAAAGACCTGTTCCAAAACATTTTGAAAAATCAAAAAACAAATACACAAGATATTCCCGAAAATCCGGAAATCTGAAAACTTATATTCAAACACAAAATCATAATGGAAAGAAAAGTCAGAGTCAGATTCGCCCCCAGCCCAACCGGGGCTCTCCATTTAGGCGGAGTCAGAACAGCTCTTTTTAACTATCTGTTTGCACGTCATAACGGAGGAGATTTCTTGCTCCGTATAGAAGATACGGATCAAACCCGTTATGTTCCGGGTGCGGAAGAATACATCATAAAATCGTTGGAATGGTGCGGTCTCAAAATTGACGAAGGGGTCAGTGTAGGCGGTGAATACGGTCCGTACCGTCAAAGTGAAAGAAAGGCACTTTACAAACAGTATGCACTTCAGTTAGTCGAGTCCGGAAATGCCTATTATTCTTTCGACACACCGGAGGAACTGGAAGCCTGCCGCAAAGCCTGCGAAACAAAAGGAGAAACCTTTATTTACAACGCCCAGAGCAGAAAAAATCTCCGTAATTCTTTAAACATGGAAACCGGAGAAGTTCAAAAATTACTGGAATCCGGCATGCCTTATGTTATCCGGTTCAAAATGCCGGATCATGAAGAATTGCATTTAAAAGACATCATCCGGGGCGAAGTAAAATTCAATACCTCCCTACTCGATGACAAAGTATTGTTCAAATCGGACGGAATGCCGACTTATCATCTGGCAAACGTCGTCGACGACTATTTAATGAAAATAACCCACGTTATCCGGGGTGAAGAATGGCTTCCTTCCCTTCCCTTGCATGTACTTTTATACCGTAGTTTCGGTTGGGAAAACGTCATGCCGGAATTTGCGCATTTACCGCTGATTCTGAAACCGGTCGGAAACGGAAAACTAAGCAAAAGAGACGGAAATAAAATGGGCTTCCCCGTATTTCCGATGCAATTTACAGACCCGGAAACCGGAGAGATATGGCACGGTTACAAAGAAGACGGTTATTTCCCCGAAGCTTTTATCAACATGTTGGCCCTTCTCGGCTGGAATGACGGAACCGATCAGGAAATTTTCTCTATGGAAGAACTATGTCAGGCCTTTTCTCTGGAAAGAGTTCACAAAGCCGGTTCCCGTTTTGACCCGGAAAAAGCCAAATGGTTCAATCACAAATATCTGATCACCAAATCCGATTCCGAGTTAGCCGGAATTTTAAATGAAATCCTGCAAAACCACGGAATCCAGGCAGAACAGCCCAAAATAGAAAGAATATGCGGACTGATGAAAGAACGGGCCAATTTCGTTACAGACATATACAACGACAGCTTGTTTTTTTTCAAAGCCCCTGAGAGCTACAATGAAAAAGACGCCAAAAAATACTGGAAAGAAGAATCGGTTCCGTTAATGCAGGAATTATACGCCATTCTTGAAAAAATCGACGATTATTCTTTCTCCAATACGGAAAAAATCATTTCGGAATGGATTACCTCCCGGGAACTGGGATTCGGTAAAGTAATGAACCCGTTCCGGGTAGCAATCGTAGGCGCAGCCAAAGGTCCCCATATGTTCGACATCATCGAAGTTATCGGCAAAGAGGAGACTTTAAGACGATTGAAAAAAGCTTTGGAAACCCTATAATCATCAAAAATAATTCAAATTATGGAAATCAACACACCTACAAGCGAAGAGAGACAATATGCCATGTTTATCCATTTGTCTCAATTAGCCGGTATAATTATTCCCGGTTTGGGATGGATATTGCCTCTCGTTCTCTGGTTAACGCGCAAAGACACTTCCGCTTATATCGATGCCAATGGGAAAGTCGTAATGAATTGGATTATTTCCAGTCTGATATATTGCATCGGAGCGGGAATCCTTATTCTGCTTCTGATCGGAATTCCTTTACTATTTGCCATAGGAATCTGTAGCCTTATTTTTATCATACTCGGTGCTATCAAAGCAAACGAAGGCACAACCTGGCAATATCCCTTAAGCATCAGATTTTTTAACTGATATGCAATAAATGTATTTTGCCGCACGGTTGTGCGGCAAAATATTTACATACCTCCTGTAACTTTTCCTTTATTCTCTTCGTCATTTGAGAAAATAACCTGAAATTTTATGAAAAAGATCATTATTTTCTTCGCTCTCGTATTTCCGTTCATTTCTGCGGCTCAGAGTAAAAATTACCGCCTTTACGGACATGTATATACGGTTGATAATTTAACCTATACAGGATATATTACATGGGGAAAAAGCAATATGTACTGGATCGACCTGTTCCGGGCCGACAAACCCAATAATCCTTATACCCATTACTTCAAATCGGAAGAACGATTGATATTCCGCAATAACGGCCAGGATTCTCCGATTCCGCCAACACATCTGTTTTCATGTCGGTTCGGAAATATAAAATCCATACAGCCCCTTTCCAATTCAAAAGCCGAACTGGAAATAAAAGACGGTAACACCATCCAATTGAACCGGGGCAACTATAACGACATCGGAACAGCCATCGGAATATACTCTCCGGACAATACCTATGCTACAATCAGGTGGGATAAAATCACAAAAGTTGAATTTTGTTCTCCGGACAACGACAATATTGCCCCCGAAAAAAATCAACCCATCTGCGGTATTATAAAAACAGACCAGGGCATTTATAAAGGCTTTATAACCTGGGATAAGGATGAAAAAACGGCAGAAGCGACATTAGACGGACAATCGCAGAACGGGTACCGTAACTTACCGTTCGAAGTGATACAAAAGATCACCAAAAACGGTAACGGTTGTAAAGTCGTTCTAAAAAACGGAAAAGAATACGATATGTGGGGTACGAACGATGTAAACACCGCAAACAGAGGCATTATTGTAAATATGCCCAATATCGGACGGGTCACAATTCCGTGGAAAAATTTCGAAATATTCGAAGCTACGGATATTCAGGATATCAATATCCTTTCTTACGAAGACTTCGGGCAACCCCAGCGGATTTACGGAGAAGTAACAACCCGTAAAGGTGAAACCTACAACGGATATATGGCCTATGATTTGGACGAAGCCATGAATTTCGAAATATTAGACGGCAACAACGACAACATCATTTATGAAATACCATTCAAATTTGTCAGCTCTATCGAGCCCAAAAATTACAAATATTCATTCGTCACGTTGACCAAAGGAGGAAGTTTAAGTTTAGGCGACTCTCCCGATGTCAACAACGAAAACAGCGGTATGCTGGTCTTCCCGGACACAGGAATACCCACCTATATTCCCTGGAAAGAGATAAAATTGATTACGTTCAAAGAGAAATAAAAACCGAGGAGAGAGATCAGCTACCGTATCTCTCTCCGATTTCATCGAAAATTCTCCATAATTCTTCTATAGAGTCAGCTTTCAGCATTTCGATCCGCAAGTCCCGGAAATGAGAAAGTCCCTTAAACATAGCCGCCATATGCCGGCGCATATGTAAAATTCCACGTATCTCATCTATCCAGTCGACAGCGAGTAAAATCTGTTCCTTGATAATAGCGATCTGTTCCTGCACAGATAAGTCGGGCAATACTTCCCCGGTTTCAAAATAATGACGAATTTGTTTGAAAATCCAAGGACGGCCTATTGTCGCCCGTCCGATCATCACAGCATCGACACCATACTTATCAAATGCTTCTGCAGCCTTTTGGGGAGTCGTAATATCTCCGTTACCGATAATCGGTATCCGAATACGGGGATTGTTCTTAACCCGCGCTATGGGTTCCCAATTCGCTTCCCCCGTATACATCTGAGCCCGTGTACGCCCGTGTATCGCTAAAGCCCGGATGCCGGCATCCTGCAATCGTTCCGCAATATCTTCGATGATAATATGTTCGCTGTCCCAACCCAAACGGGTTTTTGCTGTCACAGGTATCCGGACAGCCTTTACGATCTTTTCCGCCATTTCGATCATCAACGGAATATCCCGCAATAACCCGGCACCGGCACCCTTCTGGGCCACCCGTTTCACCGGACAACCGAAATTCAGATCGATAAAATCGGGATGTACTTCCTCGACAATCTTTGCCGCTTCCACCATAGAATCGACATAACGTCCGTATATCTGAATCGTCACGGGACGTTCGCTTTCATCTATCGTCAGCTTTTTTATCGTCTTATGAACAGAACGCACCAAAGCATCGGCAGAAACGAATTCAGAATACAGCCAATCTGCACCGAAATTTTTACAGAACTTCCGGAAAGGAGGATTGGTAATATCTTCCATCGGAGCCAGAATCAAAGGCCTGTCACCTATTTCTTTACCTGCAATTTGCATATCATTACCCTAAATTATATCCTGGAATAAAATGTTAAAGCATCATAAAATCAACTATTTCCGGCTCTCTTCACTTTGATGCCAGACGATTATTCCATAAGTTTGCCGCAAAAATAACATTTAAACTCGTATCCAAGCTATGCTGATTATAAAATTAATGCTGCTTCTGGCAACCCTATTGCCACAAAATAACGGCTGGCAACGTATCCAGACCAAGCAACACATCTCGTTTCTTTTTCCCAACAAGGCCCAGCATATAAAGAACACGACCAAAGGAATTCCGTCCGATATCTATCAAACGAAAGACCTTGCCTGCGTATTCGGTGTCGTTTGCTCCGATTTCTCCAACCAACCCGTTGAAATGAACCAAACCAATGCCGTTGCCTTATACGAACAGCTGAGAAACGGTTCGGTAGACATGGAATCTGCCATCTTAAAAAACGAACAAACCATCCCTTATGAAAATATGCTCATCAAGGAAATTGAATATTCAATAATTAAAGATAAATATGAAATGACATATTTCAAACGTTTTATTTTTAGGGATAAAATGGTATATCAAATTACGATAGGAGGAAAAACACGCCTCCTGGATATTTTAAAAAAGGAGCGGGAAATATTTTTTAATTCAATCTACTTTCCGGAAGACAATCCCACACCAAATTAAAAATAAAAGTAACTTTTCGTTATCTTCGTTCGTCACATTAACGAGATGACACGAACAGAATACAACAATAGTGTAGACAATTTCTCAGACGACGTGTACCGCTTTATTTTTAAAGCCTGCCGTAACAAGGAATTAGCCGAAGATATCGTTCAGGACAGCTACCTGACGTTATGGGAACATGTCCGGGATATAACGTACGAAAAAGCAAAAGCGTTTCTGTTTACCACATCCTATCGCAAAATGATCGATATTTTCCGAAGAGAAAAAAAGAACGGGGACATCGAAAACATCTGTACCGGCCAATATACTTATGAAGAAGAAACACCGGATTTACAGCAGATACTGGAAAAAGCCCTGGATCGCCTGTCTCCGGTCCAAAAAACAGTTGTATTGCTGAGAGACTATGAAGATTATTCCTACAAAGAAATAGCAGAAATTACCAATTTGACCGAAAGTCAGGTAAAAGTATACATTTTCAGAGCACGCAATTTTATGAAAGAATTTATCCGTACCCCGGATTTAGTGATATAAAACCATGATTACCCGCAAAAATTACGAAATATATTTCATTGAATACCTCGACGGTACGCTCTCCGAAGCAAAAGCAGCAGAATTAAAAACATTCCTGCTGCTCAATCCGGATTTGAGTGCATTGCTGGAAGACACAGACAAGGCAAAACTGAAAGCCCCGGTTCTGATTTACCGGAAAAAAAACGTATTGAAAAAAACCGAGATACAGGAATGTCCCGATTACTACGCAATTGCAACAGCCGAAACAGTACTGACACCGGAAGAAAACCAACAACTGGGAAAAAGGAAATCCGATCAGAATTTTCAAAAGCTGGTAAATACCTATCGCCAGTTCAAAGTAAAACCGGACAAAAACATTCGCTTTGAGAAAAAGAAAGCCCTTTACCATAAACCGGCATACGGTAAACTCATCATCCGCATCTCGGCTGCCGCAGCTATTGTAATGCTTATGATTTCAATGGGACGTTTCCTGATTCATCCCCGGCCGGATCAGGAAACCGTTCTTCCCATAGCCGGCAACGCAGTGAAAATAGAGCCGGCAGAGATTATCCGGCATACCCCTGCTCCGTTACCGGTAAAAACAATTGTCTTACCGGTCAGGCTCAGGCCAATATCCCCTTCTGTTTATCAGCAAAAAGAAACCGTCAATCCCGTCTCTTTATCGCCTTCCTTACTGACAAGCGTCAATATAAACGAGCTGCAAAATGAAGAGACACAAACTCCGCAGACTCCGGTTTTAGGCTCGTCCGAAATTGTATTGAACGAATCGGCACAGGAATGGAAAGCTTCGTCTACAAATTTCGAAACAAGAAATATAATTACATCCGTAATTTCAACCGGGAGAAACCTGGCCGAAAGGACAAATAAAAACATCTTGCCTTAAAACAAGCTGTAACAAATCGTTTTGCTCATCCGTCATAGGAAAAAGAATTAACATTAGAAATACAAACAATATGAAAACTTTTTTATTACTTCTGATCGTGCTATTTGCTCTTGAAAGTTTTGCAGAACCGGCAAGAGACACCGTTATCATTAAAGATTTATGGCAGAAAAAAGATACCACGAAACTGAAAGAAACGCTACGGGAAAATTTACCGGAAGACAACGAAATGAAATTACTGGAAACCAATTCGTCTTCCCCCAAAAACGTTAAAGTCAGAATCGTCCGTAATAAAAATAACACGGTCACCACCGTATACAGCGAATCGGACGAGGAAATCCGGATCCTGGGAAAAAACAGATTTAAACGCAACAACCGCAGTTACAACCGCTATCATCGCAGTTTTAGCGGTCACTGGTGTGGCTTCAATTTCGGCTTCGTCAATTTCGCCGATGCGGATTATTCAAATTATGCAGCCTCGGAAGATGGATTTATGGACTTGGACTATATGAATTCTTTTGTTATGCAATTCAATGTGTTCCAACAGAGTATCAACTTAGTTCCCCGTAACAATTTCGGTATTGTCGTCGGCTTAGGTTTGGAATACCAACGTCTTCGCTTTGACAATAAAAAATGGACCGTAACCGTAAATGACGACAACATACTGGTTCCCCAGGAAATCAACCCGGAATGGAAAGTAAAAAAGAACTCATTTAAAACCCTCTACCTCACCATACCGTTATTGATGGAAGTGCAATTTCCGGCTTTACACAGGAATAAGATGTACGTATCGGCAGGAGTCATGGGTGGCATAAGACTGCATTCCAAAACCAAGATCGTTTATAACAACAGCAATGGAAATAAGAAAAAAGAAAAAGTATCGGACGACTTCAACCTGTTGCCGGTGAAAGCAGATGTAGTGGCGCGTATCGGATACAGAGGCGTTAATGTATGGGGCAGCTACACCCTGACCAATATGTTTAAAGCCGATAAAGGCCCTAAATTACATCCATACAGCGTTGGCCTGGGAATCACATTCTGATGGATTTGCCAATATAAAAGTCACAGGCCCGATCGTCTCCCGACCTTCGACCTGTGACTTTTAATTTACAATTTAAGAAGCTTATTCAGCATTCATAATATCGGTTTGTTTATCGATAGAAGCCTGGTGAATGGCTTTGAATATTTTCTCCATAAAATCATTGTTCAATCCTTTTTCTTCTCCTTTCCGGAATACTTTTTCCAGAATCTTATCCCAACGTCCGGTCTGCAAAATAGCAATGTTATTTTGTTTTTTATAATGTCCGATCTCTTCTGACACCTTCATACGACGGCCAAGAATCTCGATCAATTCATCGTCCAACTCATCTATACGAGCCCGTAATTCATCTATATTCTCTCTGTAATTCATATTTTCCGAATCCGGATCACGAATAATCAGACTGGAGATAATTTCAGTCAGAGCAGCCGGCGTGACCTGCTGGGCGGCATCACTCAATGCAATCTCAGGACAAATATGAGATTCTACGATCAAACCGTCAAATCCTAAATCCATCGCTTGCTGAGAAACCTCACGGATGTATTCCCTTTTTCCGGAAATATGACTCGGATCACAAATCATCAAAATATCTTTGAAACGACGCTTGATCTCAATGGGTAGCTGCCATTGAGGCATATTCCTATATTTTACTTTATTGTATGTAGAAAATCCCCGGTGAATCACCCCTATCTTTTTCAACCCGGCCATATTCAAGCGCTCCAAGGCACCGATCCACAATTCGACGTCGGGATTGACCGGATTTTTCACCAACACCGGGATATCCGTACCCTTCAATGCATCGGCAATCTCCTGCATAGCAAAAGGATTAGCCGTCGTACGTGCCCCGATCCACAACATATCCACACCAGCTTTCAAAGCTTCGTACACATGTTTTACATTTGCCACTTCCGTCGAAGTTTTCATGCCCAATTCACGTTGTATCCGCCTCATCCACATCAAACCGTCTGCCCCGACTCCTTCAAAACAATTCGGACGGGTCCGGGGCTTCCATATCCCGGCACGTAAAACTTCTATTCCGGCATTTTTTAACGCCTTAGCCGTCTCGAACAATTGTTGTTCACTCTCCGCACTACAAGGTCCGGCAATGATCAACGGTTTTTTCACATCCGAGAAGATACCCCACTCATCTGCCTTGATTAAATCTAATTTAGTTACCATAAATTTTATGTTATTGTGTTTGTTATTTTTACCCCTTAGCGAATAATCCGCTTTATCTTGTTTGCATTGTAAATCAAATTCTTCACGCCTTCCTCATCGTATTCACCGATGTGTTTTTTAAATTCCTGCAATTTCTCAATATAAGTATCCAATACCGTAAGTACATTCTCTTTATTTTGAGAAAATATCGGCGCCCACATATCCGCATTACTCTTTGCCAACCGGACAGTCGAAGAAAAGCCCCCCGATGCCAGATCGAATATATTTTTCTCATTCTTTTCCTTTTCCAACACCGTCAATGCCAAGGCAAAAGAAGATATATGGGAAATATGGGAAACATAAGCCGTATGTACATCATGGTGAGCAGCTCTCATATAGATGATCCGCATATTCAGACAATCGTACATGCTTTTAATCAACTCAACAGCCCTGAAGTCGGAGTCCTCTGCATTACAAATAATACCGGCTCTGCCGTCGAAAAGACCGGGAAGCGCCGCCCAAGGCCCGGAATACTCCGTTCCTGCCATCGGATGGGCCGCCACAAAATTTTTCCGGTTGGGATGATAATGAATGATCTCGTTGATCTTTTCTTTCGTCGAACACACATCCGTCACCACCTGCCTATCCACTTTATCCAGTATCCGGGGAATTAAACGAATGGCAGCACTTACCGGAGTGGCCACAACAATAATATCACTTCCTGAAATACATTCCTCCAAAGAAACAATTTCATCTACCAAACCGATCTCCAAAGCAGCAGTCGCGTGCAAATGATCGTTCTCCACACCGACAATCCGGTCTGCAAATTTTCGTTTTTTCAAGTCAATCGCCATCGACCCTCCGATCAATCCGATTCCAATAATACCTACCTGCATTTTTCTTTTATTTTATAACCGTCAACACCAGGAACCATGGCACAAACCACCAATTCCCAAACTTTTCTTTATCCGTCCGGCCACTTCTCTTAAAACCGGTTGCTTCGCACAAAGCGATATCCGGATATAACGATCTCCATTACTTCCGAAAATAAATCCGGGAGTAATAAATACCCGGGCCCTTTTCAAAATAAAATCGCTCAATTCCTCTCCGTTTTTCCAGGTATCGCTGACTTTTCCCCACAAAAACATTCCCCCACTGCTTTTATCATAGCTGACCTCCAGCATATCAAAAATATCACCGGCCAGTTTTTTCCGCTCCTGATATTCCTTATTCAACGTAATATACCAACTTGCCGGTTGGGCCAATGCTTTTACTGCAGCCAACTGCAAAGGCTTAAACATACCGGAATCCATATTGCTTTTTACCTTCAATACATTCGCAATCACATCCGCAGCACCGGCAATCATACCGATACGCCAGCCGGCCATATTATGAGCTTTACTCAACGAATTCAATTCGATACAACATTCTTTAGCCCGGTCGACACTCAAAATACTCAAATGTTCCTCATTCAGAATAAAACTGTAAGGATTGTCATTGCAAATCAAAATACGATGCTTCAATCCGAAATCCACCAATTTCCGGTAAAGTTGCAGGTTTGCACGGGCACCGGTCGGCATATTCGGATAATTGACCCACATCATTTTCACTCCGGAAAGATCGCTTTTCTCCAAAGCATCAAAATCAGGCATCCATCCGTTTTCCTCTTTCAAATCAAACGGAACGACTTCCGCTTCAGTCAGTAATGTAGCCGAAGAATATGTCGGATAGCCCGGATCAGGAACCAACACCTTATCTCCTTTATTTAAAAATGCCAAAGAAAGTAATAATATCCCTTCCTTAGAACCTGTAAGCGGCTGAATCTCATGATCCGCATCCAATTCCACCTGATAATACTTCCGGTACCAGTCAGCAAAAGCCATCCGCATATCCCGAAGCCCTTTATAGCTTTGATAGGCATGATTATCCGGATTCTGAGCACCATGAACAAGCGCATCAACGACATCCGCAGCCGGAGCCATATCCGGAGAGCCTATACCCAGATTAATTACTTTTTCCCCCTGACGATTCATTTCGTCAATTTCCTGAAGCTTACGCGAAAAATAGTATTCATTTACACTATTAGTTCTATTTGCTGGCTGAATAATCATATGGATTTATTTTTAATTTTTATACGTATCGGACATCAACAACAACTCTTATATTCGCCCATAATCTTTACATCTTCTACCAAGGGATTTACAGCATTCATTGCTTCCCGGTAATGTGCATAATCGTCGAATTTGAGATCGACATAAAAGAAATACTGCCACTCTTTTCCCGGAATAGGCAAAGACTGTATTTTAGTCAGATTCAGATCATAAAAGGCAAAAATGGAAAGAATCTGAGACAAACGCCCTTTTTTGTGGGGGATTGTAAAACAAATGGACGATTTATTGATATCATTTTCAACAACTTCAATACGATCATCCACAATCAGGAAACGAGTGAAATTTTGCTTGTGGGTTTCGATACTTTCCTGCAACACTTCCAGTCCGAATAATTCCGCTGCCAAAACAGAAGCTATCGCTCCCGTATGCATCCGGCCCTCCCGGGCGATATCCGCAGCACTCTTAGCCGTATCTTCGGATTCTATCAGGCGGATATGCGGAAATTGCTTAAAAAACTCCCGGGTTTGGGCTATGGCCATATAATGCGAATGTACTTCCCGGATATCTTCTATCCGCTGTCCGGGCAATGCCATCAGATTCTGCTGAATCCGGAGAAACACCTCCCCCTTGATTTGCTTTCCGTATTTATGCAGCAAAGCATAATTAGGCAAAAGTCCGCCGGCAACCGTATTTTCGATCGCCATAACAGCCCCCTCAGCCTCCTTTCTTTCCAACCCCACGAACAAATCTTCAAAATTCAGACATTCCAATACATCTATATCATCTCCGTAATACAAGCGGGCTGCCTGCTCGTGAAAACATCCGTGTACCCCCTGGATAGCAATTTTCTTTTTCATTCTTAAGTAATTATTCAAAATTAATTGTACATTTCAAGACTTTAAGTATCTGTATACAAATAGTCAACGAAAATATTAAATTAAGTCAACGGACTTATTTATTGTTTTATGCGTGTTCCAAATAAAAACCCCCGGAGTTCTGCCGGGGGTCATATAAATTTTATTCCATGAGTTGAAGACAAATATATACGCCTACCGGCTACTCTTGATACAATAAAAGTAGAAATAATAATACCGGTTGCTAAATCGAAAAAAATTCATCTCAAAACTGAATTAAAAAAGCCCTGAATCATCAGGGCTCCGTTATATTTTATTCAAAAAAAAAATCCATACCAAAGCCCTTTACCTTCTGCTAAAAAAGTAATAATAAAAATAATATGCAAAAGAAAAAGACTTCATACTTCTCTGTTCATTACAGGCACAAATATACAAACAAATCTTTTCCCTCCCAGATTTCTCCCCATTATTTTTACAAATAATATAATTTCAAACAAAATAAACAGTCTTCGTTGAAAATAAAACATCACTTAAACCACATTTGACTGAAATAAGTACCTTGATTTCCACCTCCGACAGAACCATCTGTAGTAAAATAACTTTTATACATAGCATTACTCCAATTTCTATTAATGGTAACCGTTACATCCCCCCAGTTTCCACCTCCCTTACTACCACAAGGTAAACCTGTAATACAAGCATTGTTGTAATTCATAAAATAATAAGCATCGCAACAACTCTCCGAGGTCCCCTGGACACTAGTTATTTTCTGATAAGTACTTACGGATGCCAAAGCGACAAAGCGAGCGTAGTCAGTTACCCGGTTTTTATAATGACGGGCATTATGTCCCGGGAATCCGTGCCACCCGGCAGAAATCTGATCAAACCGGGTCCACCCCCCGTTTGCCATATCACAATAAGCAACATACGGTTGAATTCCACCGAAGCCATCCGGATCTATCAAATAATTTCCATTCGTCCGCATACCGGAATCATAATAATCTTTGCAAGAACGACATAAATATTTAGCCCGTTTCATATAGACTCTATCCGGAAACTCCTCGCAAATCAAACTCGCCGTAAAATGACATTCTACCAGATCATTCTCGGCTACAATGTCCTTAAACGTAATCTTTCCTGTCTTCTCATCAATTGCTATTCTCTCACATTCGTCCTCAACTAAATGCCACTCCTGCGGATCATCTCCGGTCCAACGATGAGCCAATACATAAGCATTTTCCATAAACATGTAACTTTCCGAAATACCCTCAAAAGGATCTATTGTTTGCGGAAGTGCTAAAATTTCAAGTCGTCTCGACCAATTACATTGTTTATTTTGAGATTCAACCGACAAATCGACATAATAAATTCCATTGGGCCAATTATCTCCGACTTTTAAATCAGAAGTCACAACTTTATAGCTGCTATGAAAATCATCTTCCTCATTGGGCATTTTCGTACTGTCCGTATCGATAATTTTCCATTTGAAATAAGAAGGTAATGGCGCAGTTGCCACAAAACCTTTAATTTCCTGACAGGGGATCAAAGTATCCTGTAAACGATTCATTTTAAAACCATGTCCTACGACCAACGCGACAACACCACTCTCTCCGCTACCTGTCGGAGTTGCCAGGCAACGCTTATACCGGTATTCCATTGCGGTTCCAAAAGGTACATTTAAAGTCAGCCCGACCAAGGTCAGATCTTTATGAGATTCACCCTTTATCCGCTCCCAGGTTTTACCGTAATCCTTGCTGCAATACCAACTGTAAAGATTATTAAAACGGGTCTCACTAACACTACCTGTTATAGTATATTCTGTCGCACTACAAACCGTATCACGAATAATCACACTCCCGGAAGAAAGACCATTTTCAAGAGTTAAAGAAGAAGATTCCGCTTCCGGCAATCTACCTAATCCCAGTCGAATCCCAACAGTCGGCTTCCGATCCGCCAATGAAGAAAAGTATCCGATAGCATTACGTCGATCAGAAACAGCAAGTTCTTCTATTCCGGCATAACTACCTCCCCTTACACCGAAAGCCATAGAATCCTGTGGCCAATAATACAAAGGGACATCTGTATTTCCATCAATATCCAAACCGCCATCACCTTGTTTTCGTCCATCCAACTGACGTCCGTATATGTCACAGTTATAATAAATTTCAGCAAGATTACCGCTCAAATCCTCTACTCCCCAATAACTGATTCCACACTCTGTACGATCTCTGGTATTCCGTAAAAATGAACCGGAACGGACAGGGCCTTCTATCAAATTTTCAGCATTTACATTGCCGCTATTTAAGTATTCAGAGACTTTACCCGCATTTTTCAATCCTGTTCCCCCCGTGATATTTGTTCCTCCTGTTGCAATTTCGCCTGCCTTAGGGACGTAAGGATAAGGAGCACGAGCCATTTTTTCGTATTCCAATTCACTCAGCGGACGTAACCCACACCAATCTGCATAGGCAAGCATATCCGCAGGAGTAAGAAAGTTACAAGCGATTGTTTGTCCGTCGTCATCGCTATTAGGTAAATTTAACGGATTGAGATCACAGGCAAAAACATACGGATCGTCAGATTTTTCTCTTTGTTTATATAAAATAATGCCGTTACGACAGGAAGGTCGAGTACGATCGGTTCCGAAAATATAATCTCCCTCTTTCAAAGCGTCTAAAACTCCCCCAATCGTCCGTGCATACTGGGAAGAACAGTCCAACTTATTCAAAAAAGATACATATTGTTCTTGTGTCAACTCATATTTCATAACAAAAAAACCCCGATATCCATTTGGATAATTTTCTGGAAGATTATGCTCCGTTTCATCGATTAACACCGGCCCCGGATCATCTAAAACCATTTCCGACATTGCGACATTATTTATCCGGATCATATTGTCAACAACCGCACTTTCAGCCTCAGGTATCCGAATTCTATAATACCGGTAAGCAGCAGGTTCTTCGATCTTAATAGCTCCTGCAATGGGATAAGATTGGGAAGCTGTACCCCAAAATGCCGACCCGCCACTCCAAAGCTCTGTCCAAGTCAGAGCATCAGAAGAAGCTTCCAAATACCATATTCCATCAGGAACCGCTCGTCCTTTATCCAACAACCGATACTCCCCGGATACACCGAAATAACAAATTTTACGGGCTGTTTTAAAATCGACCTGCCATACTGCCGGTGCGACTCCAGACCAAGCGATTTTATCCGGTTGCAGTGCGATATTCTTACGGTCAGCAGCATTCACCGCCAAATTAGAATTTGACGATGCAGTATAAGTAAAACCACTATTACTCCCGATAATATCATCTTCAGCAGGAATTCCACCCAAAGTAGTAGAATTAAACGTATTTACAGAATATCTATCCCCCAAATAGAATGGAGCAGTAGGTATATACACCATCTCAATTCCTTCAAAAGCAAAAAAAATCTGTCGAGAATGGAACATCTCCTCCGTCAATAATTTCTCCGAATTTCCATTCAGTTTCCAGCGTAAACGCAATTTCACATTTGTATCACCTTGCCCCTCTTTATTCCGGTATACAAAAAAACCGACAGAGCGGATATCTGCATCATACCCCTCATTTTCAATCACAACACTATTTTCTTCTAAATAAATGCTATTCCACTTTCCTTCATCTTTCAATTTAAATTTACCAAAAACATATACGGCATCATAATTAAAAACATTACACCATGAATTCTCCCACAACAAATTTAACTCAACGGTCGCTGTAACCCCATCAACAGAAAGGATAACGGCATCACTCTTAACTCTTAAATTACTGGCGAATAATACAGACGGATATATAATAACAATACTAAATAACAGGATTACTTTTTTCATAATTACCACTACAATAATACACAGAGCAAAAGTAAGTTATATTTGCCCATTTTCATTGTACGTCTTCATATAATTCATATCGAATCTTTTTTCAGGTATGTCATTTTCACGGTTCTCTCCTTTTTATTTTCTAACTTTGTCCGGTAATCCAAAAATATAAATTTCATGCCTGACAAAAATGTACTTTTTCTTTTAGATGCTTACGCATTGATATACAGATCCTATTACGCCTTTATCAACAATCCACGGATTACGACAAGCGGCATAAATACTTCAGCGACCTTCGGTTTTTGTAATTTCTTATTGGAATTGCTTGAACAAGAAAAGCCGACACATATTGCTGTTGTTTTCGATCCGGAAGGTCCGACATTTCGCCATGAAATGTATCCGCAGTATAAGGCCCAACGCCCAAAAATGCCGGAAGATCTGAAAAAATCAATTCCTTATATCAAAAATATCATCAAAGGATTAGGAATCAAATGCGTCGAAGTTCCGGGTTTTGAAGCTGACGATGTCATCGGTACTCTGGCTTGCAAAGGAGAAAAAGAAGGATATACAGTGTATATGATCACCCCGGATAAAGACTATGCACAATTAGTCAGTGAAAAAATATTCATGTATAAGCCCGGCCGTTCAGGCAATAAATCGGAAGTATGGGGGATCCCGGAGGTATTGGATCATTTCGGAATAGAAAAAGTATGTCAGGTTGTCGATATTCTGGGCTTAATGGGAGATACAGCCGACAATGTTCCGGGATGTTCGGGCATCGGTCCCAAAAGCGCAGCTTCTTTGGTCTATAAATACGGCGATATAGACGGTATTTATGCGCATATCGACGAATTGAAAGGCAAACAGAGGGAGAATCTCCTCAATTGCCAACCGACAGTACATTTGTCCAGAACCCTTGTTACAATCAATTCCGAGGTTCCTACCGACTATTCTGCCAGCGATCTGGAGAAAGAACATATCGACACTCAAATTCTGGAACCGATATTCAAAGAACTGGAATTGTTCTCTCTTTCGCGACGACTTTTTGCGACAGAAATGGCTGAAGACGAAGCAACGGAAAAACTGACGGACGTAGAGACAGAATACCGGAACCGGACAGCGGATATAGACGAATTATTAAGCGAATTGCAACAAGCCCCGGAATTTGTATTTCATGCCGTTTTCCAAACAGGCAACATATACACTTCCTATCCGGCATGGCTTTGTTTTTCGACAAAAACACATTGTGTAAATTTCATCAAATTACCGGTCAATTCCTCTGAAACCGAAAAAATCCTGAAAAAATTCTGCCCATTACTGGAAGACAACAGCAAAATTTTAATATCCCCGGATGTAAAAGACGACATAATCTGGCTGAAGCGGGCAGGCATAACACTGAAAAACCAGATATTCGACATAAAAATCGCTCATTACGTCCTGCATCCCGACATGTCACACGATCTGGCACGTATAGCCTTACAATACCTGAACTATACATTGACGGAAGCAAAGCCCGAAAACCAACAGCTCAGCCTGTTTTTCGAAGACGAAGCCAAAGAAGACCGGAATTTTGCTGAAAAAGCGGACGTATTATTCCAGTTAAAAGAAAAACTGAATACGGCATTAATGGAAACGGGACTCATCCGTCTGTTTAATGAAATCGAAATGCCGCTGGTGTCTGTATTGGCGGACATGGAATTTGAAGGGGTAAGCATCGATACGCAAGCTTTACAGGAAATATCGACCGACTTAAAACAACGGATCGATATTGTCGAAAAAGAAATATACGACCTGGCAGGACATCCTTTTAACATCAGCTCGCCCAAACAACTGGGCGAAGTACTTTTCGACGAAATGAACGTCGACGGAGGCAATAAAAAAACCAAAACCGGTCAATACAGCACTTCCGAACAGGTGCTTGCCAAATTGGAAAACGAACATCCGATCGTTTCCAAAATACTCGATTACAGAGGCCTGAAGAAACTTTTAACGACCTATGCCGAAGCCTTACCGACATACATTGATCCCGGAACCGGCAAAATACATACTCATTTCAATCAGGCAGAAGCTGCAACAGGCAGGCTAAGCAGTTTAAACCCCAATCTGCAAAACATTCCGATACGTACCGAAGAAGGACGTAAAATCCGGAAAGCCTTCGTCACCGGAAATCCGGACTATCTGTTTTTTTCGGCCGACTATTCCCAGGTCGAATTACGCCTGATGGCACATCTTAGCCAGACGCAGGAACTGATAGATGCCTTCCGGCACAACGAAGACGTTCACACGGCCACTGCCGCAAAAATCTTCCACGTTCCGGTAAACGAAGTCACACCCGAAATGAGAAGAAGAGCTAAAACGGCTAATTTCGGCATTATTTACGGGATTTCTGCCTGGGGACTCGCCGAACGTTTGCACATCAGCCGAAAAGAAGGGAAAGAATTAATCGACGGCTATTTCGAACTTTATCCGGGAGTCAAAAAATACATGGAAGAATCGGTAGAAAAAGCACGTAAAAAAGAATACGTCGAAACAATCATGGGCAGAAGACGGTATTTACGGGACATCAACTCGAGAAATGCCGTCATCCGGGGTATGGCCGAACGCAATGCCGTAAACGCACCGATACAGGGTTCTGCGGCAGACATTATTAAACTCGCCATGATCCATATTCAAGCCCAATTACAAAAAAGAGGGATGAAATCCAAAATGATTCTTCAGGTACACGACGAATTGAACTTCAAATGTCACAAAGACGAACAGGAAGCCTTGAAAAACCTGGTCAGGGAATGTATGGAAAACGTAGTGCAACTCTCCGTTCCCCTGACCGTCAGTTGCGGATTCGGGAACAACTGGTACGAAGCCCACTAAAAGAAAAGGGAAATGTCAAGCAGGCATTTCCCTTTTCTTCTACCGGATAAGCATCACACTGCCTTCCGTTTTACCTCCGTCATTATTCCAGACGGAACCGTCAATAAAGGTTGCACTCACCTTCCAGGTGTAATTTCCCTTCGGGACAGGAGCACCGTTAAAGGTTCCGTCCCAGTATTCGGCCGGATGGCCGTTTTCCACTTTATCGGAACTCCATACACATCCACCCCAGGCATCGTATATCTGAATCTTATAGGTATGCAATCCGACACCCTTAGGCTGAAAACGGGCTATTCCCCTGTAATCTCCGCCTTCTCCCATATTGTCGTCGGGCATCCCCGGTGCAAATGCCGTCGGAATAAACAATCCTTTTACGGCCGATACGGAAATCCGATCCGAAACACTATCCACGCAACCATATTGAGTAATCCCTTTCAACACCACCTCATACACCCCGTTATTCCGGAAACGATGATACGGGGATTCCTGTGTCACAACAGCCGAATTATCTCCGAAATCCCAGACATAACGCAATGAATCGCCCCATGTTTTCGGGAAAACATCCGATAAATTCGTAAACCGGACCCCTCCGTTATCTATTTCAGGCAATTCCGTATTTCCGGGAATATCTCCCGGCACAGAATTATCCTTATCCCAGGAAAAATCAACAGTCGGCAAAGGATAAACCGTTACGGTCTCCGTTTTTTCAGATACACAACCTTCCGCATTATTAGCTACAATCCTTATCGTATATACACCCTCACCTTCATAAAGATAGTCAAAACTGCTTTCTGTCATGATATTTCCATCTCCCATATCCCATCTTGCGCCTTCTCCGTACAAAGACGTACTTTCAAAATGTACCGGAGTTGCATCACAGATTTCATGAGGCGTAACACTGAAATCGGCTTTTACCAGACGGGAAGATACGACATCTTTGACAAAGACATCCGGACAACGGGTCGCATTGTTATAAGCCGTCAATTTTATCTGTATTTTCCCGAATTCAGGAGCAGGTGTCAATATTTCCGGCTGAAACAATCTTGAAAACAAAGTGCCGTTATACGACCACTCGAAAGAATTCTTTTCCGGTTCCGGGGTACGGTTATCCAAACCAATTTGAATCACACCGTCATCCGTACAGAACAACGTATCGGATACAATAAATCCGGCAACCGGCGTTTCCAATGTCATTACCGATACAGAATCCGAACCCACACATCCCGCACCGGAAGTAACCTTCAGCAATACCTTATATTCTCCCGGCAATTCAAACACAACCCCATCCACATCATTACTTGCAGCGGTGACTCCGTTACGGAAATCCCAATATACCTGTTCGGCAGGATCATCTGTTTCTTCTCCCTGAAACACCCGGATAAAACGAACCGTATCCGGGGCACATCCCCGGGCAGCCGGTTCCACACGAATTCCAGCCCCAGGCGTTTTATGGATCACGACAGAACTTACTTTTTCTACCGGACAATATCCTTCCGATAAAGCATTCGCTTTTAATGTCACCCGATACGAGCCGGCATTTTTAAACACATGAACAACGGAATCCTTGTTCGTAATAATCGGACTACCATCCCCAAAATCCCAACGGAATCCTGAAAAATGCTCCCGCCACTCCGGTTTTACACTCAATGCAGTCTCCCTGTCGGAACACAATACATCTCCGGGAATGCTGAAATCCAGTTTATCATTTCCCAAAACCGTAATTACCTGGGATATTGAATCCGAATTACATTTATCTTTTACCGTTAACGTTATTTTATATTCTCCCGGCTCTGCAAACCGATGCTCCACCAGCGAATCCGAAATGGAATTCGATTGATAAGCCACACCCGGCTCCAACGTCCACAAAGCCTCATACCGGGCATTTCCAAACCCGAACGAACGGTTCAAGAATCCCCAATTTTGTCCGAAACATTTAGCATAGGCCGGATCATCACTGATTCCTATCCGGGCTTTAACCTGTAAAGGATATACTTTCAAATCGGTATATGCCGTGTCTTCCTGACAGGCATTCCCGACAATCAACCGGATCGGATAAGTCAATACCACCGTCGAATCATTGGTAAAACGATGTCCGATAATTTCAGGATTCCCTTCCTCTATATTCTGCCATTCATCCGAATCCCCCCAATTGATCTTTGCATAAGTCCAAACCCCTTCCGTCGTATTTTCAACATAACGAACAATCTGACGGCAATCTTCCGTTTCGGGCACAATATTCAAGCCGGCTTTCAGCAAAGCCCCCACAACCACATTTTCCCTCCTGGAGCGAACGCATCCGTTAGCATAATGAGAAGTCAGCATCACCGGATAAATACCGGCTTTTTCATAACGATGGGTAAGCATTGCTCCGCTTTCCGGCAAAGAACCGTCAGCAAAATCCCAGACATAATTTCCGGCAGGCACATCCGTTGAAAATACCAATTCCATACCGGGACACCGCGGTTCGGAAACCGTAAATAATCCCGGCACCGGAGCCGGACGGATTTGAACAACAACCTCCTCCGTCCTGGTGATATGACAGCCATACTTAGCACCGGCAACAATCTGCAAACGCACCTCTCCGTTTCCCTCTCCGGGAAGATAATACTCATCTGTCAACCGGCCATCCCCCGAAACGACATGCCAGGAAACCACTTCACTATCGGTACCCACAGCTATCTGTTCCAGTCTCACAGAATCTCCCTGACATACAAAAGGCACAGACTCCAAAATATCAATTTCCGGAACCTCTCTGAAAGAAATGTTTACAGAATCACCGGTAGGCTCGTCCGCACAAACACCGGGGGCATATACTTCTGCAACAATACCAAAGTCATTCCGGCTTACATCGGCAGCCGTCAAAGTATAAACGATACTTTCAGTCTCTTTATCCGTCGTCAGAAAAGGAGTTGCAGTTCCGAAAATTTTCCAGTCGATACGATCGATATTTTCCCGCATTTTCAAAAAAGCAACAGGAATCGTTATTTCCATGCCGGCTTCAGGACATAACACCTGATCTGCCAAAGCGATTTCAGGCAAAACTGTCCTGGTAAATGCTCTGGTCAACACTTCTTCAGGACATCCCTCGGAAGCTTTTACCGTAAGGGTTACACTACCGGAAACAAAATCTTCTTTCCCCTGAATACGAGGCATAAGATTACCGTCTACAATCGAAATATCTGCACCGACAGCGCTCCATTCCAAACCGGAATAATCGACCAAATTCAATGTATGCCGGTCGATATCGGTCCAACGTTCTCCGCAAAGTCCGGGAATTGCAAATTCACCGGTAATCATTTGTCTTTGCTTATACAACACAACCGTATCTTTTACCTGCCAATCCATATACCGGCAAGCGCCTAAATCCACGGAAACAAGGACAGTATCCGACTCTCCCGCATTTTTATTGAAATGATAAATCTGAGACGGCAATAAATTCCGGTCGTTAAAATACAAATGCCCCGTCATGTATTCCGGTCGTTGCAAACGAACTCCCCAATGGTCAATAATATTTTCAACCTGCACTTCCGCCGGGCATAATGTATCCTGTTTCCGCTCTATCGAAAGGCCCGGGTTATGATAGGTCTTGAAATAATCGGAAACCAGACTCTCTTTTCTGAAATCGGCACCGGCAACCGTACCGTCGTAAAAAGTACAAGTTTTACGGGTAACGATTTTCAAGCGATGATCGCCTCCGTTACCGGAAACATAATAATAAGATGAATCCCCGTTAAAACTACCGTCAACACCTTCTTTTTCCCATTCAAAAACGGTATAGCGATCGGCGACTTCATAATTGAACATTGAGGTCGTTTCAACCGAATCTCCCGCACAAAGATTCATCATCGTTCTGGCATGAGGCTGTACGTTTACCAGATCGATCATCTCTATATTTCCCGAATATGCATCCGGACAACCGGGTAAACCGATCATCTTAATTCTGGTCTTTACCTGAAAATTACGTCCGAAATCCAAATCCCACATACCGAAATTGAGGATGGAATCCCTTTCGACAAAAGCATCGTTACTCAATCCGGTTTTTTCAATGACCAACCGCTGATAATTATCACAGGTAAAGAAATCCGGATCAATCCGGTTGACATTGATCTGACGCTCCTTTGCAATTAAAGTATCTCTATTGAGCGCCCATGTCAAAGCCGCATTTATCTTCAGATAAACCGTATCTTTCAACATACCGTCGGCATAATCCAGTTCAATTTTTACCGTATCTCCGCTCCCGACTCTTTTCCCCGGTTCCGGCGTATAAACCACACCAAATCCCCGGTCCGGCTCGATACGTCCCCAGCCCTCCCCGGTATTCAACAACTTCCATTTCAGATTCGTCTCCTCGATAAAATAGCCGTATACTTTCCCCCATAAAGGGCAGGGAGAATCGTCACAAACAGCCCATTTTCCCCCGTATATTTTCGGTAAAGAACTATAAACAATCAGAGAGTCTCTCAATATCTCACCTCCGCAATAAGAGGAACTGACTTGAGCCTCCAGATAAAATACCAAAGAATCTGCCTTCAGGTCCTCTCCGGACAAAACAAAACTGTTTCCGTCAAAATGCCCTGTCAAATCAGCCCGTTTACTCCATACAAAAGTAGCCTCATCCACATATTTCGAATCGATATAACCATCCATTCGGGTAAAATCATACCTACCGGGAGCAGTATCATCCAGGGTATCTGTTTTCATAATACGCAAATAGGGCTTCTGTAATATAAGCTTACGGGAAAGTTCCAGTACACAGCTATTCTCCACATCCGTTTCCGAATGATAAGCCCGATACGTCATTTTTAAGGAATCCGGGAAATCCGTCGTCACCACCAACTGATAATCGCTCGGAATATCTTTTTTATCCAGAAGGAAGGAAGACGCATCCGCATTCGCCGAGCCGACCTTTAAATCCACTTTCACCCCGGGTTCTGCCGGAAAAGTCATAGCAAGCGGATCCCACACTGGATAGTTTCCCGTACCGATCACACAAAATGTATCCCGCTCTTTTAAAACGGAGAAAACAGGTTCCGCCTTCGGAATAAAAATCAACGAATCTCTTATATAACACCCTTTCGACAGACTCAACTTCACATACAACGTATCGTTCATTCCGGGAGTAAAAGTCAGGGCAGACGGTAAAGCCGACGCTTTCTGCCAATCCGGATCCGACTGCCGCCATTGCCATTCGGCCCAACGATAACCGGTAGCAGCCTCACTGAACAAATCTGACACCGTTACTTCCGTCTGACGATCACAATAGCGAAGACTATCGGCAAATTTAAAGCCATCGGGAGACAAGCCGATATAGACAGTATCTATCAATATCTGCATGCAACCGTCGGGAGACAGGCCGTGCCGAAGTATAATCTTTTCTTCCGCAATACCCACAAAATCCCAGCGACGGGTCCATGACAAATGCTCCTGTGTTTCTTCTACAGGCCGGTCTATTGGTCTGAAATCCTGATTCAACCTCGTATAAATCGTCTCGATATAATAAGACTCCGGAATGGTTCCGGCTAATTTATATTCATAATCTGTTCCGGAACAAAGCGTATCGTTATCCTCCAGTCCGTTGCGCAACAACCGGACATCCGGCTTGATAAACGTATAAAAACCGAGAGACTGACTATCGCTCCAACCACAATAATTCCGGGCTTTTACTTCGATATAATTGAGATTTTCCGTCACACTGTCAAAACGGTAAATCTGTAAATCGCCCTCCCGAAAAATCATCGTATCCAAAGGTCCGAGTCCTTTCTTAAACACAAAAGCAATAGAATCGACCGACAAATTATTGGAATCGATAGCTGCCTGAAAATCCTGTAAAACATAACTGAACGTATCACAACGGGATGCACGTCCTCCGCGGAACACAATATCGTAAGAACTGATCAGACTATCGACCAGGGCACCTCCGGCCAAAGTCGGGATACCTCCCTGACAAACCGTAAATACGTCCTGTGAAGTCCCGCACACGTTATGCTCCCGGGTAAATTTGATTTCAAAAACCCCGGCTTCTCTGATCTTCAGATTCACTTTAGACGAATCACAAGCTTCCGGATAGCTCACCTCAGCGTCTGCTTTAAACATCTGTTGCGAAACCAGTTCATAACCCACCGGTTCGGACACATCGTCTGTCCCGGACCGGGTAACTTCAATCTTATATTCCGGCCATCTTTCAAATTTTATTCGCCGGGCGGGGTCCGACAAAGTAATTACCGGATTGTCTTTTATACAAAGCTGATCCGTTACACAGGCCAAAGGCAGGTCCAGCCCATTTTCATACACTTCGATCGGTCGTTTTTGCATACTTTCAAATATAGAATCCGTTTCTAAAGTATCCCGGCCGCAAAAATTCTCCGCAATAATTTTTATTTTATAATATCCCGGAGCATTAAAAATCAATCTTGCAGAATCGACGACCGTCTTATCGTGGGTGACCGGAATCTCTTCCCACACCGGATTTACCGGTTCTTCCGCCCTGTAAAAGGTAAACTTCATCTGCGCCCCGACCATATAAGAAGGAAAGCCCTGCCAGTCCATATACATGTTATTGTATATCTTATCACATACAAACGCCTCGTTTCCCGTACAAATCCTTATCGGCTCCTCGGCCTCGTAATCGTAATTAAAAATTTCCGACAATTTGGGTTTGTCGTATATATACAAAGGGGTAAAATCTGTATTGTTAAACAAGAAATAAGCGGAAAACTGATCCGAACAAACCATGCGGAACCCCACCGATAAATCATACTGCCCTACAGGCTTTCTCATAATCAGCATCCAGACATCGGGCATATTCGTCGTATCGGCAACAAACAGGGTATCTTTTCTAGCTGCAGCCGCACTTACCAATTCGGAAGAAATATTGCAAGTCAGTGTATACTTTGTATGCGGAGGATTTGCCTCCGTACCTTTCAGCTTTATCCAAAACGTATCCTGCTCATACTCCATACAACGATTCTTCGGCTCCCTGTTCAATACCTCAACCTCACATTTCTGTAAATCCTGATTAAATTCTTTCTGGTAAAAAGTAAGCGGAGGATAGGCCAATGAAGAAGTCAACGTCACTTTCAAATCGAAAATTCCGGCACGACCATACGTATGCTCCACTTGCAGATCGTCCCCGTTAAAAACAAGTATTCCGGAAGAAGTAGCGTCTCCCCAATCTATCTCCAACTGGTCGTACCCCAACGGCATATCTGCCTGTAAAAATTTAAACACTAACTCATGCTGTGTCGTAACCCCTTCCCAATAATGGTAATTGACGAACCAAACGGTGTCGTCTTTCTCACTCCACCGGGCCTGCCATTGCTGATAACCGATCGTATCCGTCCATACTTCTTCAGCCACACGTTGCCCCCAGGCAAAATTCAAGCATACAAACACACAGAGCACACAGAAAAGTCCCCTTTTCATTATTACATTTTTATACATACATATACCTTACCCAATATAAAGTAGGGTAAAAGTACATATTATTCTAAAAAAATATTAAATATTGCTGTTTTTTTTCTATCATTGCAGCAATTTAGGTTGTATGGCATGAAAGGGACCTGGGAAAACAAAATAATATGCTTCTGTATTTTCTTTTTTGGGTCAGGATTTTCTCTCCTGGCACAAGATTATAATTTCTCCCAATTTTGGGAAAACCGGACATATTACAATCCGGCTTATGTCGGATTGCATGAAGGGGAATTAAACAGCTTGCTGACTTACCGGAAACTTTGGCCGAAGTTTGACGGGAACTTTTCTACCGTTTTCTTTTCCGCCGATCTGAAAACATACAACAACTATGGTTTCGGTCTGACATTTATTTCCGGGGATGAAGGCGGAGGATTTATAAAATCGACATCGGCAGGACTTTCATACTCCTGGAGAGGCTATTTCAACAAAGAAAAAAATATCTTTTTCCAATTGGGAATTCGCGGAAGTTATAACCATGAAAAACTGAATTTCAACAAATACATCTTTTCGGGACAGTTACACGAAATATATGGAAATATATTTCCTCAACCGGATTTACAAGGCATAGAAAAAAAGCAAAATTACTGGGATTTCAGTACAGGAGCCCTGGTTTGTATCCCCTGGCAACGCCACTACCAGGAATTCATGACCAATTACATCGGATTTTCCGTAAGCCACTTCACCCGCCCAAAAGACAATTTCATTGAAGACGATTATAAACTCCCCATAAAAGTCAGTTTCCAATGGAACGGATTCCTTCGTACTTCCTTACGCAGCCTCGATAAAAAAAGCTATTTGTATCTTTGTCCGGGATTAATATTCGAAAATCAGGGCGATAAGTTGTTATCTTCCTCTTCTTTCAATAATTTTGTCGTCGGAAGTGACCTGACAACCGACCCGTTATTTGCGGGAATATGGTATAGTTCCCAATTGTTAAACAACTCGGATGAAAACTATAAAGCTCTGATTTTCAAATTCGGAGTAAAATTGAATTCCGAAAAGAAGAACTTTCAATATCGTTTGGCCTACACCTACGATATGTCCTTGGGAAACCTGACAAAGAATACGGAAGGGTCACATGAAATCAGTATAAATGTCGTATACAGGTTTAATGCGAAATACAGATACAACATATATTCATTCTGACCCTGCATTTGCAGAGGCAAATCCCTGTCAGATCATTCAGGAAAAAAAAGACTCGGTAGAATATATCCCTCTGAAATCTTATAATCCCATCATCCCGTTAAACAATACCCGCCACACAACGGGATGTTTGATTTATACCATTCTGTTTCTGATCGTTTTCGCTTTTTTGCGAATCCGCGGAAAAGGGTTGCTTTCCTTACTATTTCAGGTCATATTGAAAAAAAAGAAATACGAAATCATTCTGAATGACGGCATTATACCTAATTTGGTTTATTATATACTGGCATTGGTATTGTCTTTTTCAGCAATAGCAATCGGAGTCACATACATCATAAATCAGGAAGTCGATTTCGAGTATGCCTTCTATATTTTCGGCATACTGCTTTTTTACCACATCGGCATACTCTGCATCGTACGATTTATTTCCTGGACATTCAATGCACATTATGCAGGAGAAGAAGTCATTGTCAATTTATGGGTGTATCACATATGGGCGGGTTTTTTGATCTCGCCGTTCATTATTGCACTCTTTTTCGTCAAAATTTTTGCTATCCCCTTATTATTAAAAATCATTACAATCTGTTTAGCATTGTTTTATCTTGTTAAATTTATCCGGTGGGTCGAAATATTATTTGTCTACAGGGTTTCAATTTTCTATATGATTTTGTACCTTTGTGCCCTTGAAGTTATACCTGTGCTTATCCTGTATAAGTTATTGGCGTATTAACACAAGTGAGTATTAATATTTAAAACTTACAGCTTTGAAGATCAAAAAAGTACTCGTTTCACAACCTAAACCGACCACTGAAAAATCTCCTTATTTTGATTTAGCAGAAAAATACAACCTGAAACTGGAATTCAGGCCTTTTATAAAAATCGAAGGAGTAACAGCTAAAGAGTTCAGACAGGAAAAAATCAATATTCTGGACCATACAGCCATTATATTCACAAGCCGGACCGCAATCGATCACTTTTTCAGAATTTGCGGAGAATTACGTATCACGGTTCCAGATACGATGAAATACTTTTGTATATCAGAAGCCACAGCATTTTATTTACAAAAATACATTGTTTACCGGAAACGGAAAATCTTCTACGGGGATAAAAAAGTAGATGATATGACCAAAATTCTGTTGAAACACAAGACAGAAAATTTCCTGGTCCCTCTCTCTGATATTCATAAAGAAAATATTCCGGGACTTCTCGATCAGTTGCACCTGAAATACACAAAAGCAATTTTATACAAAACGGTCGCAAGTGATTTAAGTGATATTAAAGATCTCAAAGAATACGACATTGTTGCATTCTACACTCCGGCCGGAATTAATTCTTTGTTTCAAAATTTTCCGGATTTCGTGCAGGATACGACGATTATTGCAGCATTCGGTCCGGCAACGGCGGAAGCTGTTGAAGCAGCAGGCTTGCGTCTCGATATTCAGGCCCCTACCATCAAATGCCCTTCTATGACAATGGCAATAGAAGAGTTCATCAAGAAATACAACAAGGAAAACAAAATAAAATAAAGGAAGCCGGATAAACCCGGCCTCCTTTTATTTCTATGAATACATTCTGCAAATCTGAACGTTTATGCAATAAAATTCTGTTTGAAGAATTATTGACTTCAGATTTCAGTTTTGTAAGTTATCCTTTCCGGGTAATCGCTAAAAAATCCTCTCAACCGGGAGAAATTCCGGCACGCATAGCCATCAGTATCAGTAAAAAGAAATTCAAACGGGCTGTCAAAAGAAACCGGCTGAAACGACTGACCCGGGAGGCCTATCGTCTGCATAAAACCTCCGCTTTCGAAAACCGGCTTTTTCCTACGCTGGATATTCTTTTTATTTACCTGGACCATACGGAATGGAAATATACAAAAATTGAAAAAGCGATCCGGAATTCATTGCAAAAAATCACACAGCATTTCGACAATGCTTCCTGCCATGAATGAAATTTATAAATATATCAGGCATTTTGTCATATATTTATTGTTGATACCCATTCGTTTCTATCAACATTGCATTTCTCCGCTAAAACCACCGACCTGCCGCTACACCCCTACCTGCTCCCAATATGCCATTGAAGCTTTACGCAAACACGGTCCGATAAAAGGCTTATGGCTGGCGTTGAAAAGAATACTTTCGTGTCATCCGTGGGGAGGAAGCGGTTATGACCCTGTCCCCTGACAGAAAAATAAAAAACTTCTTTAAAACATCTAATTCAGAGGATTCATAACGCGATTATTTTCTATTTTCCGGTGAAAACTGTATCTTCGCTTGATTAACTGAACATACATTAATCCACAACGGATTGTCAATCTGTAAATATGCATTAATATAAAAATAATGAAAACGAGAAAATTTCTAATTGTAACTTTCGGACTTATCTTGCTATCGCTGGGAATCATTTCCTTAAAAAGCGATGACCGGAACTTTGAAATTAGCAAACAATTGAATATTTACGCAACCCTTTTCAGGGACGTCAATATGTTCTACGTCGATGAAACCAATCCCGGAGACCTGGTAACGGAAAGTATAAACTCGATGCTTAAATCTCTGGATCCGTATACGGTATATTATCCCGAATCCCAAATGGAGGATGTCAAATTGATGACGACGGGAGAATATGCAGGTATCGGTTCCATCATCAGCCAGAAAGGAGAAAACGTCATTATCCGGGAACCGTATAAAAATTCTCCGGCAGATAAGGCAGGACTCCTTCCGGGAGATATCATTCTCGCCATCGACGGAAATTCCATAAAAGGAAAAACGACGGCCGATGTCAGTGAGATACTGAAAGGACAACCGGGTAAAGAAATTGTTATAAAAATCCGCAGGGAAGGAGACGCAAAACCGTTAGAGAAAAAGGCAATACGCGAAAAAATACAGCTTCCGAGTGTACCGTACTACGGTATGACCGATCACAAAATCGGTTATATTTACCTGAACAGTTTCACGGACAAAGCCGCTGCGGACGTTCGCAAAGCCATTATCGAACTGAAAAACCAAGGTGCCGAATCCTTGATTTTCGATTTGAGAGGCAATAGCGGAGGTTTATTGGATCAAGCCGTTGAAATCTGCAATTTTTTCCTCCCGAAAGATTCCAAAATCGTAGATACCCGAGGCAAAGTCAAACAATGGGACAAAGAATATATCGCGACCAAAAATCCCATTGTACCGGATATGCCGCTGGTTGTTCTGATCGACAGAGGTTCGGCATCTGCTGCAGAAATCGTATCAGGGGCACTGCAAGATTATGACAGAGCCGTTCTCGTGGGCGAACGCTCTTTCGGCAAAGGACTCGTACAGACAGTGAGAGATCTGGCTTATAATACAAAAGTAAAAATAACGACGGCCAAATATTATATTCCGAGCGGCAGATGTATCCAGGCACTGGATTATTCCCACCGTAATCCGGACGGCAGTGTCGGAAAAGTTCCCGATTCCCTTATCACAGAATATGCCACAAAAGCAGGACGTAAGGTATATGACGGAGGTGGAATAACACCGGATGTAAAAATCGAGCCCAAAGAATTTGCCCGGATTACACAGGAGTTAGTACTCCGGGACATTTGTTTTGATTTTGTAAATTCTTATGCCATTAAAAATCCGGCTATAGCTCCTATCCAAAACTTTGTAATTACGGATGACATTTACAACCAGTTTATCAATTACCTGAAAGAGAAAAATTTCTCATACGAAACAGAATCCCAACAAATATTGGAAAAACTGATCAAAACGGCTAAAGCGGAGAAATTCTACGATATGGCGAAATCCCAACTGGACAGCTTGCAACAGGATTTTACGCATTCCATTGACAGAGACATGCAGATTTTCAAAGATGAAATAACTTCTTTCCTGGCGGAACAATTCATGCAAAGATATTATTACATGGAAGGTGTTATCGAGTACAAAGTATCGCGTGACCCGGAAGTCAAGAAAGCAATTGAAATCCTTACCGACAGCGAAAATTATAAAAAAATCCTATCCAATAGGTAATCAGTTAAATCAAATGCGGAGAACATCGGTTTCTCCGCATTTTTTTTAATAAATAACAAACACCTTCGCTCCCCCCGAAAAATATATCAATAGCCATACTTGCAGAAAAAACATAAGAATCACGGTCGAATCGTCTTTTTCATTTCTTCATCGAATATTTTTTCAAATTCCTCATATTTAAAGTTTAGCCGTAATTTACGATCATCTGCGATATTGTCTTTCAAAGCTTTTAAAACCTCCATACGGTTCAATTCTATCGCTACATGAATTTGATAGCGTTCTCCCGGTCCTCTGATTATTTTTTCACAAATCACATCCATTTTATTCAATATCCGATGAACAACTTCATAACTCAGAGCCCAAAAACGTCCTTCATCCTCTTGCCGCACACCGATTTCATAGGAAGAGAAATAACGAGCGGAAACAGCTTTTACTATAGCCTGAATATCAGCAGCCAATATAACACGGGCAGATGTAATTGTTTTCTGACGGACAATTTCTTCATCTCCCCCTAATGCCAACGCAGATACACGAAAATAATCGGAATCGGATACATATTCGGGACCGGAACAAGGTCCGGTAACCTCACTCCCGTCCGTTGCGAGAGTCGGTTTCACCGTCTGCTTTTGACTATTACAACCAAAAATCAAAAGGACAAAGACTCCGAATAAATAACACCTATGTTTCATAACTTACTATTTTTTAATCGATATTAAATAATTCTCTATTCCCGACACCGTTCCATACCTTGAGCGGTATCAGAAATATTTTCAACCGGAAAAAACTGTATTTACCTGATATTTACAAATTGAATAGGATAGGATATGATAAATTATATAAAATATTTCACGGCGATTTTATATACCAAATAAATCGTTC
>NZ_DOED01000031.1:149370-209358 GCF_003524185.1 Culturomica sp.
GAACGATTAATTTATATTTCAACATACTAAATATCAACATATTAATCATACAAACATCCATATTTAAATTCCATAATCAATTGTAAGTAATCAAATACCTGCAACCATGGCATAACAGAATTTACCATGAAAATAGAAATGAAAATCTCTGATCCGAATTGGGGCCTACAATCAACAGAACTTCTGTAACAATGCTGAATTATATAGTACTTTCAATTGCAAATTTCCAATTGAAATCTACCTGAAAAAACTTATAAATGAATAAATTCAATTAATATTTGCTTTTATGCAAATGAATGTTGAAATTCGTAAATTCAGAGTAATTTAATCCTTCAACATATGAAAAGATTTGTTCTTCTATTTGTTCTATGCAGTAGTATACAGCTAATTGCACAAGAATACCACCCCGAAGAAGCCTATTACGGCAGTGCATTCTGGGAACCGGATTCCTTGGGTAATCACCGGATTATCGTACGGATAAATGAAAAAACGGATATCGCACGGGCAGTTCTCCCTTGGAGAAGAAGAGATTCGGAACCGGAGAAAAAAGGCATGATCATTGTGGATGCAAATACAGGCAAAAAAATCGATAACTTTTACAGGGAAAATATCAATTCCGAATGCGGTACGATTTTATTCCAACCGCAGACTGTTCCCGGAGAATATTACATTTACTACATGCCTTACCACTCTTCCGGGGGACCTTATCCCCGGGTAAATTATCCCCGGGAAATAACCCGGGCGGCATCAGCCTGGGTTGCTAAGGCACAAAAAGCCATCGAAAGCAAACAGGCTATCCCGGAAACAAAACTGATACAGTTTCAATCCCGAGGGACATTCAACAGTTTTTATCCCATGGAAATTGTCGCTACTGAAGCAGAAAAAGAAAAACTGCTTCAAAACTATCCGGATAAAAATTACCTGATATTTCCGGAAGACCGGCAACATCCGATAAAAATGTACAAACAAATACCTTTCCGCTGGACAATACAAGGAGCCCGGGAATCATTCTGGGCAGAAGCCGATCAAAACGAATACTTCGTTTTTCAATTAGGCATATGGGCCTTGCATAAAAATATGGAAAACGTAAAGGTCGAATTTACTTCTTTACAAGGCAATGGCAACAATATCCCCGCATCTGCGTTTACTTGCTTTAATACCTCCGGAACGGATTGGTTACAAAGACCTATGGACATCAGTTACCGGATACCGGAAAATGAAGTGCGTCCGCTGTGGATCGGGTTACAAATACCTACAGGTATAAAACCCGGAGTCTACAAGGGAAAAATTACCGTTTCAGCAGTTGGGACCGAATCACAATCCGTAAATATCAATATCTGGATTTCAGACCGTATTTTAACCGACCACGGCGACAGCGATATCAACCGTTTATCGCGTCTGCGCTGGTTGAATTCGGAACTGGCCTGCAATAACGATATCGTGCGCCCTTTTATTCCTTTATCCGTCAACGAGCGCACCATACGTTGCTTAGGACGTTCCGTAAAATTAAACGAATACGGCCTTCCGGAGGCAATATCCAGCTACTACACGGAAGAAATGACGGCAATCGGTTCGAAAGCGACACCTATACTTCAAGCCCCTTTTCGTTTTATCTTGGAACAAAACCGTAAAATCATTCCGTGGCAAAACAAATCATTCCGTTTCGTTCAAAAAGAACAAGGGAAAACAAGCTGGGAATCTCTCAATAAGGCCGGAAATATCGGGATAAAATGCGAGGCGAATATGGAATTCGATGGATTCATGGAATATAAAATAACCCTCAAAGCCGAAGAAACGACCGCATTGAACGATATCCGGCTTGAAATTCCGATGAATGCTCAAATTGCAGAATACTGGCTCGGCATGGGACATATCGGATCAGTCGTTCCCAACCGGTACGAATGGAAATGGGATGTCCGGAAAAACCAGGAAGGTTTCTGGATCGGGACAACGAATGCAGGATTACATTGTGTATTCCGGGATGAAAATTACATCCGCCCATTAAATACGAATTTTTACCATTCCAAACCGCTGATTATTCCGGAATGTTGGAATAATCGAGGAAAAGGCGGTATTAAATTTGTACGTAAAGGAAAAGAAATGCTGATCCAGACCTATAGCGGCAACCGCACTTTAAAAAAGGGAGAAGAAATAACGTTTATCTTCCTGACTTCCGTAACCCCGTTTAAACCGATCGACACGGAAAAACAATGGCATGACCGGTATTTACATAGTTACGAGCCGATCAGTCGTGTTGTAAACGAAGGCGCTAATACGATCAATATCCATCACGGGACAGCCATTAATCCTCACATCAATTATCCGTTTTTCCGCCCGGATTATATGAAAGCATATATAGACGAAGCACACGGGAAAGGATGTAAAGTGAAAATATATTACACCGTACGGGAATTAACAAACCGGGCGCCGGAAATCTGGGCCCTGCGCTCATTAGGCCATGAAATATTCTCTGCAGGTCCGGGCAACGGCTATTCCTGGTTACAGGAACATTTGGGAGAGGACTATATCGCTGCCTGGTTTGTCGAGAAATACAAAGACGCTGCCATTGTTAACTCGGGTGTATCCCGCTGGCATAATTTCTATGTAGAAGGCTTAAACTGGCTCGTTAAAAACGTAGGAATAGACGGCTTGTATATCGATGACCTGGCTTTCGACCGGACCACGATGAAACGCATCCGCAAAATTCTGGATGCCGGTTGTCCTGAACCCCGTATCGATTTACATTCTGCAAACCAATTCAATGAAAAAGACGGCTATATCAACAGTGCCTGCTTATACATGGAACATATGCCCTACCTCGACCGCCTGTGGCTGGGTGAATACTTCGACTATAACGCCGGACCGGACTACTGGCTTACAGAAGTCTCCGGTATACCTTTCGGAATGATGGGTGAAATGCTACAGGACTGCGGAAATCCGTGGAGAGGAATGATATACGGCATGACGTCCCGCCTCCATTGGGAAGGATGCGAGATTGCCCGGCACATCTGGAAAGCATGGGATAATTTCGGCATAAAAGGAAGCCGCATGGTAGGTTATTGGGTTTCTTCAAATCCGGTAAAAACAAATAAAAAAGATATTTTAGCAACCACATACATAAAAGACGGGAAAGCCATGATCGCAATTGCAAGCTGGGCAAAGAAAGACTGTGAAGTAAAACTGGATATCGACTGGAAAAAATTAGGTCTGAATGCCCAAACGGCAAAACTGTATGCCCCTGAAATTCCCCAATTTCAGCCGGCAGCCGATTTTGATCCGAACAAACCGATACAGATTCCCGAAGGCAAAGGCTATTTACTGATACTTGAAACAAATAACAACAAATAAAACCGATATGTATTACCTATCCATTCTCATTCTCACATTGTTCTTCTTTTCCGGATTACACGGACAAGATTGGAAACCTTATGACAATCAAAGTAAGAAACAAAAAAACCTGGAAAAGTACGACTACATTTATTTGCTGGACAGCACTGGTGTAAATGTTACGGAAAACGGTTCAGGCTCGTTTGCCATCCGGCAAGTCATTAAAATTCAAACACCGGCAGGAGCTCTGAAAAACCGGATCATACGCTATGACTACGATCCCCTCACCGCTTATGCAGAATTTAAAAGCGTAAAGATATACAAGCCCGATGGACGGGTCATCGAACTGGATCCGGCAAAATCATATGATTATGCGGCTCCGGCAAGGGCTATTTATTGGGGAGCCAGACAAATTATGATTGAACCGGGACGTTTGGATTGCGGAGATATCATCGATTATGAAATATCCAAAAAAGGTTTCACTTACGCTCTTTTAGCTGCAAATGACGACGAAGAACGATTTATTCCGCCGATGCGCGGACAATTCTACGACATTGTCCCTTTCTGGAGCAATCAACCGGCAATACACAAAGTCTATAGAGTAAGTATTCCCCAGGAAAAGGAAATGCAATACGAATTTTACCAGGGGAAATGCACTTCTTCCGCCAGAATCGAAGGAGACCGTAAAATTTTCACCTTCGTTTCCGACAACATACTGCCTTTCCCTAAAGAGCCCAACATGCTGGACCTTTACGACGTCGCTCCGAAATTAATGATGTCAACAACAGCCGATTGGAAAGCCAAATCGCGATGGTTCTATAAAGTCAATGAAGACTACGGGAGTTTCGAAGCTACCCCGGAAGCACAAGCAAAAGTAAATACATTGATTAAAAATTGCCGTTCTGAAATGGAAAAAATTGCCGTTCTGACCCATTGGGTCGCCGATAATATGCGTTATTCGGGTATTTCTATGGGCAAAGGGGAAGGCTATACATTACACAATACACAAATGAATTTCACTGACCGCTGCGGCGTATGTAAAGACAAAGCCGCATTGCTCATTTCCATGCTGCGCATGGCCGGATTTGAAGCTTATCCGGCCATGACAATGGCAGGCTCCCGGGTAGAATCCATCCCGGCAGACCATTTCAACCACAGTGTAGCCGTAGTAAAACTTTCAAACGGGACATATATACCGCTGGACCCCACATGGGTACCATTTTTAAGAGAATTATGGTCCAGTGCGGAACAACAGCAAAATTACCTGCCCGGTTTGCCGGAAGGCTCCGATTTACTGATTACGCCGGTGTCCGATCCCGAAAACCATTATTTCAAATTAAATATTACGTCAAATCTGGACAGTAAAGGGACTCTGACCGGAGAATTTACAGTGGAAGCCGAGGGACAATCCGACGGAAGTATACGCCGGATATTTACCGGAAGATTTATGAGCGAATGGAAAAACTACCTCGAAAAAGAATTGCTGAATGTTTCTCCCCGTGCCTCCTTACTGAGTGTGGATTACGGCAAAGACCCCAAAAATTATACGGCTGCCCCGATCAAAATCAAAATGAAATTTTCAATTCCCAACTATGCAATAACCGGAAAAGACATTCTGATATTCAAACCTATGGCTCTGAATAATTTATACAACAGTGTACGTTCTTACTTGCGTATCAATACCCAATTGGAAGAACGCAAATACGGTTTTAAAGATGCCTGCTCCCGGCAAATCCTACTGAATGAAAAAATAAACCTGCCGGAAGGATACAGAATGATTCAAAATAAAAAAGAAGACCATTTCACAAGTCCCGCAGCCGATTTTTCAGGCTATTTAAAACAGGAAAATAATTCTATCTTATTAAATAACAACCTGAAACTCAAGAAAAGAGTTTATGAAGCAGAAGATTGGGACGGTTTCAGAACAGCTGTCAATACGCATAAATCATACGGAAAAGAGTTGATTTTAGAAAAAATAAAATAAGTATATAGATTATACTTAAAATAAATGGATTACAATTAATAATATAATGTGATGAAAAAAATAAAATATACTATATTACTGATTATTTGTATTCTTTCCATATCCACAGTCAGCAAAGCACTTCCGGAAGCTGAATTTACAAAATTGTTGAAGGAATATACATATAAACCCGACGGAAGCCTTGAATTACATTACAGTAAAATATTGAAAATCAATTCTCATATTGCATTCAATAATTTATATGGAGAGACATTCGTCGTATACAATCCGGCTTTTCAGGAATTGAAAATCAACGAATCCTATACGAAGCAAGCCGGAGGAAACATTGTAAAAACACCTCAAAATGCATTTAATGAAGTACTTCCCCGTGCCGCAAGCGGAGCTCCATACTATAATCATTTGAAAGAGATGGTTATAACCCATACAGGACTTGAAATAGGAGCGACTATTTATTTGGATTATACGCTATTCAGCAAACCGGTATCCTATAACTGTATTGATATAGATGAAATCTTACAGGAAGCATGTCCGATAAAAGAATATACCGTCATTCTCAATATTCCCGCCGATCAGGAATTAAACTACACTTTGTGCAATCTATCGGCAAAACCGAAAATAACAACCCAAAACGGTATCAAGCAATATCGCTGGACATTCAAAAATATTCCCGCTGCATCTCAGGAAGCTTTTCAACCGGTCAACCGGGAAAATAAACCGAGATTTATCGCCTCCGGAAATAAATCCTGTAAAGAAGCCCTGGAGATATTAAAGAGTAAAATCCAACCGGTATTATCTCCCGAAAACACGGCCTTTGCCCAAAAATTGGCTGAAAAAGCAGAAAATGAAAGAGAAAAAGTATTTTGCATTCAAAACTATATGGTCAATCAGGTAAATACAATTGACCTGTCGTTGGAAAACACAGCCTATACTTTACGTACTCCGGATGAAGTACTCCAAACTTCCTACGGTACAAAAGCAGAGAAAACGGCATTATTTGCAGCCCTGTTGAAAGCTAACGGGCTCACACCCGAGCCGGTAGCTGTTTATCCCGGGAATTTGAAAAACAAGTCCAAAGGAATCAATACCATACAAGAACTTAAAATAAAAGTCAATGCCGACAAACATCCTCTATTCCTTTCTGCTATGTATCAACCGGCAGAATCATTGGAATTAAGAGGTGGTAAAAACGAAATCTGGCTATTGTCGGATTCCGGTATACGGCCCTTGACGGTAATACAAAGCCAAGGGCAAATCCGCTGTCAGGCAGATATCATTTTAAAACCCACAGAAACGACTGCTAAAGGTATTATAGACATCCAGGGCGGTCTCCTGCCTATGGCATCAAAAAACAGCCTGGAAAAGCGTATAAAAGCTTTTTCAGAGCCATTCGGTCAAACAACGGAATCACAAATCAGTTCCGAATCGGCAGTCAACTATCGTTTGAGCTTTAAAGCCAACTCACCTTTGGTATCTCAGGACGGATACATCGTATACAATCTACCGGAAACGGAACAAGGCATAAAAAGTTGGGAAATGTCCCGGCTCAACACCGACAGAAAATCGACATTGGAAATTCCATACCTAATCACAGAAACTTATGATTATCTCCTTTCTATTGAACCCGGGATCGAATTTAAAAGCAATCCTGTAGAAATCAAAAAACAAAACAAAATCGGATCTGTAAATATCCGAATCCGTCAAATCAATAACACAATTCAGGTTCATAAAGAAATCCAACTGTCCAAAAATACAATCACTCCGGCAGAATATGGAGATTTCAGAGCATTATTAACAGAATGGCAAAATCCGCTGGGACAAAAATTAATCTTTAAGAAAAACGATATAAATAAATAAATCGGATAAAATACGGCATGGAATTCAGATTCCATGCCTAATCAATACCCCACAGATCTTGCGGATATCTGAATTCCAAAAGGCTGTGGGGTATTGATTTTTATAATTAAAGAAAAACATCATATATAATATCTTATCCATCTGTAATATAATTCGTTTCATTCAAAATGCTGAAAATCGCCCGATCTTTTAAATTAAAAAATTGATTTACAAACAGTTATACCATTCATCCTATCTTATAAAATAAAATACAATACTTATTTTTGAATTCAAGATTTTTCCCACACTCCGCAAAAGCCCTTTATCAGCCTCACAAACCGAACGCCTGTATTACAGGTTGAACCCATCGAATGAAAAATTTAAGTAGCAAGATACCTTACCACCATTGAAAAGAAGAATACAGAGCCTTTCCCGGCTGAAATTTGAAGGAATAATAAATACTGTTTCATACTTAAAAGAACGATTAAAATCCCTTTACAAACGGCTCCATACAGAATATTAAAAACCGAAATCCAACAGTATCGGTCAACTTATCAGGGAAGTATCGGGATGGAAATAAACATATACCATTTCAGCTTTTTTTATGCCGACCACAGTAGCCAATTCTGCAATAGAGGCTTTCTTTATGTTCTCTACGGATTTAAAATGCCGGACCAACTGTTCCTCGCTTTTGCCACCGATTCCTTTAATAGAATTTAATTCACTCTTAGTCAACGGTTTCTCTCTTAATTGACGATGAAAAGTAATGCCGAAACGATGAGCTTCATCCCGGATATGCATCAATGTCTTCAAAGCGATTGAATTTTTAGCCAGCAAATAAGGATCTTTATCTCCCGGATAATAAACCTCCTCCATCCTTTTGGCCAAACCGATGACCGGAACCTTACCGTACAAATCCAGTTTTTTCAAGCTATTTACAGCCGAATGCAACTGTCCTTTCCCGCCGTCGATAACAATCAGATCCGGTAACTCGCGGCCTTCATCCAACACACGTTTATAACGTCTGAAAATAATTTCTTCCATAGAAGCAAAATCGTCCGGTCCCTCAACAGTTTTCACGTGAAACTTACGATATTCCCTTTTAGCCGGTTTCCCGTCTATAAAAACCACACAGGAAGCCACTGGATTGGTCCCTTGTGTATTCGAATTATCGAAACATTCCATCCGGTGAGGAATTGCCGGCAATTTCAATTCAGTTTTAATCGTTTTCAAAATGTTGAATTTTGAATCTTCCTTCACAACTGCCCGTTGGCGATCTTTGTCCAGCTTAAAATAAGCCACATTTCGTTCCGAAAGCTCCAAAAGTTGTTTCTTATCTCCTATTTTAGGTATAATATATTGTAAACCAGACAATTGAACATCCGGAAGAAAAGGAACAATGATTTCTTTAGATTCACTGCGCATCAATTGACGGATCTCATAGATAGCAAAAGAAAACAAAGCCTCTTTATCCTCGTCCATCTTCTTCTCCAATGCTATAGTATGAACCTGATTGATGGCCCCATGCACAATCCGTAAATAATTTATATAAGCATAGCGCTCGTCTTCCAAATAAGAAAAAACATCGATATTATTCAGTGATGTACTGACAATCGTTGATTTAGACTGATAATTACGCAAAGCTTCTACAGACTCTTTCATAAACTGGGCCTTCTCAAACTGCATGTCAGTGGCATACTTTTTCATACGGCCCGTCATAAATTCGATCACCTGGGAAACATTTCCTTTTAAAATATTCCGGATATTGACAATAAATTCGTTATACTCTTCTTCCGAAACAATACCAACACAAGGCCCCAGGCAATTTCCGATATGATACTCCAAGCAAACCCGGAATTTACCGGCAGCAATAGTTGCAGGAGACAATTGCAAATTACAATTGCGCAGTTTATACAATGAATTGATCAGAGACATCAGCATATGAGCAAAGCGGCCCGAAGTATAAGGTCCGAAATATTCAGATCCGTCCCTCACCAAACGCCTGGTAATAAATACCCGCGGGAAATACTCTTTCTTTATACAAATCCAGGGATAAGTCTTATCATCTTTGAGTAAAATATTATAGCGGGGCTTGTATTTTTTAATCAGATTGTTTTCAAGTAATAAAGCATCCTGCTCCGTATCAACGACAATATAACGTAAATCATTGATTTTACGAACCAATAATAACGTCTTATTAGATTGATTTGTTTTATTAAGATAAGATAATACTCTGTTCTTTAAATTTTTAGCCTTACCTATATAAATAATATTACCCGAAGCATCAAAATATTGATAAACTCCGGGTTGTGCCGGTAATTTACTGATCTTTTCCCGTAAAGCGTCATCATACAAAGCCATACCTTGTCCAATTAATCATTTATATGAATTGCCGTTATAGCGTTAATCGGCAATAAAATCAAATTTATTAAAATCGAACAAACCCTTTTCTCCGATCTTCAATTCAGGAATTACCAAAAGAGACATAAAAGCAAGAGTCATAAACGGAGATTTTAAGATACAACCTGATCTTTTCAATTCTTCATTTAAAAAATTATAACGTTCTGCGACATGCTCCGCAGGTTGATCCGTCATTATTCCGGCTATCGGCAAAGACAATACATGTATGCCGTTTTGATTCTTCACAGCTAAACCACCTTTCAATCCGATAACCCGATTGATCACCTCTGCCAAATCCGCATCAGTTACTCCTACGGCCAAGAGATTATGAGAATCATGAGCGATTGTTGTTGCAAACGCTCCTTCTTTCAACCCGAATCCCCGAATAAATGCAATCTGAGGTTTTCGATTTGCATAACGATTCAAATAAACAATTTTCAATATATCCTGAGAAAGATCTGATTCCAGGTTATTGAGCGGAACCGAAGGAAGATTATATTCGTACTTTGCCGTTACAATTTCATTTTCCTTAATTTGTATGACAGGTATATGCTCCATAGTCACCGGCTTTTGCAAATCCGTAAATGAAATCAAATCGTGTTGAAAACAATTCAACCCCTCATGATTCAACCGATTTTGATTCGACAGATCGGGAAAAACAGTCAAATTATACTTTTCGATACCATCAATATAAGTAGACAATATACGGAATGACTCCAAATTTTCGACTATTACGAAATCTGCATCATCGCCTTTTCGAAGCATACCGACAGGTAAATGATAATGTTCTATCGCATTTATTGAAGCAATTTTCAAAACATCAAACAAATCATACCCCAAACGAATAGATTCTTTCACCAACCTATCGATTTCACCATTACGCAGAATATCGTCCGGATGAGCATCATCCACACAGAACATCAAACGATCGGGATACATTTGAATCAATGGATGCAGATTTTGAAAATTTTGAGCAGCACTTCCTTCCCGAATGATAATTTTCATTCCTGAAGCAATTTTTTCCAATGCCTCCTCCAAACTCACACACTCATGATCCGTAGAAATACCGGCTTCAGCATAGGCTTTCAATTCGTACTTACTTAAACCAGGTGCATGTCCGTCAACCGGCAATTTCCGGTTCCGGGCAATTTCTAATTTCCGTATCACCTCCGCATCCTTTTGCAATACCCCAGGAACATTCATCATCTCTGACAAAGCCACAAACTGATCATGTCCAGACAAAGCCAATATATCGTCAGAGGTTAATTCACTCCCGGCAGAATCAAATGGAGTTGCCGGTACACAGGAAGGAATTCCGAAAAATATTTTAATCTCAGCTTTCGTTGCATTTTCCAACATAAACTGCACACCGGCTATTCCCATCACATTGGCAATTTCATGCGGATCGTTTACAACAGCTACGGTTCCTCTCCGAATAACCATCTTTGAAAATTCTACAGGGATCAGCATAGAGCTTTCAATATGCACATGAGCATCGACAAAACCGGGAAGAATGAAACAATCATATTTCTTATTCGTAGGCAGAATTTCAGAAATTTTTCCATCGGGAGAAATTAAAATTTCTCCCGGATAAATCCGCCGTTCAAAAACATCTACAATATTTCCTTCTACTTTCTTCATAATACATCAAAGAAAAAAAATGTTTCACGTGGAACATTCAAAAAAGGTGCGACTACCTGCCCATCAAAATTAACAATACATTGATATCAGCCGGAGAAACACCGCTGATCCGGGAAGCTTGCCCAATGGTACGAGGCTGAATCTTCGATAACTTTTGCCGGGCCTCAATTGACAAATTTGTCAGTTCATCGTAATTAAATTTTCCTGCAATAACCAAATTTTCCAAACGAGCCAATTTATCAGCAATCATTTTCTCTCTTTCAATATAACCGGAATATTTAATCAAAATCTCCGCCGCTTCCAAAATTTCATCCCGGATAGAATGCTCGGATACAAATTCTTTCAAAGGACTAAAATGATTCAATAAATCAAAAAGAGAAACCTGAGGACGTCCGAGTACATCCGTCAATTTAACACTTTGCCGCAAAGAAGCCGATCCGATCGAAACCAAATAATCATTGATCACATCCGGTTTAACACTAGAATTTCGAATAAAATCAATCAAAATATCTCTTTTATTCAATTTATCAATAAAAATATTATATCTATCTTGATTAACTAATCCTAGGGCATAGCCTTTAGGCGTCAAACGGACATCGGCATCATCCTGACGCAACAAAATACGATACTCAGCCCGGGAAGTAAACATCCGGTATGGCTCATCCACTCCTTTAGTCACCAAATCATCAATCAAAACACCGATATAGGCTTCGTCACGCTGGAGAACAAACTCCTGGTCCGAATGCAAAGACAAATGTGCATTAATACCGGCCATCAATCCCTGAGCTGCCGCTTCTTCATATCCTGTCGTTCCGTTTATCTGACCGGCAAAATAAAGTCCTGCCATTCGTTTCGTCTCCAAAGTATGATAAAGCTGAAGCGGCGGAAAATAATCATATTCGATAGCATAACCGGGACGATAAATCCTCACATGCTCAAAACCTTCTACCAGACGAAGCCCTTTCAATTGCACATCCCAGGGTAAAGAAGAAGAAAAACCGTTCAAATAAAATTCAGTCGTCGTTTCCCCCTCCGGCTCCAAAAAAAGATGATGACTGTTGCGGTCCGAAAAAGTATTTAATTTAGTCTCTATACTCGGACAATAACGCGGTCCGATACTCTGAATGGTTCCATTGAATAAAGGACTGTCTTCAAAACCTTCCCGAAGGGCATGATGAACACATTCGTTCGTATAAGCCATGTAACAAGACCTTTGAACCAAAGTATTCACATAATCAAAATTCAAATAAGAAAAACGGTGGAAATCGTTATCTCCGCTTTGTTCAGTCAATTTTGAAAAATCAACACTCCGGCCATCGATCCGGACAGGAGTCCCTGTTTTCATACGCCCCGTCTCAAATCCCAATTCCTTTAACTGGGCTGTAAGCCCATAAGAAGAAGGTTCCCCAATTCTTCCACCGGGAAAACTCACATTTCCGACATGCATCAAACCATTTAAAAACGTCCCGTTTGTCAAAATAACCCGCTCTGCCCTAAAATCGACCCCCAAAGCAGTCTTCACGCCTATAACCCTATTTTCCTGCGTCAACAAACCTATTACATCATCCTGCCATAAATCAAGATTATCCGTATTTTCCACAATAGAACGCCAGGTAGCCGAAAATTTCATCCGGTCACATTGAGCACGCGGACTCCACATTGCCGGTCCCTTCGACCGGTTTAATATCCGAAACTGAATAGAACTTCGATCCGTAACTATAGCCGTCATTCCGCCCAATGCATCTATTTCCCTGACTATCTGACCTTTAGCTATACCACCAATGGCAGGGTTACAGGACATTTGAGCTATCTTATTCATATCCAATGTAATAAGTAGTGTCTTCGATCCCAGATGTGCAGCGGCACAAGCCGCTTCACATCCTGCATGACCCGCCCCTACGACAATAACATCATAATCGGGTAACAAATTTGCCATTTTAAAGCGTTTTAAGAAGTTCTAAGCAAATATTTTCATTCAGACGCATAATTTTACTATCTGCATCTGTTTTATCTTTATAGCCTATTAAATGAAGCACAGAGTGACAAATCACCCGATGAAACTCATTTTCAAATCCGGATTGAAACTGAAGAGAATTAGAATAAACAGTATCGAGGCTAATAAAAACATCCCCGGAAAGAAGGTCTCCCTCACAATAATCAAAAGTAATTACATCCGTGTAATAATCGTGGGATAAATAGTTACGATTAACATCCAGGATATAATCATCAGAACAAAAAATAAAAGACAATGCACCTATCTTTTTCGAATAATAAACAGCTATTGAATCAAGCCATTTATTAATCAGAGCTTCTGAAAAAAAAACAGGATATTCTACACCCTCTTTAAAAAACAAAACCTCCCTCATCAGAATAAGGATTACAAATTGAAAACCAAAGTCACTTTCGAACCGTTGTTTTCAAATACGAGTTCGTCAGTCAGGGTTTTCATCAAATAAAGTCCCCGTCCGGCATCTTTTGTCAGATTATCGGGCAAAGTAGGATCAGGAATATGCGTATAATCAAAACCTTCACCTTCATCAGCCACAGAGACATAAAATTTCTCCGGATCCATCCAGGCTTCAAGAGTCACCAGTTTGTCCGCCGACAGTTTATTTCCGGATAAAATAGCATTATTCACTGCTTCAATCACAGACAAACTAATCTTTCCAAAAAGTTCAGGCTGCAAATTGAAAGTTTCCGTAAAACTTTCAATAAAATTCTCAACTTTGATAATATTTCCGATTTCAGACGGAATAGATAATTCTGCTTTATTCATCACCAAGCTTGATATAATAATTATTGTACAAACTCTTAAAATAAGGATTCAATTTCATATCCGATTTATTTAGATCAGTTTTCACCATACGAATACGACGTTCTGCCGATTTAAAATACGCTTCCGGTCGTTTATATTTCATCTCTGTAGCCGTCACTGACTTTCTTTTCTCTTCATATTCTTCCCTTTCCTTAGAAGCTTTTTCAGAAAGAAGTAATTTATTACAAACCTGATTATTTCTATACATCAAATTATCCGAAATCGAATAATTAGACAAATCCCGGATATTATCATCCAGAAGTTGATTGATTTCGTTCAATAATTGCCTTTCAGCCGGAGAAAGAGTAGCAGCTTGTGACATAAAATCATTCAGACTTTTTCTAAAAAGTTCATTTTCCCGAATCATATTACTGACACCTTGCTGTAAAGGTTTACCTTTTTCCCCGTTTTTCATTTGAGAAATCAAATTTTCCAATTGTTTTTTCAAACCACTCTGAATTTTTTTCATCCCTTCATACCCCTCTTTTCCACTTCCCTGACCTTCCCCGTTTCCTTTCTTCCCCTTCTGATCAGAACCCTTACCGGAACCTTTACCCTCTGATTGACTCTTTTGCAAAGCATCACTCAACGCCAAAGCCATATCATTCAAATAGCTGATAATATACTGCTGTTCTCTGGACAACTCGCTACGCTTATTATTTTGAATATAACCAGGCAACAAACCGAATTTAATTTCTATATCGTAAAATTTATCACTCAATACCGAAGCTAACATCAAATTACTTTTCGCCAAAAGAGACAAACTGTCTTTGACAATCTTATATTCCATTTTTTTCAAATCCTGCAACCGACCTAATTCATTATAACGCGCGCTTTGAGCAGGAGTTTCCGAGAACTGTTTTAACAACTCTTCCTGAGATAACGAAATTACTAAAATATTTTGAATAATCAATTCAATATCATTCTCAGGAATTGACATTTTCGTAAAATTTTGTTGCCGTTGCTCTTCCAACTCTTTGGAAATTTCCCCGGATTTTTCCTTTATATCTTCAGATGTCTTTGAATTGTCTTTCTTATTCGAAATATTATCTTTTTGTTTATCAATCATTTGTGACAATTCACTAAAATCATCACTCATTTTTTTCAAATCAAAAGGTTTTGATAACTGCTGATTATCATTCAACATTCGATCATAATTATTCCTGATATTTTCTAACTTATTTTTTAATTCATTATTTATTTTATTCAAGGAATCCCTACTCAAATCGTTCGATTTCAACGCTTCCTCCAAATTTTTCTGAGACTGTTTAAAGCCATCGAATTGTTGGGAAAGCATGTGATGCTGTTCTTCTACCTGATAACGTTTCAATAATTCAATATTCCGATCCAACTCTTCACTCATTTGATCAAAACTAAGCTTCATCTTTTCATCCAAATCCTGAAACTTATCTTTGGAAAATTCATCGGATAACCTGGAAAATTCATCCATCAGTTTTTTCATCTCGTCATCCATAATTTTATCCAAAAGCTCCTGAATCTTTTCCTGCTTAGATATCAGAATACTGTCCTGACTGGTAAAACTATTATTAAGAGCCGATTTCTTCAAATGGTCTTCCTGAACTTTGTGCAGAAGTTTGTCAAGTTTTTCTTTTTTCTCAACAATATCTTTCGCTAATTGTTGTTTCTCCCAATTATCAACGGAATTATCCAACATTTTTTTCTGAAGATCCTTAACTCCCGAAACAATGTCTTTTGCCAATTTCTCAGCTTCATTCAAAGAATTGTTTACCTGAGCATTTACTTCTGCATTATAATCAAATATCGCATTCAAATCCGGAATCAGGTATTCTTTTGAATCCGAACGGGTACTCTTGGGACCGGAAATACAATCATTATCAAAAACCTCAAAAAAGTAATCAATTTTTGTCTTATCCATACCCGCAAACTCCGCAAAATCAAATTCAAAATAAAACTCCTGCGTATTCGTATTCTTTAAAATATTGACAGGTACAACCGTATTTGTTTTTCCATTCATTGAATAATTGAAACGCAAAGCTGAAAAACCGTAATCATCGGTAATGATACCATAATAATAAAAAACGGAATTCTTTAATGAGTCCTGCACAACGGATAATTGAATACCCGGATACAGATCGGGTATACAGGTCACGTTAAAAGTAATTAATTTTTTTCGGCTAAAATAACGATTGGAACCGTATAACACATACTCGGCAGAACTTCTGATGTCCTTTGAAAAAACAACATTCGAATTATTTTTCAACTTTAAAGGCATCAATTGTCCCCCTGTTTGTCCTATAAAAAGAGAGTCGACAGAAGACAAATGGACATCAAATTTCAAGACAGAACCGAAAAGAACCCTGAAATCTGCAATATTTTTCAATAATTCCGGCTTGAGTCCTGTATAAGCCGGAGAAATCAGATTAACCTGATAATCCGTTATCTCCGGAGAAGGCAATACATTGATCTGAAAAGAACGACTTTCAACACCCGATGTTTTAAAAGAAAAACGTATATCGTTATTCACGACATCAAAATCGTAAACAAACACGGAATCCTTCCTATTCATGTAAAATTCACCCCCGCCAAAACAAACGAATACATTATCATCCGGCAAATATTCGTTTTTTACCAGCAACTGCAATTGAAACGGTTTCCCATATTCCACATTTAAAGATTCATTCAATAAATGAAAATCGATATTCATTCCGGGAACCGATACTTCCTGATAATTTGAGAAATCTGCGTAAATACGCAAAAAAAATTTATGACTACCAAACAATACAAAAATCAGAAACAAAGTACTCACGATAAACCGGAAACATTTTTTCCGAAAAGGTACGAAAACAACAGACCTTTCCGCAATAAGCGATTCATATTTCTGTACAAAAGCAGCTTTCTTCAAATCCGGGTCTCCGGGTACTGCATCAAAACGAAAAGCCAAATGGAATAGAGTAATAAAAATATCCCGCGGTACTTTTACCTCCCGCAAAAATTTTTTTAACAGAAACGACCTCTTAAAATTCCGGGAAATAAAAAACAAAACTACCGGATAGATAAAACAATAAAAAATACCTGTAAATACCCCTGTCCAAAAGAGATAATAGAGAAATGATTTAAAACCGACAGTCAAAAAGGAGCAACGGAATAGAACCCAATACAATAATAAATAGACCAGAATATAGACTAAAAAAATAACAACACCTTTCAACAGATTAAAACCTAACAATTCTAATCCGAAACGATTTAAAAGACGTTTTAAGTTATTTCTTAAACCTTCATATCTATTAATCATCTTCCTTCTCTACACTACCGCAAATATAATAAAGTCTCTAACAATTACTCATAAAAAAGAATATCTTATCGGGCCAACCATATTTCAGGATTTTGTTTATCGGGATCTTGTTTAGTTTTAATAATCCATAACTGAAAATTTAAAATACTCCCTTTTTCAGTATCATAAGCTACTTTTCCGATCGTTTGCTTAGTCGATACTTTTTGTCCCTTTTTTACAACAATATTCACCAAATTAGCATATACCGTAAGAAAATTTCCGTGCCGGACAATTACAGTGTTGTTAAATCCCGGAATCAGTATAATTTCTGAAACCACTCCATTAAAAACAGCCCTTACATCAGCATCCCTCAAAGTTGTTATATTGATACCGTTGTTCGGCATTTTAATCTGTTTATATACAGGATCCGAATTGATTCCGAACTTTTCTGAAATGATTCCCTGATTTACCGGCCAAGGCAATTTACCCTTATTTTTAGCAAAATCATCCGATATCAGTTTTTCTTCCGGAGTCATTTTATAACTACCCGAAGAACTACCAGACTTTTTAGCTTGTTCAGCAATAAGCTTATTTAATTCCCGGGTCAATCGCTCTCTTTTCTTCTGCTCATTCCGTAATTTTCCCGTAATCTCTTTCTCCTTTTTCCGAAAATCCCCGATTATTTGATTTTCATTTTGCTGCTGCTGTGAAAGGTCTTTATTTTTAGCATTGATATCATCCAAAGCTGCATTTTTCTGAAGTATATATTTCTTTAATCTATCATTCCGGATATAAAGTGAATCATTGATCCTCGAAATTTGAGACAGTTGCCGCCGAGAATAATTTTGAATTTGCTCAAAATATTTATAACGGTTATATGCCTGATTAAAATCGGAAGAAGAAAAAATAAACATCAAACGATCCGTCTTATTTCTTTTTTTCCACAAACCGTAAATCAATTTACCATATAAATCCAGCATAGATTCCCTGTCGGCAATCAACTCTGAAATTCTTTTTTCATTACTCTGAATCTGACCTTCAAAATAACGGACTTCCTGATTTAAAGAATTAATTATGCGCTTACTCTGCACTATTTTCTGTTGAATAAGATTCAGTCTTTCCAAAGAAAACGATTTACTGTTCTGTGTTTCCTTCAACAATTTATTCAAATAAGAAATCTGCTTTTCACTTTGTTCTTTTTCCTTTTTAATCTGATTGATAGATTGAGCAGTAAGCGATCCGCATAAAAACAGAAATAAAATCAATAATATGCCATTATATGGAAATTTCATAAGCATAAATTTACTACTCTGTGGAACTGATTAATTGTTTATATTTCGCAGGTACCCGAAAAGTAGGTGTTACATTTACATCAAATTCCAAACGGGAAAGTTTCAACACAACTTTTATTCTATTCTCATCGAAATTTGAACTAAAAATCATTTTTTCCGGAAAAATTTTTCCGTTAATATCTTTAAAATCACTGTATACGGCAGTTATACCCATATCTTCTTCCAAATCTTCCAAAGTCAATTTATACGGACGAAAATACTCCGGATCGATATGTATTTTTTGCAATACCAATGCAAAATCCTTGTTCTTTCTTTTCTTTTTAAAAAATTTCTTGATCTTTCGGTTTATCGCTCTTTTCTGGATATTCGAAAGCACATAATCATTGTCTGTCCGCTCAAATTTAAACTTATCATTCCTGGATTCACTACTGCTACAATCCTCTAAATTGAAATATACATTAGTCAATATCTTCTGAATGCACGAAAAACTGATACTTATACCAAATCTATCATAAAAGAATCCGTAATCTGTCAACAGATATTTCTTGTTGTAAGAATCTAAAAATTTTACACTGTCAGGCGTCAGATATATTCTGGCTACTTCAATTCCTAAAGGAGCAGTTACAGACATCCATATAAAACTGTCCCTTCGAATCCTCAGCATACCTTTGAGACTGTTTTCTTTCCCGTTTATATCGACTGAAAGTTCTACTTTTTTAGAATATAATGTATTATAATTTAATTCACTATTCTCTATATTTTTAAACAGTTTAACTTCACCGATATTACTGGTTTCCTTATAAATAACTGCTTTTTTCATCGGACTGCAAGAAAACAGCAAACATGAAAACAACAGAAAGAAAAAAAATCTGTTCATTTGATACCCACTTTCAACGTTCCAAAGAAATTAAAATTTATGTTCTCCGGAAATTTTAGCCGGAAGATCACTGCTTGTCTCGTCTCCTGCTTCCATAGCCTTCTTCCACATTTCCACAGCTTTCTCCTTATCTCCGTTCATATACAATATATCACCGTAATGCTCATATAATACACCGGAAACCTCTTTTGAATATTGCATAGCTAACTTCATATAATACAAAGCTTGAGAATAATCTTTCCGCATATACAAAACCCAGGCATAAGTATCGAGATAAGTTCCGTTCTCAGACTCCAAAGTAACAGCCTGGGAACTCATTCTTTCGGCTTTACTCAGATTCTCACCCAAAAGTGAAAGATAATAAGCGTAATTATTCAAAACCATCGCATCGTTCGGATTAATATTCAATACATTGTCAAACATACGGAACGCCTCCTGAACACTGTCCAGATTATAATAACAATCTCCGAGATACGAATAAAACTGAGCCTTTAAATGTATATTTTCATCAGTAAGCTTTAATCCGTCTTTAAAGAAATCAACGGCATCCTTATAATTCTTCTCCATCATTAAAGAAATACCCGCTAAAACATAAGGCAAAGGTTGCTCCGGAAAATATTTAATAGCTTCAACACTTTTTGTATACATACAGGCCGTATCCGTCATTTCATTGCACAACAGCAATAATTCCTGCCAGATAGCGAAATTATTTTTATCCTGAGAAAGAATATATTCCAACTCACCTCTCGCTTCATTCAATTTATTTTCTTTTTTCAGAAAATCAGAATGCAAAGCCCGGATCGAAAGATCGTCCCTGTACTTATTAACTAATAAATCCACATAAGCATTCAATTGATTGTCAGAAACTTTAATTGTATCACCACTTAAAACCAATTTCAAAATATACTGTACCTTAAAAGAATTATCAAGTTCATCACTCAACAATGCCTTCCTTACATGTTTATCAGCATTTTCCAATTGATTTTTATCCCTGTAATAATCAGAAAGATATAAATGGACGAAACCGTTATCCGGATCTGCAGCCAACAACTTATTCAATATTTGCAATCCTTTCTTATCCTGGTTATAATTAAAATAAAGCTCGGCCAGCAAACTCAAATATTCATTTTTCTCCGGATATTTCCGAATCAATTTCAAAAGTTCATTAGAAGCTCCTTTTAAATTATTAAGTTTTGTATAAAGCTTTATTTTTTCTATCGTAACAGGCTCCGTTATGCCATTCTGTTTTTCATAGCGGTCGTATACATCTATTGCCTGTTGCCATTTTTCGACAGAAGTGTACAAATTCGCTTCTATCAAATAAAACTCTTCCTTATCCGGATATTTTGCTATGATATCGGCATATACATTACAAGCTTCTTCAATCATAGCTTTTTTCTGCAATACATTAGCCAGTAATAATTTATACCATAAATTTCCCGGATTACCGGCTACAGCTTCACGGGCCAATTGCAAAGCACCGTTATAATCTTCCGTCAATACAAGAATATTGGCTATTTCATACTTAACAACAGGACTTTCCGGATATATTTTCAAACAATTATCATACCATCCCAAAGCCGTTTGTAAATCACCCGTAATTTTAGACCGGATACCTTCCATAAAGGAATAATCAAATTCCAGTTTTGATTTTTCATCCAAACTCTCATAACCGTCCACTTTCTTTTTATCGTCAGCAAAAACACTGATATTCAAAAGAAAAATAAGAAAAAAAACAAATCCTATCTTCATATTCCTTTATTCAGTTAATCTGTTAGATTTAATTTTTACCGGTATGCCCGAATCCGCCGGATCCTCTTTCTGTCGCATTCAATTCGTTTACTTCAATCAATTCAGCCTGCTCAACCTTATTGATCACCATCTGGCATATCCGTTCTCCATCCTTAATACTGATTACATTATTCGACAGATTTACGACAATAACTCCTATTTCTCCCCGATAATCTGCATCTATCGTACCCGGACTATTCAATAACCCCAATCCTTCATTTAAAGCCAAACCGCTGCGCGGACGTATCTGAGCTTCATATCCTTCCGGTAATTCTATATACAAACCCGTAGGTATCAGTTTTCTTTCCAACGGTTGCAAAACAATTGTGTCTTCAATATTTGCTCTAAGATCCATACCCGCTGAAAAACGAGTTTTGTATTCAGGCAGCGGATGCTTCGATTTGTTTACGATACTTATTTGCATTTTTCCAACTTTAAATCAACTTTATTTGCATTTATTTATTGAAGAGCAAAGATACTACTTTTTGCGAAACATCTTATAAATAAAATCTTTACTAAATATAAACTTCATTTCCCGATATAAAAATAACAGTATAAAAATAAATAACAAAGGCATTCTGGCTATACAGGTAAGCCAGGCATTTTCAAACCTGATATATTTTCCGATAAAATAAAAGACTAATGCCACCGAAAAATAAAAAGCAATTTTTTTCAAATCATAACTGATCTTATAAAACTTCTTTCCCCAGATTAAAGATAAAATACACATCACCAGAAAACAACAGAAAACGGCATATGCCGATCCCATATACCCGATTCGGGGCAATAGTATAAAATTCATAGAAACAGTAATAATACAGCCTATTACAGACATATAAGCACCGTACATTGTTTTATCCGTCAGTTTATACCATAACGAAAGCGAATAATACATTCCCTGAAATAAATTAGCCATCAACACCCAGGGAACAATAATAATACCTGAATAATATTCCGGAGTACGCACAAAATATTTGATAATATCTATCCAATACATAATCCCTAAAAATATAATCAGCCCGAATCCTGTAAAATATAAAAATACGTCCTGATAGACCTTTTTGGAATCTTCGTGTTTGGAATAACTGAAAAAGAAAGGTTCGAAAGCATATTTAAACCCTTGGGTAAAAATATACATAATCAAAGCCAGTTTATAGTTAGCACCGTATATTCCGGTCATCGCCATAGCTTCCTGCGAACTCATCACCTGCCCGAGTACTTTAGGCATCCAGGATTGTGCCCCTTGCAAATTGATCATGCCGGCCAGACTGACAATAAAAATAGGAAATGAATACTTCATAATGTCTTTCAGTAATCCCCAGGAAAAATAAAACCGGAATTTAGACATATAAGGAACCAGCATCAGAAATGTCACTACAGAAGCTATCAAATAGGCAATAAAAATATAGATAATCCCTCCTGCCGGATCATAGAACGGTATGTGAATTCCGTTTTTTTCCAGATAAGGACACAATACAAGAAAAAATAAATTGAGAGCAATATTCACCCCGACATTGACCAATTTAACGACACCGAAACGTATCGGTCTGCCTTGAAGTCGCAACAAAGCGAAAGGTATGGAACTAATAGCGTCTATACCAATAGTCAGTATCAGCAAAGTAAGGTAATTCTTATGATCCGGTATCTCTAAAAAATCAGCAATGCCGGGAAGAAAAGAAAAAGCAACGATAAAAAACAGGAGAGTCGTACCTGTCAGTGAAAACATCAAAGTAGAAAATACTTTATTACTGTTATCTTTTGTACTGAATCGGAAAAATCCTGTTTCAGTACCGTAAGTAAGTATTACCATTAACAAAGCAATGTACGACATTAAATTGGTTACTATGCCGTATTCACTGGCAGGAAAAATCCCTGCATACAAAGGAACCAGTAACCAATTGACAAAACGTCCCAGAATCGTTGTGAAACCATAAATAATGGTATCACCGGCCAGTTTTTTTAAAGGATTCATAATTCGCTGTATTTTCCCATATTGGTGGCAAAGGTAACGAATGGACGTTTTAAACGAACATATTATTATTATTATATTTCTATTTTTTAAAAATTATTATGAATATGAATATAGGATGTTAGTATATGGAAAAACTCTTGATTAAAATTGTTGTTTATTTCGTTATTAAAAATCAGATATACGGTTATAAACAATAGAATAAAATTGAATCTATTGAAAATTAAATAGATAGAGTAGTTATTAACAAATGTTAGTATCGAGAACAGATAGAAAAAAATAGTTATTTATTTTAAAAAATATGTTGGTAATTTGTATAAAGATTTTCGGTTAAATCTGTTTTCTATTTTTTGAAATTTCCGGAAAAAACATAATGAATTTCAAAATCCGAATTATCAAATTTTTTTTTCATTTTCAGTTCATTTTTTACTAACATTCAATCGACAGTTCGTAACAACTTTTTAACAGGCAGTAATGTACTTCCGATTTGTTTTTTAGCCGGGATAAATTATGGAATATACTTTTTGTAACTATACTTTGTACTGGTTATCAGTTATTTGATAACTGTATATTTTGATGGATACATTACGTTATTTTAAGATATTGAAAAAAGAAAAGCTACCGCCTTTTGAACGGTAGCCTTATTTTTTTGAGGTGTTTTTATCAGATCAACTGATTAGTGGTTGTATCTGGAAATACAAGAGTAGGTTTGTGTTGTTTTGCTTCTTCGAAATCCATAGAAGCATAAGAAATAATGATAACGATGTCTCCGACTGCACATTTTCTGGCTGCCGGACCGTTAAGGCAAACTATTCCTGAATTTCTTTCTCCTTTGATAACGTAAGTTTCTATTCTTTCTCCGTTATTCACATTGACGATTTGTACTTTTTCGTTTTCAATGATGTTTGCAGCTTCCATTAAAGCCGCATCAATCGTAACACTGCCTACATATTGCAGGTTTGCTTCGGTTACTGTTACTTTGTGAATTTTTGATTTTACAACTTCAATGAACATATCGGTTATTTTAGATTGTAAATTTTAAGTTCAAGATCAGAGTATAATATTGTCAATCAAACGAATTTTTCCGGCATAAACCGCTACACACACAACTTTCGTTCCTTTTTCATTCCAGTTTTCAATAACTTTAAGTGTAGTATCATCGACGATTTCAACATATTCGGTTTCCAGATAGGGATTGTTGTTGATTTCTTCTGTGATCCATTTTTTCAGATCGGCTACACTCATTTCGGCAACTAAGTTACGTGCTTTTTTTAAGGTAGCGTATATATGAGGAGCATTTTTTTTATGTTCTTCCTCCAGTAAGGCATTTCGGGAACTGAGTGCTAAACCGCTTTCTTCACGGACAATGGGACAGGGAATGATTTCGATGTTGTATTTCAATTGATTTACCATATTTTTAATGATAGCAACCTGTTGAAAATCTTTCATTCCGAAAAATGCTTTGTGCGGTTGAACGATATCGAATAAACGGCTTACTACCTGACCTACACCATTGAAATGTCCCGGTCTTTTAGCTCCTTCCATAACAGTTTCCAGATAACCGAAATTGAATTTTCGGGTATCTTTTTCCGGATAAATTTCTTCTACGGAAGGCATAAATACAAGATCGCACCCGGCTGTTCTTAATAATTCAGCATCTTTTTCCGGAGTACGTGGGTAACGTTTTAAATCTTCTGGATCATTGAATTGAGTCGGGTTGACAAAAACACTTGTCACGGCTATATCACAACTGTTTTTACATGCTTTTACGAGAGAAAGATGTCCGTTGTGCAAAGCACCCATAGTGGGTACGAAACCAACACATTTACCTTCTTTTTTATAGCCTTCAATGAGGCTAAACAGTTCATTTTTAGTATAAATAACTTTCATGATACTTGTTTAAAATCCGGGGTGCAAGTTTACAAACTATTTTCGAGATAAGAGCACAAATAATTTATAAAGTTTGTTTTATTCGGATTTTGAAGCGTATTTATGCCGGTTGATTATATTGTTTTTTGAATTGCAGTTATTTGTATAATGATCGCATGTCCGGATGAACGGAGGTGAGTACTTCTACCAGCTGGCTCCGGCTGACACCTTCTCTCATAACGATAACAATAGTATCTTCTCCGGCAATTGTACCTAATATTTCAAAATAATTTTCGCTGTCAATCAATACAGTAACAGCATTGGCATAACCCGGTAATGTTTTTATAACGGCGATATTACCGGAAAAATCAATACCTAAAATAGCATCCGTAATAATGGAAGATATTTTCTCTTCCCGTTGTTCATTTACACTTTCAGGTACTATATATATATATCCTTTTTCTTTATGAGGTATTTTAGCAACCTTCATGAATTTAAGATCCCGTGAGAGAGTACTTTGGGTAGCTTCTACACCTAATTCTTTTAAGCGGAATAACAACTCCTCCTGGGAAGAGATCAGTTCAGATTCAATTAATTTCCGGATAGTCAAAAGTCTTTTGGTCTTGTTTCTCATAATGAAGCTTATTTTAGTGGAACAAAAATAATAAACCCCTTCGATATATAATAATGAATGCTTTATATTTTTAAAACGTCTTAAATGCATAAATATTAAAAAATATTACATATTCATTCCTTGCAAAAGCAAAAAACAATAGCTACCTTTGTCCCAATTTGGACATAAGGTATTTAATGAATATGCAAAATCTGAAAAAAGCACAACTGGTTCTGGAAGACGGAACCATTTTTGAAGGGACCTCTTTCGGATACGAACAGTCAGTATCGGGAGAGGTCGTTTTTTATACGGCAATGACGGGATATCCCGAAAGTTTGACTGACCCGTCCTACAAGGGACAGATTTTAGTACCCACTTATCCGATGATTGGTAATTACGGAGTACCTGTCGATACCAAGCAAGATGATTTGCCGGCTTTTTTTGAATCGGATAAAATTCACTGTACGGCGTTAATTATTTCCGATTATTCATTTGAATACAGTCATTGGAATTCTCAAAAAAGTCTCGGGCAATGGTTAAAAGATCAGAAGGTACCGGGACTTTTTGGTATAGATACCCGGGCTTTGACGAAAAAATTACGCGAACACGGAGCTATGTTGGGCAAAATCGTTTTTGCCGGACAGGATGTCGATTTTTACGATCCCAATAAAGAAAATATAGTAGCACAGGTATCTACCTCTGAAGTGAAAGAATATGGAAATGGGAAATATGAGGTGGTATTGGTAGATTGTGGAGTGAAGTATAATATCATCCGTTGTCTTTTAAAACGGGGAGTAAAGGTGAAACGGGTGCCCTGGGATTATGATTTTACCAGTGAAGAATGCGACGGTATTTTCCTGTCAAACGGTCCCGGTGATCCGGCCCAATGTGAAAAAACGATTGAAAATATTCGGAAAGTCCTTGATAAGAACATACCTATTATGGGTATTTGTTTGGGAAATCAATTGATGGCCAGAGCTGCGGGGGCAGAAACCTACAAATTGAAATACGGTCATCGCAGTCATAACCAGCCGGTTGTCGAGCCGGGTAAAAATCGTTGTTACATTACTTCTCAAAATCATGGCTTTGCTATTGACGATAAAACTTTGCCTGTCGATTGGGAACCGCTTTTTGTCAATGTAAATGACGGAACGAATGAAGGTATACGTCATAAAAACAAACCGTTTTTTTCCGCCCAATTTCATCCGGAAGCATCCAGCGGACCGGTAGATACCGAATACCTGTTCGACGAGTTTATTAAAAATATAGAAGTGAGTAAAAATCGGTAAGATTATAGGTGAAAAATAAGGTAGAAAGTTATAATCTGTAATTTGCATTTGAAAATGAAGGAAATAAATAAAATATTATTACTGGGGTCCGGAGCATTGAAAATCGGGGAAGCCGGAGAATTTGATTATTCCGGTTCTCAGGCATTGAAAGCCATCCGGGAAGAAGGAAAATACAGTGTGCTGATTAATCCGAATATTGCGACAGTACAAACTTCAGAAGGAGTTGCCGATAAAATTTATTATTTGCCGGTTACTCCGGAATTTGTAGAAAAAGTAATTGAAAAGGAAAGACCAGACGGTATACTTCTTTCTTTTGGAGGACAGACGGCTTTGAATTGTGGGGTGGCTCTGTATAAAAGCGGGGTATTGGAGAAATACGGAGTAGAAGTATTGGGTACGCCGATTCAGGCGATTATTGATACCGAAGACCGGGAAATCTTTGCCGGAAAATTACACGAGATCGATGTAAAAACACCCCGCAGTATTGCTGCCAATAATATGGACGAAGCCTTAAAAGCTGCTGAAGTATTGGGATTCCCTTTGATTATCAGGGCTGCATATACTTTGGGAGGTCTTGGTTCCGGCTTTTGTTCGGATATAGAGGAATTGAAAAAATTGGCCGGAAGTGCTTTTTCGTATTCTCCTCAGGTGTTAGTGGAAGAATCTCTGAAAGGTTGGAAAGAGATTGAATATGAAGTAGTGCGTGACCAGTATGATAATTGTATTACGGTATGTAATATGGAAAACTTCGATCCGTTGGGTATACATACGGGAGAAAGTATTGTAGTAGCGCCTTCACAGACATTGAGCAACAGCGAATATCATAAATTGCGGGAAATAGCTATTAAAATTATCCGTCATATCGGTATTGTAGGTGAATGTAATGTACAATATACATTGGACCCGAATTCAGAAGATTACCGTGTGATCGAAGTAAACGCCCGTCTGTCCCGTTCCAGTGCATTGGCATCTAAGGCTACAGGATATCCTTTGGCCTTTGTAGCGGCTAAATTGGCTATGGGATACGGTTTACATGAAATCAAGAATTCCGTTACCAAAGTTACGACGGCTTGTTTCGAGCCGGCATTGGATTATATCGTTTGTAAAATTCCCCGCTGGGATTTGAACAAATTCGAAGGGGTGTCTAAATTGATCGGCTCTTCCATGAAAAGTGTAGGAGAAATCATGGCTATCGGACGTACTTTTGAAGAAGTAATTCAGAAAGGACTTCGTATGGTCGGTCAGGGAATGCACGGTTTTGTTGGAAATAAAAAAGAAGTAAAAGATATCGACGAAGAGTTGATGAATCCGACGGATAACCGGATTTTTGCTATAGCAGCAGCTTTCGATAAGGGATATTCTGTAGATAAGATCCACAATATGACTAAAATCGACAAATGGTTTTTGGTGCGTTTGGAAAATATCCACAGGATGAAAGAAGAGCTGAGTAAATATACGACAGTGCGGGGAGTGATGCCTGCTACCTTGAAGAAAGCGAAACAGATGGGATTTTCCGATTTTCAGATCGGCCGCCTGACAATAAAGGACGATGCTCTTACTGCACATCAGAAAATGTTGAAGGTAAGGGAATACCGTAAAGAATTGGAAATTACACCCTGTATTAAACAGATTGATACATTGGCGGGAGAATATCCGGCGAAAACCAATTACCTGTACGCTACTTATAACGGAGCAGAAACGGATATAACCTACGAGCATGACGGAAAATCGGTTATTGTACTGGGTTCCGGCGCTTATCGGATCGGGAGTAGTGTGGAATTCGACTGGTGTTGTGTAAGTGCTGTCAATGCAATTAAAAAAGCCGGCTATCGTTCGGTAATGATTAATTATAATCCCGAAACGGTAAGTACGGACTATGATACCTGTGACCGTCTTTATTTTGACGAGCTTTCTTTCGAGCGGGTAATGGATATTGTGGATTTGGAAGAGCCGAAAGGGGTCATTGTGTCTACCGGCGGACAAATACCGAACAATTTGGCTATGCGTTTGTATGGGCAGCATGTCAATATCCTGGGTACTTCGGCTTTGTCTATTGACAGGGCGGAAGATCGTCAGAAATTTTCCACCATGTGCGACCAACTGGGAATCGATCAGCCGAGATGGCGGGAATTGACCAGTATTGAAGACATATATAAATTTATAGATGAAGTAGGATTTCCTTTGTTGATACGTCCTTCTTACGTTCTTTCCGGTGCTGCTATGAATGTGGTTTCAAATCGGGAAGAATTGTTACATTTTCTGGAATTGGCAGCAGAAGTATCGAAAGACCATCCGGTAGTTGTAACCGAGTTTGTACAACAGGCTAAAGAAGTGGAAATCGATGCTGTTGCGCAGGATGGAGTTGTAAAGGCCTACGCAATCAGTGAGCATGTCGAATTTGCAGGAGTGCATTCTGGAGATGCGACCATTGTCTTTCCGGCTCAAAAATTGTATATCGAAACCATTCGCCGGATCAAGAAAATAGCCCGGTCGATTGCGAAAGAATTGAATATTTCGGGTCCTTTCAATATGCAGTTTCTGGCAAAAGACAACGATATCAAAGTGATTGAATGTAATCTGCGGGCTTCCCGGAGTTTCCCCTTCGTATCCAAAGTATTGAAGTACAATTTTGTGGAGATGGCTACCCGGATAATGCTGGGAGAACAGGTAGAAGAATTGCATAAATCGGTATTTGATTTGGATTATGTCGGAGTGAAAGCCTCTCAATTCTCGTTTGCCCGGTTATTGAAGGCGGACCCTGTATTGGGAGTTGATATGTCTTCTACCGGAGAAGTGGGTTGTATAGGTGAAAACTACTATGAGGCGATCTTGAAAAGTATGTTGTCTGTAGGGCACCGGATTCCCGAAAAAAACATTTTGATTTCATCCGGCCCGGCCCGTTCGAAAGTAGAACTGCTTGAATCGACCAAAATGTTGATAAATAAAGGTTATAATATTTTTGCTACTGCGGGTACAGCTAAATTTCTGGCGGAAAACGGAATTGACGTTACAATATTGTATTGGCCGGATGAAGCAAAAGAACCCAATATTATGGATTACCTGAAAAATAAGAAAATCGATATGGTAATCAATATTCCGAAAAACCTGACCAAACGGGAATTGGACAACGGATATAAGATTCGCCGGGCTGCTGTCGATTACAATATTCCGTTACTGACGAATGCCCGTTTAGCAAGTGCTTTTATTTATGCGATTTGTAAAGTAGATCGTAAGGATATAGCAATTAAAAGCTGGGATGAGTACAGATAGGATGAGTATTTTGTAGATTGACGTAAAAAAGAACAATTGTCAATCACAATCAATATTGAATTGTGAACAGAGAATATGGGGGCAGATTGCTCCCATATTTTTTAACCTTGTTAAACTCTTCTTTTCTTCTTTTTTTAATTTATTTTTCTTCTATTTTTATCACGTGTTAATGATGTGAACGAATAGTTGAGTGTGTATGCGATATGATAGACGTGTGGGAATATTGTGCGTGTGTGTGTGGTGTATATGGTGTGGGATTTGTAAGGGAGAATTGCCGGATGGCTTGGTTTTGATAACCGGACAGGATGAGTCTGAACGGGTTTGTCATAGGATATTACAGGATGACGAGTCTTTAAAAACTTTATTCGATCCGGAGGAACGTAGTTTTTACGTCAATGAGCCTTTACAAATCCGGTTGGTAAAAAAACGGGAGCTTTTGCTGCGTTTTTATTCTCCCCGTAGTGTCCGGAATGTGATATTATGGGCAAGGCTATCCTCCTCCGGAGAGCAGTTTAAATTGGCGGAATTTTCTTATATTCCGGCTTTTGCCGAATATCGGATTCCTTTGTCTTTTCTAAAAAACCGGTGTAAATATCATACACGTTCGGGTAGGGAAATCCCGCTTGAAAAAAAAGATTTTGATAAAGAGACATTTAAGTTGGAAATTGAAAGTTCAGATGCCTATTACCGGCAATTGACAGCGACGGATTGCCGGTGGAAAATTTCTTTTGGAGATTATACCGGTGAGCATTGGAGACCTTTGCAACCTGCACATGCGCGGGAAGCTGTAGCCGTGGCTCTTAATATGGCTTATCTTTTTTCCACGAATGAATTTAGGCAAATGCTGAAGACCTGTCAGGGTAAATTCTTTAAAGATAACCAAGGGACGGAAATAGACATAAAAGAATTATACAATCGTATTTTTAACTTGCCGGCATTGGTATACGGACGTGTTTCTGGCGTAAACGGATTGGGTGGAGGAACTATTTTCGGATTGGCGGAGTGGTGTTATTTGGAGCATTATGCAGATGCAGGATGTATCACACACACACTGTTTCATGAATTCGCCCACTGTCTCGGATATACACATGAGGGAAACATGACCTATGAAAATAATCTGGGACGAGGATGGGTGAGTTTCTGTGGTGAACTTTACCGTAAGTTAGGCATGGAAAAGAAATTACCCGTATATTCCTGCCGTTTTTTGGATACGCGAAACAGTGGTATTGCCATAAAGCGATAAAATTTAAATAGACGGATAAATCAATTTATTATTGAATGGGTTTAAAATTTGGAATTTGGAATCGTTGATATAACTTTAAGGCTGTTTAGTCGTAAAACTTTAAAAATTTTAATTATTGTACTATGCCTTTTTTGAGATTTCATTCCACTGATGCAGGAAAATTGTCGGAAATAAGTCGGAAAATGACCGATTTGATTCAGGAAACTTTACAATGTCCCCGGGAACATATTGTATTGGAAGTAATACATTCTGAAATAGTTTGTGATGGAGCAATAAATTGTGGAGATTGGCCTTTTGTCGAAATCTCGTATTTTCAAAGAAGCCGGGATTTACAGGATAAAGTGGCTCAAATCGTGTCTTCCTGTTTGCAGGAAATCGGATATACCGATTCGGATGTGTATTTTCTTTATCTGGATCCGCGGAATTATTATGAGAACGGTCGGTCGATGTGATCGATTTATTAAAATAAAAAATGTCCGTAAAGACGGACGTAAAAAATGAAAATCGGACTTTTTTAGATAATACTTTACGCTGTTATAAAATTCGGATAAAACTTATGACAGAGTAGGGGGTTGTCTAAAAGGTATTTGGTACCCTCGATGTATTCGTATCCCTATCGGAGAGTGAAATTAAATATCCGATTCTATAGGGGATGTTTTTACTTTTTCGGTAGCCTTATTTTCTTTTCTTTTTTGCCCTTTATCATATCTCTTTTTACTTTTTAATCCTTTTCGATTTTTCCGGCTTTTAAATTGATTATCTTTGTGGTTTGGAAATCAATACGAATAGGGATGTTTAAAAAGTATAAGAAATTATTCGTCATTTTTTGGTGTGTGTTTTTAACCGGATTACTGTTGGCAGTTCTGTTTTTCTGGTTGATAGCCGAAGGTAAACTTGGTTTTATGCCCACTTTTGAAGAATTGGAGAATCCTAATAATAAATTCGCTTCCGAAGTTTATTTTGAGGATGGTCCGATGATCAGCCGTTATTTTCAGGGGAGTGAAAACAGGCGTTATACGGAATATAAGGATATACCGGAATCGGTAAAAGATGCTTTGGTTGCTACGGAGGATGTTCGTTTTTACGACCACAGTGGAATCGATGTCATCGGGCTTTTCCGTGTAGCTAAAGGATTGCTGACGGGAAGTTCTTCTTCCGGTGGAGGAAGTACGATTACGCAGCAGTTGGCTAAAATGCTTTTTCCGCGTGATCCGGACCAGAATTTTATGGAACTGGCTGTTCGGAAATTCCGGGAATGGGTAATTGCTGTACGTTTGGAAAGGAGTTATACAAAGGAGGAAATCATGACGATGTATCTCAATAAATTTGATTTTCTGAATTTAGCGGTAGGTGTAAATTCTGCGGCAGAGGTATATTTTCAGAAACCTTTGGATTCTTTGAGGATAGAAGAAGCGGCAATGTTGGTGGGTATGGCGAAAAATCCGGCATTGTTTAACCCTGTACGTCGTCCTGAAAAAACCTTGGGACGTAGAAATGTGGTTTTGGGACAGATGCAGAAATATGGGAAAATTACAAAAGCACAATACGATTCCTTGAAAATGCTTCCTTTAGGTTTGTGCTTTAAAAAAGAAGATCACAAAGAGGGATATGCGACTTATTTCCGTGAATATCTTCGGATTTATATGACAGCAGGTAAGCCGGAAAAAAGTAATTACCGTTGGAATCCGGAGCAATATTACCAGGATTCTTTGGCTTGGGAGCGCAATCCGTTGTATGGATGGTGTAAAAAAAACTTAAAATTGGATGGTACACAATATGATATCTATTCTGACGGATTAAAAATTTATACGACATTGAATTCCCGGATGCAGCGCTATGCAGAGGAAGCCGTTGTAGAACATTTGGGAAATGACTTGCAACCTTTATTCAGCCGGGAGAAAATCGAAAAACAAAATCCTCCTTTTTCCAATGATTTGACAGCGGAAGAAGTGCGGGATATCCTTGACCGTTCGATTAAACGTACGGAACGTTACCGGATATTGAAAAATGCCGGAGTTGCTTTTGAAGAAGTACGTAAAATTTTCAATAAACCGGTTGAAATGCAGATTTTTACCTGGAAAGGAATACGGGATACGGTCATGTCTCCTTTGGATTCGATTAAACATTATAAATCGTTTTTCAGGGCAGGATTTATGGTTATGGAACCTCAAACGGGGAATATCCGGGCCTATGTCGGAGGTCCTGACTATCGTTATTTTATGTACGATATGGTCAGTGTCGGTAAACGCCAGGTAGGTTCTACCATTAAACCGATTCTTTATACTCTGGCTATGCAGGAAGGATTGGGGCCTTGCGATAAAGTTCCCAATATTCCGCAGACGTTTATTTTGCCTGACGGAACACCTTGGACAGCCAGGGGAGGAGGTAAGCGGCCCGGAGAGATGGTTACTCTTCGTTGGGGATTGGCGAATTCGGAGAATAATATTTCCGGTTGGGTATTGAAACAGTTTACACCTTTAGCGGTTGCTCAAATGGCCCATAAGATGGGAATCCACAGCTTTATTGATCCGGTGCCTTCTGTATTTTTAGGTACGGCTGAAATTTCAGTAAAGGAAATGACGGCAGCTTATTCTATTTTTGCGAATAAAGGAGTGTATAACACCCCGATGATGGTGTCCCGGATTGAAGATAAATACGGCAATGTATTGGCCGAATTCAGACCGGAATCCCGGGAAGTAATTACGGCCCAAACGGCCTATCTGATGTGTAATCTGCTGGAAGGGGTTGTAAATAGCGGAACCGGAATCCGGTTGCGTTACAGATATGGTTTTACGAATCCGATGGGAGGAAAAACGGGAACGACACAGCAACATTCGGATGGTTGGTTTATGGCAGTAACTCCCGGTTTGGTCGGGGGAGTATGGGTTGGAGCAGAAGACCGGTCTATTCATTTTCAGAATATAACGAATGGGCAGGGAGCTAGTATGGCTTTGCCCATATGGGCTAAATTTTTGGGAAAAGTAATCAAGGATCCGAAATTGAAATTTGATACCCTGCCTTTCGAGAAACCCGCAGGAGTAAGTAAAAATTTGGATTGTCAGGATGACGCAGACGATCAGGCAACGGAAGTAGAATCGGATTATCAGGAAGATAACGAGGAGTTCTATTAGTAGGAAAAGACAAAGCATTATGAAATCAAAAACAGTATATGTTTGCCAGAATTGCGGTGCGAAAGAATCAAAATGGGTCGGGCGCTGTCCGATGTGTGGCGAATGGAATAGCTTCGAGGAAGAAGTCGAGATAAAAGTTGCGAAAGGCAAAGCAAATGCTGTGATGGGACAGCCGATGTCCAAAGCCCTCCGGTTGTCGGAAATAAAAGTAAATGCCGATACTCGTATCGATACCGGTGACAGCGAATTAAACCGGGTGTTGGGTGGTGGTTTGGTGCCGGGTTCCATGATATTGCTGGGAGGAGAGCCAGGCATCGGGAAATCGACTTTGGTATTGCAGTTTGCACTTCACAATAAATGCGGTAAAGTGTTATATGTATCCGGGGAGGAGAGTATTGCCCAGATCAAAATGAGGGCGCAACGCTTGGGTGCGGAAAATGACGATTGCCTGTTTTTGTCCGGTAATTCCCTGGAGATGGTCCTCGAACATTCCCGTACGATACAGCCGGATTTATTGATTATCGATTCCATACAGACCCTGGCGACAGAGACTGTAGATTCTATTCCGGGAAGTCTTTCGCAGATCCGGGAATGTACGAACACTTTGTTGCGTTATTCCAAAGAAAATACGATTTCTACGATTTTAATCGGTCATATTACAAAAGACGGCCAACTGGCCGGGCCGAAAATATTGGAGCATATGGTCGATACGGTATTGCATTTCGAAGGCGATCAGCAATATATGTATCGTATATTGCGTTCGATGAAAAACCGTTTCGGTTCGACTTCGGAAATCGGTATTTACGAAATGTTACAATCCGGTTTACGGCAAGTATCCAATCCTTCGGAATTGTTATTATCCAATCATGGTCAGGATTTGAGTGGAATAGCCGTTTCTGCTACAGTAGAAGGGGTAAGGCCGATTCTGTTGGAAGTACAGGCATTGGTTTCCACTGCTGCTTATGGTGTCCCGCAGCGTTCCGCTACGGGATTCGATTCAAGACGGTTGAATATGTTATTGGCTGTATTGGAAAAAAGGGTCGGTTTCCGTCTGGCTGCGAAGGATGTCTTTTTGAATATTGCAGGAGGTATTCGGGTAAGCGATCCGGCTCTTGATCTGGCTGTGGTTATGGCTGTATTGTCTTCGAACATCGATGGAGCTTTGCCTCATGATACGGTTTTTGCCGGAGAAGTCGGATTATCGGGTGAGATCCGGGCGGTCAGTCGTATCGAACAACGTATTTCGGAAGCGGAAAAGCTGGGATTCCGCCAGATTTTTGTACCTTTGGGAAATAAAAAAGGCTCAACAAAAGTTCCACAACATCTGGAAGTGAAATTTGTCTCTAAAATTTCTGACATTTGCCGGGCGTTGTTTGGTTGAGAGTGATAGCACCCGGGGACGGGGGTAAAGTGCTATGATTTTGTGTTTTACATTTTTTTTCATAAATTTGGTATATGTCTAATACATTTGAACATGTCCAGGCAGGCGCGTCAACGGTCGATTACGGATATATATCATGTTATTCAACGTGGTATAGACCGAATGGTGATTTTCCGGGATGATGATGACCGTCAGATGTTTTTAAATCTTTTGCGGTTACAGGTCTGTGAATCTTTTAAAATCTATTGTTATTGCCTGATGGATAATCATATCCATCTCTTAGTAAAAAGTGACCGTCTTAGTTTTCATATCCATCATATAGCCTCGATTTATGCAATGTGGTTTAATCATAAATATAATCGTAGAGGTTATCTTTTTCAGGATCGTTTTAAAAGTGAAGTAATAGAAGATGAAGGATATTTGCTGAGATGTTTCCGGTATATTCTGAGGAATCCTGTAAAAGCAGGTATATGTGAGAAGATTGAAATTTACGGGTGGAGTAGTTACCATTTGTGTTTTGGTGGAGATGGTTCTTTTGTTGTTGTGGATTTTCTACCTTGCTTTTTTGAAACGAAGAAAGATTTTCAGACTTATTTGCAAGGAGAGGATTTCGAGGAATTTATAGATGTTGATCAGGATAATCGACTGACTGATAGTGAAGTAATTGAATTGTTAAAGCAACAATTGGGCGGTAAGAGTTTAGAAGAATTTTCTTCTGAAGAACAAAAACGGATTTTGAAGACAATGAAACAAAGTCCCGGAGTGAAAAACAGGCAACTTGCCAGGATAACTGGGGTCGGTTTCAATATAATCAGGCGTTTATGAGATCATTATTGTAATTGTAGCACTTTACCCTCGTCCCTGAGTTTTCTTTAGCTTTTCGTTCATTTCTATTATTTTGCGGTACACTCCTGTTTTATATTTGTAGAGTGTAAAGCCGGACAGCATCGGATAAAAACAGAAAAATGCTCCCATAAGGCTGAAAGCAGTTGCTGCATCGTAATCCCTTACTGCATAAAATCGCGAATAAGCATAATATGCAATTCCTCCGCATAACAGAAGACCTGCCAAAAGCACAAAAACGCTTCCGCTTGTAGAAAATTTTTCAACGATGGCACTGCCCGCGGAATAATTGGCAGCAAAAAGTCCCAAGATAAATACCACCGCAAAAGTAATGATTGAACTTATTTCGCCATACTTAGAATATTCTATCGTAAATAATACGCCTGCAGCTGCAGTAACTACCATTGCCCCTATACACAAGATTCCCAACCGTCTTTGTCGTTTTAACATGGAAATAATTTCCGGTTTCAATTCTGTCATGTTCTTTTTTATTTTCTTACGTTCTTATTAAACAATTATTTTCTTTTCTGTTGTATCTGCCTGATAGCACTTTAGCCCCGTCCCCGGGTGCTATGGAAGTTTAAAGCTAATTGGCAAAACATATCTTGTTGCAACTTTTTTTCCTTTATTTTCGCCCGGAATCCAATTAGGCATTAATCCTACTATTCGTTCCGCTTCTTTTGCCAAGACTAAAGACGCAGAAGAACATTTATTAAATCGGCAACGTACTACACCGAATATATCAGAAATTTCTCCCGTTGGGGATACAATAAATTGTACCATTACATTCCCTTCTTCTTTATATTTTATTGATTCGGCAGGATATTGCATATTATCTGAGATAAATTTTTGCATCGCACTTATTCCGCCGGGAAATTGAGGCATCTTGTCTGCAATAGTAAGAACTTCGCCTTGGTACTGTTCTTTCTGTCGTGGAGGCAAAGGATATAATTTAAGTTTGCCATTTTCCGACTTATAAGTACCACCGAGTAAATAAGTAGTCCGTACTATTTCTCCGTTGGCACGTTTACCGGGGCTCCATTTGGTCATGGTTTTTGCTACACGCAGTACTTCAGCATCCAAAGCTGGGTAACTTCCGGCATATAGGCTAAAATTATTCAGAGAGCCATCTTTTTCTACTATAAAATGTACGATAACACTATTATCACTTCTGTTTAATGTTGTTTCTGCCGGAAAACGTACATTATCATTGATATATTGCCATACGTCACCTGCTAAATATTCTGGCAAGGTTCCGCCTTCTCTGACAATATGAACATCTTTAGCCAGTTCTTCCTCTTTCTGCTTAAGATTCTTATTGGTTTCTGTTGCATTTAATGCAGTGACTATAAATAAGAAACTAAATAAGATAATCGATTTTTTCATAACTGTATATTTTAATAAAGCGTCACAGAATAACAGCTAAATACTTAAATTGAGTAAATATACGATATTTTTTTAGTAAAAAGCAAGTATTATATTAACCTAAATTTTATTCAGAAAAAAAATACGTTAAAAGCAGAAAAAGGATGACTGGGATAGCACTTTAGCCCCGTCCCTGAGTGCTACCTGAGTGCTAGGAAAATAGGAACAAAAAGAAAACCACTTACGAAAGTAAGTGGTTTCATTTCTGTGACCTCGGTGGGACTCGAACCCACGGCCCATTGATTAAGAGTCAATTGCTCTACCAGCTGAGCTACGAAGTCATCTTTGATTTGCATGACGGGCAATGCCCATTTTGCGGGTGCAAATATGCAATAATATTTTTAATTCTGCAAGAATAGCCGGATTAATCTTCTTTGATGTTGTGATAAACGTTTGTTACATCATCGTCTTCATCCAGTTTATCCAGAATTTTATCAACTTCGGCTCTTTGTTCCGGCGTTAATTCTTTGGTATCGGTCGGGATACGGGTAAATTCTCCGCTGACGATGTCGTATTTGTTTTCTTCCAGGTATTTCTGAATATTACCATAGGCTTCAAAAGAACCGTACAAATTGATAATACCGTCTTCGTCTTCAAAGATTTCGTCAACTCCGTAATCGATCATTTCCAGTTCGAATTCTTCCGGATCGAAGTTTTCGGGTTTATTGATTTTGAAAACACTTTTCCGGTCGAACATGAAATCGAGTGAGCCTGTTGTTCCTAAAGAACCGCCGAATTTCGTAAAAGCGTGACGTACATTGGCTACCGTCCGGGTATTGTTATCTGTAGCTGCTTCGACTAGGATGGCGATGCCATGAGGCGCATATCCTTCATAAGTAATTTCCTTGTAGTCGGAAGTATCTTTGGAGATCGCCCGTTTGATGGCCCGTTCCACATTTTCCTTCGGCATGTTTTCAGCTTTCGCATTCTGGATCAGGATACGAAGGCGGGTGTTGTTAGCTGGATCCGGTCCACCGGCTTTAACTGCAATATCGATTTCTTTTCCGATTCTGGTGAAAACGCGGGCCATATTGCCCCATCTTTTCAATTTCCGTGCTTTGCGGTATTCAAACGCTCTTCCCATATATTGTATTCTTTATTAAAGTTAAAGGATTGAGGCGCAAAGTTATATATTTTAATGGAAAATTGAAATCTGAAACCTGAAAATGGACGATATTTTAATTTCCCAGTGTATAAGTGTATGGATATTTTTTGAGGTTTAAAGTTATTGTATATTCTCCTTCCTGCGGTACGACGATCTGATTGCCGTTATCCATGAGTTGATTACCGAAGTAAGTTCCCAATATCCGGTTGCCGGCTCCCGTTTCTTTAAAGACGAACTCACCGGACGTCAGGTGTGCATTTGTTTTCAGGGTCCGGTCAGACTCGTTATAGGTCAGGGGGATTGCCGTATTTGAGGTGGCGCTTCCTGAAATGCTCCAACTGACAGGCGTTACCGAATAAGTTAATTTGTTGATGTCAGCAATCACTTTGTATAGGCCGGCTGTGCTGTTATTAACTGAGATGTCTCCGCCGTTTTTTTGTAGTTTACCGGCTCCGCCGCTTCCCCATTGCAACGGATTCCAGTCTGGCTGTCCTGTGATTTTAAAGTTTGTGTTCGGGGTAAAATAAAGGTAGCCTTCATATACATCGTCTGCTTTCGGAGAAGTGAGTATTGTTGCCGAGTCACCGGGATTCCACCCCTGGTAACTACCCGGGGCGAAAAGAATGGGATAGGTTACTTCAACATTGTAGGCCGTCATTGTCACCTGGACGGCTTTGGAGCGTAGTGTCTGTAAATTTTCATTGACCATGGCATTTACACGTAGTTCGATCTCTCCCGGAGTTTCCGGTACCAGTCCTGCAATCAGGATGCTGTTGTTCAGGGTCGCATAGTCTACTTTGACCTGTTTTTCCTGGGTTTCCGCGATTTTAACGGCCGATTCGAAATAAGTACCTGCTTTGGCTACCTGAACGGTGTAGAGGGTGGCGGCAGGGAAACCGAATTCGGCAGTTGTCCAGGCTACAGTCAGAGAATCGTTGGCTGTAGCTTCGGTAAGGATAAAATCGTTTCCGTTTTCCGGCGTTTTGACTTCCGGATTGATAAAGTCTCCGGCATAGTACTTTTTATTTTCAGTTTCACAGCCGGTTAATATGAATGACAGGCTTGTAAAAACGATCCAACATATCTGTTTCATAGGTATTTCAATTTTTCAGTTTCAGTTTTAATATCCGGGATTCTGTTTCAGGTTCGGATTTGCTCCTAAATCGGAAGACGGTATCGGGAATAAATTGTAATTGGAGTTTGTGCTTCTGCCTCCTATGACACCGCCTTTCCAGGGCCAGGTATAGTTTGTCTCACTGAAGCGTTTGAAGCGGATTAAGTCTGTCCGGCGATGTCCTTCCCAATATAGTTCGCGGGCCCGCTCTTCCAGGATAAAGTCGAGGGTGAGCTGGGAAGCGGAAATCTGTCCGGAATTATCGCCATAAGCGCGGTAGCGTAAATCGTTGATATAACCTAAAGCCGTATTCAGGTCGCCTCCCGTTCCGCCCCGTAAAATGGCTTCGGCATACATCAGATAAATATCTGCAATCCGGTACATCGGAAAGTCGGTATCTACGAAACTCAGATTGGAACCGGTGCCGCCGGTCGATTTCATATTTGAGAATTTCGTGACGATTACTCCTTGTTTAAAGTCGCTTTGTTGATTGACTTCAATGCTGGTTTGGCCTTTCGTGAAAAATTGGGCCCTTCGGTCACCCGGATCGAATTTAGCCATGAATTCAGCCGTCGTTCGGTTGCCTGCCCATCCGGAGTTAACACCGTAATTCTGCGGGACGATACTGTCTCCCCCTATGGCTGCAAAAATGAGAAAGGTGGTTCCTCCGTAGGTTTGGGTATGTTGTCCGTCAAAAGCAATCGGGAAGATAATACCTTTGGCCGTGTGGTTATCGGCCATAAACAGATGCTGATAATTGTCGTCCGGTTGGTAATGCGGGATAATTTTATTACAGTAGGTTATAGCGTCCGTATAGCGGGGTGTTCCGGTATAAACTTCTGCATTCAGGTATAATTTGGCCAGGATTGTCCAGGCGAGAGCCTGATCGGCACGACCGTATTCGTTGGTATGCGGGTCTTTCAACTGAGGAATGATTTCGATCAGGTCGTTTTCAAGCCAGGTAAAAAGGTCTTTACGTGAAATCTGCTGTGGATTGAAAGTGCCGACTCCGTCTTTTTCTTCGACAAAAGGTACATTGCCGTAGAGGTCTAAAGCCTGATAATAAGCCAGGTCTCTAATCAGGCGGGCTTCGGCCCGGTAATAGCCGATTTGGGTGCGTAAATCGCCGGTAACTCCGCGGCTGTCCAGCTTACTGTCAGTCGTTGCTCTTAAGTATTCGTTAGCAATGGATATCTGATAAAATATCCGGTCGTAGGTGATGGTGATATAATCGTTTGCGGCCGACCAGCTTTGATTGTGGAGGTCGGGGAGTCCGGCATTATTCCAGGCACAGATGGCTTCGTCGGTAGTTAATTCCTGCATATTCCAGAGTTGCCGGAGATAATTGGAGGAGCCTTCATCATTGGTCGCTAAGTCCGGGTTTCCGTCCGGCCCGACTTGTCCGCTGAGTGCAAATACGGCATATATTTTGGCCAGTACCTGTTTGTAAGCAGCGGGATCTTTGTAGGCATCGTCTGCGGTCGTGATATTTTTATCGATGGGTTTTGTGTTCAAATCATCGATACAGGCTGTCATTCCCAGGGCTAAAAGTAGCCAGAGGCTGTATAACCGGATTTTCGGATAGTGGAAGTATGTTTTCATAATTTTGATGTTACGTGTTACAATGATTAGAATCCGAGGTTTACACCGAAAACAAAGTTCCGGGGACGGGGGTAGAAATTGTTATCGATACCGTTGAATATTTCCGGATCCAGACCTTTGTATTTTGTGATGGTGAATACATTCTGTACGATGGCATACAAACGCAGGTCGATACGGTTGTGCCAAAGTTTCTTGAAATTATATCCCAGTGTAATATTGTCCAGTTTCATGAAAGAAGCGTTCTGGACATAATAGTCCGAGAAATATTGCGGGTTTCTGAAATTGGTTTTGGAGACGTCCGAGGGGATGTTACTATAGAAACCGGTATTGTCGTACATCCGGGAATAGATGGCTCCGTTGGACTGTATGTTGTTATAAACATAGTTTCCGAAGCTAAAACGGCCGGCGATGTTCAAATCCCAGTTTTTGTAAGTCAGGTAAGAGGAAAAACCTGCCAGCCATTTGGGAGCCGGGCCTTTGTAGCGATACAGGTCCGATTGGTTGATAATGCCGTCTTTGTTCAGGTCGGCATATACACCTTCAATCGGTTTTCCTGCTTTATCGTATACTTGCCGGTATACGTAAAATGCATTGGATTCGTGTCCTTCACTGTGTATTTGTATTGTACTGCCGGTACCTCCAGAGATACCTCCGGTAAGGACTCCCATGTAATTTGGATCTTTGTTCCGGATCAGTTTGATGATTTTATTTTTGTTGTAGGATAAATTGACATTGAATTCCCAATGCCATTTGTCGTTGTCGACCGGGACGGTGTTCAGGACAAATTCGAAACCCTGGTTGGACAAGTCTCCTACATTCGTTACGATTTTATTGGTCAGGTTCGAGCCGGCTGCAATCGGAATTTCGTTTAACAGGTCTTTGGTTTTACGATAGTAATAGTCGATAGAACCGTTGATCCGGTTATTGAAAAAACCGTAATCCAAAGCGACGTTCCAGGTTGTCGTTTCTTCCCATTTGATATTGGCATCGTAACCGTTAGGCCGGAGTGTGTATATAAAGTCGTTCCCGAACTGATACTGGGCTTTATCGTTACTTATGGTATAGTTGGCCAGATAAGGGTAGTCATTTCCGATGATGTCCTGTTGTCCGGTGACACCGTAACCAAGCCGCAGTTTTAAAGAGGATAGTTTTTCAAAGCTTTTCATAAAGTCTTCCTGGTCGATACGCCAGGCCAGGGCGAGGGACGGGAAAGTTCCCCAACGTTGTTTTTTGGAAAAACGGGATGAACCGTCTCCCCGGATGGTAAATGTAAGCAGGTATTTGTCCATAAAGGTGTAATTCAAACGACCGAAGAAAGAAAGCAGGTAGTTTTCTGAAGCACTTTCGATGTCTTCTTTGACATAGGTACCGGAGGTATTGGTGGCATAAGAAGAACTGCTCTTTTTAAAGTGTTGCCAGGAATAACCGCCGATGACATCGATGACACTGTATATGTTGTCGATCTGTTTGTTGTAGTTCAGGTAAAATTCCAGCAATTCGTTGTATTTTTTTTCACCGAATTTTTTATGATATCCGCTTCCGTACTTTTCATCGTAAGTCCAGGCTGCATTTTCAGGTTCTATGACTTTTCCGTCGCTTTTTGAGTAGTCATAGGCCAGGTTTAAGTTGGCCCGTAAGTCCGGGAAAAAATGTAACCGGTAATCGAATTGGATATTACCGATGAAACGTTTCACATCGGCTTTATCACGGTGTTGTTCCAAATGGGCGACGGGGTTTATTGTAGCAATCTTATTGGGATCGCCGGTTGCCGATTGTGTCCAGGTAAAATACCCGCCGTAACGTTCGTTGCCGTCTCTGACGGGCCGGGTGGGATCGAATAGTACGGCTTCACCTATAGAACTGGTATTACCGAAATTATTTTTAATATACATTCCTTTGGCCTGAAGGTTGATTTTCAGGTAGTCGTCAAAAAAGGAAGGATTAAGATTCAGTGCTCCGGTGTACCGTTGCAGGCTGCTCGTTTTTAAGATTCCCTGTTGATCTGTAAAACCGAAGGAGATCCGGAAGGGGGTATCAAATTTATAACCGGAAAAATCGATTGTATGGTCATTGCTGACGGCTGTCCGGTAGATTTCATCCTGCCAGTCTGTATTTGCATTCCCCATGTTGTCGATAATACTGGTGTTACCGGCAAATTGTTTCCGGATGGTTTCGCGGTATTCGTCGGCATTGAGGACGTCGACTTTGCCTTCCCGCCAGCCGATACTAAGCTGGCCGGAATAATTGACCCGGAAAGGTTGTCCTTTTTTTCCCTTTTTGGTGGTAATCAGGATAACGCCGTTGGATGCTCTGGCTCCGTAAATGGCTGTAGAGGAGGCGTCTTTTAAAACGGTAAATGTTTCGATATCGGCCGGGTTGATGCTATTCAGCGGATTACGCATACCGGATATGCCGGAATTGTCTAGGGGAACACCGTCGACAACGATCAGGGGGTCGTTACTGGCTTTCATTGAAGAGCCTCCCCGGATACGAATGGTTGCACCTTCTCCCGGTGCTCCGCCTCCGGTTGTGATCTGTACACCCGGGGTTTTCCCGATCAGTAAATCCTGGGGTGAAGACATGACTCCGGGGTTAAAATCATTGGCTCCGATAGAGATAACCGAACCGGTAGCGTCATTTTTTCTTACTTGTCCGTATCCGATGACAACAACTTCCTGAAGTTGCTGTGTATCTTCCTCTAAGGCTACGTTTAACGTATTTTGGCCGGTTATGTTAAAACTTTTAGTTTTGTAGCCGACGAAAGAAAATTCAACCACATCTCCGCGATTTACTTTTAGCGAGTAGTCACCGTCGACATTGGTTGCCGTTCCGGTAAATGTACCTTTGATGATAACACTCACTCCCGGCAAAGGTTCTCCGTTGGCAGCGTCGGTTACTTTTCCCGTTAGGTTTATTTCCTGTGCCCAGCTATTTAGGGAAAAAAGCAGAAAGCATAACAAAATAGGAAAAGAAGTTAAGCTTAGTTTGTTTCGTTTCATAATTGTACGATTTAGCGTAAAGGTTCTCTTAAAAGTATGGAAACATACTTTTTATCTTTTGACTTTACGCGGTATACGGATACAATTAAGGACGATGTTTACTTTTTTTGGCTAAAAGATGTAAATTCGGTCAATGCCATCCCTTATCCTGAAGAATTTGTGCCTGTTGTTTTGAAACACCGGGATTCATAGAAAAATAGAGAGTTGCGTAATCTGTGGCTTTTTTTTCAGGAAGACTTTCGATGAGGCGGTCTAAAACGGAGGTAGGAAGAAAATTATGACTGATGTTCAGATTGTTAATGGAGTGGCAATCACTTAAATCTAATTCATACAAATGACAGTGGGAGCAGTATAAACGTTGTAAAGAATGTGCGTTTTTTAAAACCAGTACACTTAGCGAATTGTGAGACAGGTTTAGGTAGTTCAGATGATTGTGCAATGGAAGCTCGAATTCGGTCAGGTTATTGGAGTTACAATGTAATTCTTCAAGACGGGGGCAGTTACTGAGATTCAACTCTGTCAGTTCGTTGCCTTCACAATGTAAATATTCTAAAGAAGGGCAATTGGATAGAAGCAGGTTGACCACCCGTTGATTGGTTAAAGAGAGAAAGCTGATTTTGCTGCCGAATATCTTGATTCGGTGTACTTCTTCCGTTCTATAAGCATGTTGCAGGTTAAAATAGATATTTTGGGGATCGTATGAGAGGCATTTACCATCTCCCCAATCTATGAAGAGCTTTTCTGCGTATAAAGTCATTTGAAAGGGGACAGAAGGAGCGCTGATAAATTCGAGAATGATAAATTCGCTGGATATCTGGGCATTCATTACAATCAGTTTTAAAAAAAGTGTAGGGCTGAAGATTTTGTTTGACAGGAGGCGCCGCCAAGCACCCAAAGGACAAACAATAAATACAACAGCCTACACTTATGCGCAGACGTCACACTTATTCCTGTCCTTTTTGAAAAATTGGCGGTTTTCCTGTCAAGAATAATATTAACGATCAATATCTTAAATTTTAGCTAAATCTGACACTTCGTTAAAAATCAGCTACAAACATACTAAAAAATAAGATATAAAAATCGAATGTGACCTTCTTTTTACGCAAGAGGTAGGCTGTCGATGGGATATTTTTTATTTTATTTTCGTGATAGTGTTATTTCTATTTTGTATTATCTTATTCTCCCGTTCATATCCAATAATTTATATTATGTAATAAAAATTTGATATACAAACCACAGGGGCATTAAAGTCCTTGGAGTCCGGATATCGGATTTTAAATTCACAGTTTTCATATTTATATAGTAAAATACTGTAGGCATCGGACTGTCTTATTTAAATCAGGCTAAGGTTGTAATGCTCTCCCGATTGAAAATTTAAATTATTCAGCCCTTTTAAATTACGAACTGTAAAGCTATTCGATAATATTTGTTTGTATGCTAATTTAGGTAAAATAAAGAAGAAAAGAAACAGAAATCGATTTCTGATTGGGATTCGTTTGGATGCAACTTAATAAAAATGCAGCCGTTTAACGTGAAAACAGAATTCAGAATATATGCAGGTAACCCTAAAAGAGTTGGCCGAAAGATTGAAACTTGCTCCTTCAACTGTATCCAGGGCTTTAAAAGGGCATCCTGATATCAGTGAGGAGACACAATTACGTGTGCGTAGATTAGCCGAGGAGTTACATTATGCACCTAATGTCATGGCAACGAATCTTCGTTGTCAGAAATCGAATTTCATTGCCGTTGTAGTTCCGGAGATCCGTCGTGATTTTTATGCTGCTTTTGTAAACGGAGCAGAAAAAATTTTCCGGGAAAACGGTTATTTTCCGGTCCTGTTTCAAAGTTGTGAAGATTTCCGGCAAGAGGAAGCGATATGTCGCAGTATCGGCGTTTCCCGGATGGGAGGGGTATTAGTATCAGTGGCGCAGACGACACATTTTTTTCAACATTTTTATAGTTTGCAGGAACAGGGGATTCCGCTTTTGTTTTTCGATCGTATAGCAGGGGAATTGGATACTGATAGAGTGATTACGGACGATTTTATGGGGGCTTATGAAGTTGTACGGCATTTGATCGTTCAGGGATACCGTAAAATAGTCCATTATGCAGGAGTACAGCATTTGCAGGTAGCACAAAAAAGGCGGTTGGGATATTTACAGGCTTTGCAGGATTTTCATATCCCTGTGGAAGAGGATATGATTGTATATTGCAATACGGCGGCTGATGTCAGCTTATATACTCCGCAATTGATGCAGAGTTTGGCTCCGGATGCTCTGTTCGCAGTGGATGATGATATGGCCGTAGAGGTATTGTCGGTATTGAAAGAAATGGGATATCGTATTCCGGATGACCTTGCCGTGTGTGGATTTTCGGGCGATAATATCACGAAGGTGACAGAACCCGGCTTGACTTCGGTAGACCGGCATGCTGAAGACATGGGAGAAATTTCGGCCCGTTTATTGCTGGAAAGGATACAAATGCCCCACAAGTTCCCTACGGTGACGAAAATGATAAAACCTGCTTTAGTGGTCAGAAAAAGTACCGAGCGACCTGTGAGGCCTTTGGAGTAATACCGGTTTTGTAGTTTTACAAAGTTTGTATTATCTTTAATGTTTCCGTAAACAATAAAAATAGATAATTATGCCGAGATGTGTGATTTTGCTAGCATGGATTTTTTTAGTTTATGCCTGTCGTGAAGATATACGTTTGCCTGAGCACCCGGCGATTTACGATTTAGCGACACCGATCCGTTTAAGTGGCGATACGACCCGGGTATATCTTACTGATTACTTTTTGGAACCGGCGAAAATAAAGAAGATAACTTCTTCTGAAGATCTGAAGCTGGTATGGAAAAAAGGGAGAAATGAAATTCTGTTGTTGCCTGAAATATCGGCGAAACCTATGGGAAATATCCGGGTTAAGACTGAAGGGTATACGTACGACATACCCGTACTGAAATCTATGGGGAATGATCATACGGGGAAAGCTCCTGTAATTTTCACGGATAGGATAAAAGGGGATACGGTCTGTCTGTTGAACCGGAATCCGGTGGAGGAATGGGCGGTGTATGTAGAGAATCAAAAATTGAAGAAAAGCTGTCTTTTTCCGGACAGTAATGGTATACGGATTGTCATTCCTCCGGTGACAAAGGAATTCGGGCGAATAGAATTGAGGGTTTGGGCCTTGAACGAATCCGGAGTCTCTAACGATATTTTTATTCCTTTGGAAAAGGGGAAAGTGATTATGGACGCCGGTTTGTTGAATCGGTTCGATAAACGGGCTTCGACTCTTTATTTTTTGATGATCGATCGTTTTAAAGATTCATTACCCGGTAATAATCATCCGTTGAATACCAAAGAAGTGTTGCCTATTGCCGATTATATGGGAGGAGACATTGCCGGTGTGGCCCAAAAACTAAAAGAAGGGTATTTTGATTCGTTGGGTATCAATACAATATGGCTGTCGCCGATCACTCAAAATCCCGAAGGTGCGTATGGTTTGTGGAAGAATCCGAAGACTAAATTCTCGGGTTATCACGGATATTGGCCGGTATCTTCTTCTCGTATAGACTATCGTTATGGAACACCGGAAGAGTTGAAAGAACTTATTACAGAAGCACATAAACGGAATATAAATGTGATTTTGGATTATGTTGCCAATCACGTACATGAGGAACATCCGTTGTATCAGCAGCATAAAGATTGGGCGACAAATTTACACCTTCCGGACGGTAGCCTGAATACGGAACGTTGGGATGACCATCGTCTGACAACCTGGTTCGATACGTTTTTGCCCACATTGGACCTGGAGAGGGCAGAGGTGTATGAACCGATGACGGATTCGGCTTTGTATTGGATAAAAGAATACGATCTGGACGGTTTCCGTCACGATGCGACAAAGCATATTCCGGAGGTATTTTGGCGGACACTGACTTATAAACTCAAGAAAAATATTGTATTTCCGCGAAATATAACCGTTTATCAGGTTGGGGAAACGTATGGCAGCCGGGAGCTGATAGCTTCCTATATAGGTTCCGGGTTACTGGACGGACAATTTGATTTCAATGTGTATGATGATGCTGTGGCTGTTTTTGCACGGCCGGAGATCGGGTTTCAGCGTTTGAACCGTTCTTTGGAAGAGAGTTTCCATTGTTATGGAGTACATAATCTGATGTCTTATATTTCCGGTAATCAGGATAGGGCTCGCTTTATTTCATATGCTGCCGGAGATATCCGTTTTACAGAAGACAGCAAAGTTGCCGGATGGACCCGTAAGATTGGGGAACGGAAACCGTCGGATGAGAAGGCTTATGATAAATTGATACAATTGATCGCTTTCAATGCGACAATACCGGGGATACCTGTTATTTATTACGGGGATGAAATCGGTATGACAGGCGGGAACGATCCGGATAATCGCCGGATGATGCGCTTTGATGGATTGAGTGAAGAGGAACAGAGGGTGAAGGAGAAGACGGCAAAACTGAATAAGTTCAGACGCAATAGTATGGCATTGATGTATGGAGATTTTGTGCCTTTACGGGTGGAAGATAAAGTATATGCTTACCTGCGTTCTTATTTTGGGGAGGATGTCGTTGTGATTTTCAATAAGCATGAAGAAGAGATAACTTTGAAGCTTGATCTGCCCCAGCGGGATCGGAGAGGTACATTTAAGTCTATGTTCGGCAGTCGTTTCAGTTATGATAATTCGAAATTAATCGTCGATGTTCCGGGAAATGGGGTGGAGGTATTTTACAACGAAATAAGAAGTTTGTGATTTAGGATAAAAAACTCCCTGAAGCTTTATTTTCAGGGAGTTTTTGAAAGTCAGACGGTATTACATTTCGATAATAATGCTTGAGTAAGCCGGCATATAAATCAGGTATTCATTGTCACTGATTTTTTTCAGGCCTGTGCCTTTGGTATCGGCTATCGGCTGTTTGATGGCTTTTTTCAAAGTATAAGTCTTCAAGGTATTGGAGACATTGTGGATTACCAGTAATTTTTCTCCTTCGGCTTCCCGATAGAATACCATAAAATTCTTGTCGTTGTCTTCTGCGTCGTTAAATGCTTCGGTTAGTGTCATTTTTCCGGTTGCTAAAGCAGGATAGGCATTACGCAATTTTATGAAATAACGGTAGATGTTGTAAATGGAGTTCACTTTTTCGGCTTGTCCGGCTACTGTTCCGACGGTTGCTTCGGTGGAATAAACGGATGTACGCCAGGTTGTGCGGTAATTATCCTGTGCCCGCACGTCCCATAGCATCGGATCGCGTACGTTTTCGTCGCCGTTGGTTTTCATACCTAACATACCGATTTCTTCACCATAGTAGATATAGGGACTTCCTACCGATGTCATAAGAATGGCTGCTGCCATTTTGGCCCTTTCCAGACTTAGATTGCCGCTGCCACCCAATACTGAACGGGCACGGTCCTCGTCGTGATTGGAGAGTTTCGTCGCATCGATAAAATCGCTCCGGTAAGCGGCATATTCATCCTGGTAGCTGATCATGTCTTTGGGGAACCATTTGGCGTGGCTGTTCTGGATGGCATACATCATCCGGTACCAACTGCTGAAATCAAATAGGGCCGGAAGTCCTTCGTAATAAGGAGCTACCGTATTATGTTCGGCCAAAGCTTCCCCGACCATATAAAGATCGGCTTTGGTTTTGGCCAGTTCCGTATAGAATTTTTTCAGGAATGTGGGATTTTCATCTGAGTTTTCATCCTGGTAGATGTGTTTTACGGCATCCAGCCGGAAACCGTCAACTCCTTTACTCAGCCAAAAACGGCCCGCATCGCAAATGGCTTTAAAAGCCGGTGAATTTTCACATTCGTTTACTGCTCCGTAATTAATTTCAGGCATCCAGTCGGAAAACATACCCATGTATTTGTATTCGGTGGTACCGGTAGCTACGGAATGCCATTGTCCGGCATTGTAAGTTTTCGTCATTGGAATACGGCCGGCAGCAATGTCTGCCTGTGGATCTTTGGAAAAGAGGAAATAATCCCGGTAAGGACTGTTTTCGTTGCTGCATGCGTCGGTAAACCAGGGATGAGTTTTGGATGTGTGGTTGATGACAAAGTCCAGGATCACTTTGATGCCGAGACTGTGTGCTTTATTTACTAATTCTTCGAAATCGGCCATCGTACCGTATTCCGGTTTGATGGAAGAGTAGTCGTCCACATCATAGCCGTGGTAGGAAGGACTCGGATTAATCGGGGTCAGCCAGATGCCGGCAACTCCGAGTTCATTCAGATAATCCATTTTAGCTGTAATTCCTTTGAGATCACCGATTCCATCGCCGTCACTATCGGCAAAAGAGCGGACAAATATTTCATAGAAAATTCCGGCCCGTTTTATTCCGTCCCATGTTTTGGATTGGTATTGGGAGATGGATGTCATCTGGTCCGGGTCGACAGGCTCGAAAGGACGGGCTTCGAATTGCATTTGTCCCAATAGCCATTGCCGGCTGTTTTGTTGCAGATATACTTTTTGCAGGTCGTAGACTGAGGGGGTTGTAAAGCTGATGTTGTAATCGGTAAATTTAAAGTTCGTAGCAGGAATGTAAGCACCTGTATCTGCGGCCGAACGGAAAGCTATAACGCTGGATTCAGTAAAGCCGTAACCTCCGATAGAAATTGTCTGTCCCGGTTTATAAATGGCCGTAGCCGACGGCATCGATAAATTGACAATCGGCATTTCGTCCGGGTCAGGGGGCGGAGTTCCGTTATCGTCGTCGCTGCAAGCACCGAGTAAGCAGACAAAAGCCCAGAGTAGACAGAATATTTTGTGTTTTAGTATCATGTTGTATTTCGTATTAAATGTATAAATAATCGATGAGGATAGGACGTAATTTTTCTATGCGATAGAAAGGATCTCCTGCCAGCGTATGGATATTATGCAGGAGATCCTTCTTATTTCGGGAACGGTATATCCGGATGATTATTTCTTTGTAATGGTCAATTTATAAGGTTTGGTAAGGATATTCAGTACAAGGTCGTAGTTCCCTGCTTCGGCTACCGTCATATTGCTTCCGTTATCCGTTGTCAGGTCTGCCGGATCACCGCCCAGACTCAGATCCCATCCACCGTTAAAGCGTATTTTGAATCCGTCGCCTCCGGCAGGCAAGGCGAGCGCGTTCAATACCCAGGTCCCGTCGGTTTCATTGTACGTGAAAGCTGCGTCACCTGCCCAGTCATTGAAGGCACCTATCAAACCGACCTGTGTAACCGGAGTAAGCGTGAACGTCTGTTCGGCCAGATTTACCTTGACATAATAGTAGGCTGAAGGGACAGAGATATTGGAGGTTCCGCCGGTTTCTCCGCTATTGGTGGACGAATCGAAACTACCTCCGAAATCGTTGTTATTCCAGTCCTGATCGGGATTGAATTTGAATTCGCAGTTTTCTTTTCCTTCCTTATCCTTTAACATCAGGAAGCCTTCATAAATACCTTCTCCATTGCCTTTCAGACCGGGTGCTGTTGAGGGCGACCAGCCCTGATGAGAACCGACTATATACAGATAATCGGAGAAAGCGGTGTTGATTAATTTTATCTGATAAGGATATACTCCCGTATTCACAATAATCTTGTATTCGCCCTCGGTATTGGCAAATGTGAAATTGCCGCCGTTCTCGAATTGACCGTTATCGCCGATGGAATAGGTCCAGTTGTTGTTCATGCGGAATTTGTATTCACCGCCAATCAAATTTGTTGTCAATGACCAGCTATTGGCTGCGGGATCGTATGTCATTTCCGTATCGCCATCCCAGCCGGTCGGAGTGGCAGAACCGATAATACCGACTCTTTCGATTTTTAATGCTGTGAAAGTTTTGGTTTTATAGTTTACCCGGATACGGTAGATTCCGCTTGGCAATACCAGATTTCCGGCTGATAGATCGGTATTAAGGGCATAATCGGTAATCACTAAATTTCCGTCAGCATCTGTAGTCGGAGTAATATCGCCGGATTTACCGAGGTTGGTGCCATCCCAGTCCGGCTGACTGGCAAATTTGAATTCTGTGTCAGCACCGTCGGCTGTTGTCAGGTTGACAAAACATTCGTAAATACCTTTCACATCAGTCATCGGCATTGATGGGGCAGAAGCCGGGGTCCATCCCTGATGAGAACCGACAACGTACAGTTTTTCCGGATAGCTTACGGAATAGGTCGTTACCAGAATATTGACACTGGCCGATTCCAGGCCTTCGGGAATTTCAGCAGAATAAGCTTTGATATAGAGGGTAATTTTGCTTTGTTGTCCTTCCGGAGCACCCGCTTTTACGATAAGCTCGTTAAAAGCTTCCTGTGTCATGGAAAAAGCGGTTTCCGTTGTCCGTACAAGTTCGACAGCTTCGTCGGGGATTGCCCGGCTACCTGGTCCTGCGGGAGCATTGAAATAAGCAAATACGGCATATTCAATTTCTGCTCCGACTTCCAGGCTGGCGGGTTCCCATGCAAAAGACAGGTTCTGGTCCCAGGTTGCGGAACTCAGTTCAAATTTCTGACCTTCTTCCAGGCCGGTAAATTCCGGTTCGATCAGGTCGCCCTGGCTTTGGATATTTACGGTTATTGTATTGGAATTGACAGAAGTATTGTCGTAATATGCTTTTACGAAGAAGGTCATTTCAAACAGTTGGTTTGCCGGAGCACCCGCACTTAATACCGTTTCATTGAAAACTTCTTTAGCAATGGTCAATGAAAGACCGGAAGCAGAACCGAAGCTGACTTCGGCTCCTTCTTCTCCGTATTTACCGAAAAGTTCATAATTCACCGTTGTTTTGTATCCCGGTCGAAGTGCATTCCAGGCAAAAGTTACGTTTTCTACTTTGGAAGAAGGAGTGACCAGAATCATTCCGTGGGTTTTCAATACCGGAGCGACGACCGAAGTCTGACGGAATTCTTCCGGATCTTCGGAGCAGGCAACTGCCAGCAGGCTGACGGCTATGAGAGCCAGAATATATTTGAAGTATTTCATAATTCTTTCGTTTTTAGGAGAGGGAACTTTTTTGAAAATTGTTCCCTCTCGTGTTCTATATTACTGTTTTTCGTAACTCAGACAATATTTGTAAGTCTCATAGTTATAGAAGAATTTCACAAGATAAGTTCCGGCTTCTTCAATGACAATATTACCGCCGCCTTCTGTCAGATCGTTGATATCGCCTCCGAAATTGTAATCCCAATTGCCGTTGAAACGTATTTTGAATTCTCCGTTAGCCTCTACCGTGATCGTAGCCGAATAGATTTTACTAGCCCAATCGTATGTCATCGGCAGATCTTCGGCCCAGTCGTTGAAGCTACCCATCAATCCTACTGTTTCCATCTTCGTAAGTTCAGCTTTCATATTGACCAGGTCTAATTTTGCCTTATAGAATCCGGAAGCAGTTGTCAGGTTGCCTGCACCTCCGTCATTATCGATTGCATCCAAAGAACCTCCGTAGTTTGTACCGTTCCAGTCGGGCTGAGAAGTAAATTTGAATTCTGCGTCAGAGCCGTCTTCTGTATTCAGGTCGAGATAGCCGATATAAACATCTGTTTCCGCCGATTCGAAAATCATTTGAGCAGCATCCGGAGCCCAGCCTTGGTGTGAGCCGGGAACATACAAGCCTTTGGCTTTTACGACAGCCTGGGCTGTTGTTACCTTGGATGTTATATTTTCTGCCGAGCGTACGACAGTGTAGTCGGTGCCTATCGTAGCGGTAACATAAAATCCGACGGTAACCGTAGCATATTCGGCGATGCCCAATCCGCCTTCTTCTACGGCAGTACAGAATTTCACATTCAGTACATCCTTGGTCGTAGCATAAGAAGTTTCGTTGATTCCGGAGAATAGCAGGATGTCATGTTCTCCGTTTTCATCGGTGTAAACGGCATGGATACCGTAGTCGATCATTGCCTGGTAGCCGAAATCAGCCGCGCTCCAGGTAAAAGTCACTTCTTCTTCCTTGTTACTGTCTTTGATCGAGATATCGCCCAGGGGATTCAAAACCGGGATGCGAATATCTTCTCCGTCAACAGCGTTCGTTTTATCCAGTTCATCGCAACTTGCGAAGCCTAGTGCTATCACCAAAAGGGATAAAATATATCTGGTAAATTTCATATTATTTGGGTTTTAAAATGATTAATATCCCGGATTTTGTACCAATTTTGTGTTCGCAGCCAGTTCTGAAGACGGGATTGCGAATATTTTCTTATAATCGGGGAATGTTTGTCCGTCATAGCTTCCGCCTTTGTATCTCCATACAAAAGATCCGGATGTAAATTTGTTCCAACGGATCAGGTCGGTACGACGATGACCTTCCCACATCAGTTCACGGGCCCGTTCTGCTATCAGGTAATCCTGATTGAAATTATCGATTGTGCCTAAACCGGCGCGTTGACGCAAGTCGTTCAAATAACCTACGGCTGTAGCATCGTTTCCACTTCCCATATTCAGTACGGCTTCTGCATAGATCAAATAGATTTCACCCAAGCGGATACAAGGGAAATCGATATTGGAGTAAGCACATTGCTGGGCTTCGGATTCATATTCAGCGCCTGTTTTGTCGTGCGGAATATTGTTGTATTTGAATAACGACCAGCCACTGTTAAAATCGTCGATATTTTCCATCGTTTCTTTCCGGCCTTTGATATAAAATAACTGCCCGCGCTTATCGCTACATTTGTATGTGCCGTTTTCATAATCCGGATCGGATACGTTGAAATAATCGCGTGCATATTCGTACGGTACGCGGATACCTCCCCAGCCGTTGTTGATACCCAGTAAGGTCGTATATTTATCTGTTGCGGCAATAGAGGCAAAAGCCAGGTAGGAAGTACCTCCGTAAGATTGTGTTTTGAAAGCTTCGTAGTCGATGGTGAACATCAATTCCTGCCGGGCTTCCGGGTTCTGTCCGTTATCTCCCCGGAACAGGTCTGCATAGCTGGGGCAAAGATCGTATCCCAGGGCAAACACTTCTTCACAGGCTTTTTTGGCATCGGCCCAACGGGCTGTTCCTGTGTATACTTCAGCGTTCAGGTAAAGGCGTGCCAGTAATCCCCATACAGCCCCGATGTCTGCTCTCGGATAATTGGAACGGGCTGCCGGCATTTTGGCTTCGGCTTTTGTCAGATCGAGCAATTCGGATTCGATGTATTCAAAAACTTCTTTCCGGGGTTTTTGTGCGGGCGAATAAGCCCCGAACGGACTATCTTCCGTTACAAAAGGTACATCCCCGAAAATATCCATAGCCATCCAGTATAGATAAGCTCTTAGAAAACGGGCTTCAGAGCGGTAGCTATGGATTTTTTCCACATCGGCGCCTCCGATACCTCTGTCGGACAAACGACTGTCGGTACTTTGGCGTAAAAATTCATTTACATAGGTAATGCCGTGTAAGCTACGGGCGTATACGGCGTAAGTGGCAGCATTGTCGGCATCACTCCAGTTGTTGTTATTGATGTCGTTTACCCAACTGTCGTTTGCCCAGGCACATTTACAGCCGTCACTGGATATTTCCTGTAAAGTCCAGAAAGCCCGGATCACTTCCGAAGCTCCGCCGTCTTCTACAGCCAAATCTTCCGTGTTGGCAAAGTTGTAATAGATTTTAGACAGTCCGGACAAATAGCTTTCCGGAGTAGAGTAGGCATCTTCCGATGTAAAGTCGGATTCGTTCAACGGCAACGTGTCCAGATCACCGATACAGGAATTCAGGGACAGGCAAGCTGCGGCGAACAATAATGAAATATATCTTTTTTTCATATCAATATTCTCCTTTTAGATTAGAAATTAACATTCAGACGCAATGAATAGGTTCTCGGACGCGGCCAAATATTGTTATCGATACCGCCTACACCTGTGCCTTCCGGATCCATACCGCTGTAGTCGGTAATCACAAATACATTTTGTACGGAAGCTGCGACCCGGATATTGAAGCCTTCCCGTTTGGCGATGTTCCGGAACGTATAACCCAGATTCACGTCATCCAGACGGAAGAAACTGGCATTTTCCAGGAACATATCCGAATACCATTGTTCGGTTACGTTGGCCTGTGTAAAACCGGTTTTCTTTACCGTAGTTGCATAATTGGAAAGCGTATTCGAAGCAAAGTCTATATTTGCCGTCGAGTTGGAAGAATAAAAGTCATTGAACATCCAGTTACCGACAGAACCGTGTCCGTTAAAGCCGAAATCCCAGTTTTTATAGGAGAGTTTCAGGTTTATACCATAGAAGAAATCCGGATTCGGTGATTTATTTGTCATATAACGGTCAGCAGAAGTGATCACACCGTCACCGTCACGGTCGACAAGAGCGTTCTGTATGGCATGTCCTCTGCTGTCATAAGCTTGCTGATACAGGTAGAATGTATAAGGAGCCGAACCTACCATGTGACGTTGCAGATAACCGCCGGTTCCCTTGCTGATACTTCCGATACCTACGTAGTAATTCGGATCGTTGCTACCGGTCAGTTTTGTAAATTCGATTTTTTGGAAAGTACCGTTCAAACCGACACTCAAATTCCAATCTTTCGTTTGTACCGGGATAAAATTCAACGCGATTTCCACACCTTTATTTTCCATATTACCCACATTGGTCAATACCGTATTGGAGAAGTTAGAGCCCATAGGTACGGTTACCGTATTCAACAGGTCGGATGTTTTCCGTTTGTACAGGTCGACACTGGCTGTAATACGATTGTTAAAAAAGCCCAGGTCTAAACCGGCGTTCCAGGTTTCTGTCGTTTCCCATTTGATATTCGGATCGTAGGCCTGCGGGGTCAATTTGTAAATATATCCGGCATTTCCCATGTTATACATATGGTACTGGTCAGTAGATAAAGAATAACGGGCCAGATAAGGATAGTCTCCGGAATTGATTTCCTGTTGTCCGGTTTTACCCCAGCCGACACGTAGTTTAGCTGAAGAAATCGGATCTATGTTTTTGATGAAATCTTCTTCGCTCAAATTCCAGGCTATGGCTGCCGACGGGAACAAACCCCAACGGTTGTCTTCAGAGAAGCGGGAAGAGGCGTCGTCACGTAAAGTGAATGTAAACAGGTATTTCCCCATCAATGAATAATTTAGACGTCCGAAGAACGAAATCAGATAATGTTCCGTCCGATTGAACGGATAGTTATAATCGTCTCCTTTTTGTTCGTGCGTTTCGTTGAAATAACTTACCGAATGATCGGAAGAATAAAAATGCTGCCAGGAATAACCGGCCATCAGATCGATACGGTGTACTCCGAATTCTTTATTGAAATTCAGGTAGAATTCCAACAATTGATTCCGGCGGAAATTGGTGTATTTGCTGTACTGTCCGATACCCAGGTTTTCCGAATCCTTCCAGGCTTGCATAGAACCGGGGCGTGCCCCTTTCTTACCGTCGGTAGAGGTAATGTCCATTCCGATATTTAAATTTGCCCTTAACGCTTCGAAACCGTGAACTTTATAATCCAGTTGGGCATTTCCGATAAAACGATGTACCGTATTGGTATTGCTGTAGTCATACAATTGTGAAAGCGGACTGACTGTGGCTAAAGCATTCGGAGAAATGACCGGATCGATGCTGTTCATCCAGTTCCAGTAACCATTTGTCAGGTTTTTGTTGATACTTCCGTCTTCGTTGTAAAAATAAGCCGGTTGTGTCGGATTGAAGAATGCTGCTGCATTTACGGCACCGCCGTCAGCAAAACGGTTTTTAATGACCACCCCTTTGGCATTCAGATTAAGAGTCAAATGTTCGTCGAGTAATTTGGGCGAAACACTGATATCAAATGTTCCGCGTTCGTATTTGGATGTCTCTAAAGTTCCTTCTTCATTGGTATAACCGATAGAAGCCCGGTAAGGTAATATGTTATTCACATTACCATAGGCACTGATGTTGTGGTCGTGTGCAAAAGCATTACGGAAAATTAAGTCCTGCCAGTCCGTTTTTGCTGTTCCGAGTAAATTGGTAATCTTATCTCCGTTTGTCGTTCCTGCCGGATATATTCCGGTTATAAATTCCCGGAATTCATCGGCTCCCATTACCGGCACGGTTTCACTATTGGTAACAATGCTAAAACTACCGTTGTAGCTTAAGTTGATCTTATTTCCTTTTCCTTTTTTTGTGGTGATAATGATCACACCGTTGGATGCTCTTGAACCGTAAATTGCTGTTGCTGATGCATCCTTTAATACAGTAAACGATTCGATATCGTTCGGATTAATGGTAGACAATGCATTGGCCATTCCCGGTGCTGCATCGTTGGATACGGGGACACCGTCGATAACAATAAGCGGATCGTTGGAAGCTGTCAAAGAAGCTGCACCACGGATACGGATAGTTGCTCCCGAACCGGGGCCTCCGTCGCCGGGGATGATCTGAACACCCGTTACTTTCCCTTGTAACATTTGTTGCGGAGAAGTTACCGCAGCCCGGTTTAATTCATCGGCTTTAATCGCTACGACCGAACCGGTAGCATCATTCTTTTTTACAGTACCGTAGCCGATGACAACGACTTCGTCCAATTGTTCTACATCTTCTTGTAATACAATGTTTAAGGTCGTTTGGCCGGCAATTGTAATCGTTTGTGTCTTGTAGCCGATAAAAGAAAATTCCAGAATATTACCTGTCTGGACTTTTAGGTTGTAATTACCTTCAAAATCCGTTGCCGTACCGGTGGAAGTCCCTTTGATTATAATACTTACACCCGGTATAGGCTCACCTTGCTTGTCAGTGACTCTACCGGTCAATACTCTTTGTTGGGCAAACGCACTAACGGATAGCAGCATGCACAAAACAAAGAGTAAGTTTCTCATTGTGTTTCCGTACTTCATAATGATAGAATTGTTTTTTACATTAATTTTAAAGTTTGGCTTGATTTTTCAGATCGCTTTCGGGCATATTCAAATTTTAGTATTCTTATTATAAATTTTCCTGCTTAAAAAATGAACG
>NZ_DOED01000015.1:0-19867 GCF_003524185.1 Culturomica sp.
AAAATCACTTTATCAGGATCGACGGAAGGATCGTGAATCGTGATCACAACCCCCACTTTGTCTTTCTTCCCCGAAGGAATGAGCTTCGCCGGAACACGGTAACTCTCCCCAAGCTGTTCGTATTTCGTGCGGATCAGATAAGAGCCGGAATAAACCGCTTTCCAGGCATCGAAGGCATAAAGACTGCCTTCCGTATCCGTAAATACGACTTCGGCCATGCGGCTGTCGAGGCGTTTGAAATTCACCTCATCCTGATTCAGACCATCCCCGCTTTTACCCACAGGCGTCACCACCAATTGCTTTTTAGAACCGGAATCCGGATTCTCCCCGGCCCCTTCGTTCTCCGTACCGGAATCATCCTCCGGAGCTTCTTCCACCTCATAGATATTACCTTCGCTGTCTTTTACCGTCATTGGAAAAACCGAAGGGGCATTACCGTTGTTCCCACCCGGCTCACCCCCGCCGGAGACACTATGCCCCGTTTCGATATAACCGATAACCTGACCGCTCGCATCCGTCACTTCGATTTTACCGGTCGTCTCGTCAAAAAAGAATCCGCTGTCCTTATCAATGACAAAATCAGCACTCAGGTCGGTTTTTGTGATGCCTTCCACCACATTACCCGTATGGCCGCCGCCCGTAAAAATATCGTCCATATTACCCATTCCGCTTTCTGTCGGATCGTAAACCGTTTTCACCACACCACGGATCATTCGGCGGTCGGTATTGATATAGACATTATCGAAAGTCACTTTAAAAGGCGCATAAGCCAGAAAAGGAACATGCACATAACCGTTACCCGTAAAAAAGCCCTGGCTGCCCGTCACCTCCTGTACATGTACCGGAAAATCGCCGGCTATAAACTGGTCTCCGTTCAAAAGCTCATCCAGGGGATCCTGATTGGACAAATCCACCGGACGCAACATCCCGCAGTTACGTAAACGGGTGGTATCCTCAGAAGGCAGCGTAAGGAAGGCTGTCTTTCCGAAAGTAGGCACCAAAGGCTCGCAAAAACCGCCCACACGGTATTCATACGTATACCCGGGCCGCACACCAGATAACAGGGCAGACGGAAAAGTACTCCTCACTTCAGCCCAGGTTTCAGCTCCTTTCACACGGTAAGCCACCGTATAATCAATGTGTTCCGGTGCACTCTCCCATTCCACATGAATATATCCCCGTTCGGCCGTAGCTTTTACCTGTACCGGTTCGGGACAATAACGGGCGATACGGAAAGAACGGATCATGCTCAGCCCCTCGTTCTCAAAAATACTCACATCATCCGCTCCGTCTTTGGCCACAACACGCACAGCCCAGGCATAACGCCGGCCGGGCTCCAGCGCCGGTGCTAAAGTACCGTAGAGATAGCTTGTGGAAGTGATTCGTTCGCGAAATATTTCAGGTGACCAGGCAAAGGCCGATTCGGGAGCCAGACCGTTATCCCAAAGTTCCTTGATGATCAACTCGTATTCTACACGAGCCACCCCCGAATGTTGCGGAGTCCATTGGAACAACAGATTCAATGGCTCACGCCAGGGAATAACTTCATCCTGAAAAGGCAGGCTCAACAACGGAGGTTTCTGCAAAGCAAGCCAGGCCGTTCCGATGGCCCGCTGCGACAGCACTTTTGAAGTGCCGTACTCCAAAACTTCTATGCCGAATTCGATCATGCCTTCCGGAAGGCGCCCACCTTTCAGATACGAATCTCCTCCCAATCCCTGCGCAAACAAATTACGGGTATCAAAATAAGGCATCAGATCATCCACCGTCAGCTTATAGGGCACATTGGGTTCGAGCGTTATCGGGGAAACCGAAGCATAAGGACGGGTCTGTATCGAAAAACCATTACCCTTTATGCTCAGGCGCAGGCGAACCGGCATCGACGGATACTGAACGTCACGATTCAGCAACGTCACGATCAGCCGCTCTTTACTACCCGATACATAGTCGCTCAGGTAGAGGCTATAAGGCGCAACAACGTTCACATTCGCCTGAACCGGATAAATATGCCCCTGACCGTAAACGGCAAAAAACAAAAACAGAGTACTACAAAATAACAGGATTTTTTTCATAAGTATGCCACCCTAATTAATCGGTATATTTTATACATTTCAACAATCTTTATCCGAAACAGATCACACAAACACAGCGTAAAACACGGTTAAACAAATCCGTATACTCATTCGACAGCCACTTTCACAGCTTCCCGTTCGGGACCGAAAATGAGATGAAGGATATAGATTCCCGGCGGGAGAGATTCATTAAAACTGAGCTCATAACTTTCATCTCCCCGGCATTTCGATTCACGGAGCAGGACACCGGTCAGCGCATAAAGCCGCAACAAACCGTCCGATTTCCGGTTCAGCTTGACCCGGACCCGGAAATGCCCGTTGCTGGGATTCGGCCACACCAACACATCACGGATCACACGTTCGGGCCCCCGGGTAACAGGCTGACCTGAGCCTTCCGTAACGACCGACACATTTTTGTAAAGAAATTCCTCACACTTTCCCTCTACAGAACGGAGTCCGATCGTATATTCCCCGGACCGGTCAAAAATCAGTTCGGCCATATCCCGGTCATCACTGACAATTGTTATTGTTCCGGTCTCCGGAAAAATCCATTCGCAATATTCCGGCATTGGCAGGCACGTATTGACCACTTTCAGGATATCTTCCGCCTCAATCTCCGAAGCCATCGCAAAATTGGCGTCAATTTCGGCATCACTTTTACCGATTGTAACTTCTCCGTTTCCCCGGCAGCCTTTTTTCGTCACGACCTCCAACCGATACGTACCTGCTTCGGTCACCCGGATAACAGGCTGTAAACTAAATACCTCGTTATCTTTCAGCCACTTGTACCCCGTAATACGTTCCACATTCAAAGGCCTTAATTCCACTTCCTGTTCCCGGCATAAAGTACGCTCGGGTCCTAAACTGACATTAACCTGTTCCGGTTCAAACAGTTCAAACACGCCTTGCCACAAACACCCGTTAGCATCGGCCACATCCACCGGATAGCTGCCGGCCGGCAAATCCTCCCGCTTCATCCTGCTATTCCCATCGGCCCAGGTGATTCTGTATTTTCCCGTTCCGCCCGATATTTGCAATACGACACTCCCTTTGCCACCGTTACAAACAGGATCGGTGACTTTACTGCTGACCTCTAAAGCATCCGGAGAAACAACCGTACCCATTGCCTCGGTACGGCATCCGTGGGCATCCTTGACAGCCACCAGATAACGGCCTTCGGAAAGGCTATCGATCTCTCCCGTCCTTGCCCCGTTCGTCCAGATATATTCATACGGCAAAGTCCCGCCATTCACTACGGCCCCGGCCTTCCCATCGGTATCTCCTTTACAAAGCAAGGCCGAAACGGTCACGGCGGCCTGCAGAAGTTCCGGCTGAACGAGGCGGTATACCTCCGACCAGGCTGTAATCCCGTTACCGTCCGTCACTTTCACCTTATACTCTCCGGCAGGAAGCTGCTCACAATTTATACCCGAAACGATAAAATCAGCATGACGCCCGGACAAACGATACCAATCATACCGGTAGTTACCGACACCACCACAGGCGGTAGCCCGCAATATACCATCCGGCACCCCGTAACAGGAAATAATCTGGACACAGGAAACAGTTACTTCGAGTAAAGACGGCTCAGTAACGGTAGCTGAAATACTCTTATTACACTGGTGGCTATCGGTTACCGTTACCGTATAATTACCGGCAGGAATACCTTCCAATGTATCCCGGTCGTTTTCCCAACCGTGCCATTCATAACGATAGGGTTGTGTACCACCGACGGGTGTTACCCAAATCATCCCGTCATCCCGCTGCCATCCGAGCGGCTGTCTGTAATCCATACTGAGCAGCAATTCATCCGGAGAATTAATTTTCACTTTTTTAGTAACGAAACATCCCCGTTTATCTGTTAGTTTTACTTCATAACGCCCCTCTTCCAGGTGCTCGATCCGGGTATCCGCCGAGCCATCGAACCAATCTAAGCGATAAGGCGCTTCACCCCCTAAGGGGATGGCCTGAATCCAACCTTTCCGATCGTATTTACAAGGTAAATGACCTATTTCAAATTCCAGACGCAAGGAATCGGGCGAATAAATCGTATAATCAGCCGACCATCCCAGATTTCCCACGCTATCGAATGCCGCCACACGGTAAGTACCGACACCGACGGATTTCAATAAGGAATCCGTTTCTGTAAACCCTGTCAAAAGATCTTCTTCTACAAAATACCATTCGAAACGGTAAGGTCGTCCGGCACCGCCTTTCACATGGGCAGTCAGCTCCGCATTGGTCTGCCCCGAACAGATGATCACTCCGCTCTCTTCCAATTCTATGGTTATCGGATTATACATCCGGACGGAATCGACAACCTGACAGCCATGAGCATCCGTTACGACAACATGAAGCGGATCTGCCATTGCCGACAAACCGGTCAGCGGATTAGCGACTGAATGATTGTAATCCCAGGCATAACGATAAGGCTTTGTACCACCTTCCGGACTGACCGCTACCATTCCATCGTCACCGCCATATACGGAGGGAAAATCTACCTTATGCCTCACGATCAGGCTGTCCGGCTCCGTCAGGGTATCGGTTGCCGAAACGACACATCCGCGCCGGTCGGTAACCACTGCTTTATAAACGCCGTCTTCAAGACCGGACCGCAAAGCAGCATCCTCCCGGTCAATATCTTCCCAGTAATAGCGGTAAGGGGTAGTACCTCCATCCGCCAAAGCCTCCGTCCACCCATTGGCATCATGCTTACAAAGCGGGAAATGATGACGGAATTGTAATTGCAAAGAATCCGGATGACGGAAAACAAATACATCCGATACCGCCAGGCTATCACTACGATCCCGGACACTCACCCGATATTCTCCATCCGCAACCCCGTATAAGATACTATCGTTTGCTCCGGTTTTCCTGAAATGACCTTCACGGTCTTTTTTAAACCATTCGAAATCATGAGGGGCACCCACACCTCCGGCAAACACCGCAGCCAGACGACCATCCAAACGGCCGTAACAACTGATCGAATCACGTACCTGAATTTCCACGATAAGCGGATTGTACATCCGGGGCGTATCGCTCACAGTACAACCGTGAGCATCGGTTACCGTAACTTCATAAGGCGTATCACTGGCAGCCAATCCCGCCAGTGGATTATCCGTTGAATGATTATATGTCCATTCATACCGGTAAGGTTCGGTTCCGCCTTTCGGAAATAAGCGGATCGTTCCGTCCGTCCCGTTAAAAACAGACGGAAACCGGACTTCGTGGGTGACCAGAAGACTATCCGGCTCTGTCAGGGTGTCCCGTCCGGTGAGCTGACAGCCGTGTGAATCGGTAACTGTTACCTTATAAAAACCACAGGCCAGATTACTGCGGTTAAAAGCATCAAAATCCGTCTTATCTTCCCACAGGTAATGATAAGGTTCGGTTCCACCTTCAACCAAAGCATTTATCCAGCCATTCCGGTCGTCTTTACACAACGGATCAAGATGCCCGAATTTCAATCGGAGCGAGTCGGGTTGCCTGAATATAAATTCCTGCGAAACGGCTTGATTATGTTCGGAGTCCCGAACTTTCACCCGATAAATCCCATCTCCCAAAGGTTCTGAAACAGACTCTTCTCCGGCTATTTCCCGGAATCCGTCATTTTCCCTCTTATACCATTTATAAAAATAAATGCTGCTGACACCGCCTTCGGCCAGGGCTTCCAAACGCCCGTCTGTCCGGCCGTAACAAGACACCGGTTGTTTTTCCCGAATGCCGACCATAAGCGGATACAATATCCGGGGATTGAGTTCTATTTCACACTGATGAGCATCTTTCACCACCACCCGGTAAGGCACACTATCGGCAGGCAAGTCTGTCAAAGGATTGGAAACGGAATTCCGGTAATCCCAGAAATACCGGTATGAACCGTCCGTATAGGGAGTTCCGCCCGCCGGGAAAACAGTTATTTTTCCATCAGAAACCGTCGGGCCGGAAGGGATATCCACCGTAAATACAGCCGTTAAGAAATCAGGTTCTGTGAGCACCCAATCCGTCGTTACCGAATTATTTTCACTATCGGTAACTTTAACCCGATAGGTTCCAGCCTCTAGCGGGGCTGAAATTTTTCCGTTCCCTTCTATTTCCTGAAAACCACCGTTTCCGGATTTAAACCACTGATAGCGGTAGTAGCGGCTGACACCGCCTTCCGGCATTGCTTCCAATAAGCCGTCACGATCTCCCTTACAGGAAATCACTTTTTTCACAACAAGCTTTACTCCCAATGGATAAATTACACGCGGTTCCAGTTCTATCCGGCAATCATGGGCATCCTTTACCACCACCCGGTAAGGCACACTATCCGCAGGAATGCCCGTCAAAGGGTTGGAAACGGCATTCCGGTAATCCCAACGGTAATAATAGCCCGGTGTACCTCCCGAAGGAGAAACAGCAATGCGACCATCCGAGCCGGCAGCAGAAGAGGGTAGCGTAATCTGAGCCGTAGCCTGTAATAAGGGGGGCTCTGTAATCGTAATTTCTGCCGTAGCAGTGTTATTTTCAGAATCCGTTACCTTTACCTGATATCTTCCGCTACCAACACCCTGTGATACTTTCCCATTCCCCGAAATAAGAGAAAAAGCACCGTTTGACCACTGATACCACTGATAACGGTAATACCGGCTGACACCGCCTTCCGGCATCGCTTCCAATAAACCGTCCCTATCTCCCTTGCAGGAAATCACTTTTTTCACAACAAGCCTGACTCCCAAAGGATAAATCACCCGCGGATTCAACTCTGTCCGGCAATCATGGGCATCTTTTACCACCACCCGGTAAGGCACACTATCCGCAGGAATACCCGTCAAAGGATTGGAAACAGAATTCCGGTAATCCCAACGGTAATGATATCCCGGTGTCCCCCCTGAAGGAGAGACCGTAATTTTTCCGTCCGAAGCATTAGCCGACGCAGGCAAAACCACCTGGGCGGTTGCAGTCAGACGGGCAGGCTGCCCGATTGTAACATTGTTTTCTGCGCGGCAATCCTTACGGTCTTTGACTTTTACCACATAGTTCTGTGCTTCTCCATAGATAACGGAACTTGTGCCCGGATTACCCGGCCATGTGTATGTATAACCCCCGTTCCTTCCGGTAACGACAGCCTCTATTCTCCCATCGCTACCGCCATAACAAGCCGGTTCGGCCGTTTTAAAAGCAATCCGGACCGGATCGGGTTGTGTCAGGGTATAATTTGCAGAAACTGCTTTAATATCATTTCTATCGAAAACAAAGGCCCGGTAAACACCCGCATCCAAACCGGACACTTCAGCTGTCGTATAGCGTAATTTAGCCCATGAACCACCGACCGATTTATACCATTCATAACGGTATCCCCCGACTCCTCCCGTGGCTGTCGCCCTCAGTACTCCGTCTAAAAGGCCGTAACAACTGATATCTCCGGTTTTACCGATAGAAACCGACAAAAGATCGGGTTGGCGAAGCTCAATATCTACAGTACTCTGGCATCCGGCCAGATTTACTGCCGTAACCGGACTGACTTTATTGTAATTGGCATCTTTAACTGTAATTTTATACCTGCCGTCACCTAAACCGGTCAGTTTACTGCCACTTCCGGACACAGGCTGACCGTTTTTTTGCCAGGAATAAGTAAAACCGCCCGTACCTCCCCTGGCAATGACCTCGATAGCTCCATCCGTCAATCCGTATCCCCGGGGATCGGTTTTGGATAATTCCTGAAGACTTACGCCCGTTGCCGGTTGTGCTATATTTACCTTCCAGGCAGCATCTGTCATCCGGCAATCATTGGCATCCCTCAATTCTACGGTATAATTGGCAGCAGCAAGCCCGGGAACAACAGAAACAGCATCCCGTGTCACAGGATAGGATGCCGTAGTCGTATACCACGCCCTGATATCTCCCGTCCCACCCGTCGGTGTAAAAGTTATCGTTCCGTCGCTTCCGCCTTTACAATGAACATCCGTCTTATTTAAACCGGATAATGATAATTTCGGAGGATCGGAAACGGTGAACTGCGCTTTATGTCTGTATTCATCACCAATATAACTCGGTATTGTCGAATTCAGAATATAACCGTTGGTATATTTCACTTCGTACCGACCGGCACTCAATCCCGTAAAAATCACGAAATTTTCCTCATTCCTCAGAGTAATAGACGGCTTATATCCCAAAGGATCATCCAGATTAGTCAACGTCAATTGTTCCGCCTCATCGGGAAATAATTTCCGATAAAAAGGAATTTTTACCTGACCGTCTTTTCCTCCGGCACATTTCGGTGGGGTTACCTGAATTGAATAAGCACTTATTGTCGGAGCCTCTATTTTCAAATCTAAAACAAGCGTACCGGCATATTTGGAATTATCTTTTTCATTACCGGTAAGACAGGGATTACCTGCCCTGACCGTCATCTTTCTTTTCTGTTTCACATTATCAAGAAAATCAGACGTACTGTTTCCACCTACCCTATAATAATTGACATCAACCTCCACGCTAGCTCCCAATCTGTCCCATTTATTTTCAGTCAATTGATAACTATAATACCAATCCCACCGATACAAAAAGTCATCTGAAAAATCCGTTTTTATACGCACATAATTTTCATTCGTTAAAGTATGATCAGCAGGATAAGAAGACAAAACCGGATTTACAGGAACTCTTTTTATAATCAATTTAGCGTTATACCCAAATAAAACAGGTGTTTGTTTTTGGAAATCGTCGGGAGCAACGGTTTCCGAACAGCCCCCGAATAATGCCCAGTTATCCATACTAACTGTCAACGTTCCTTCCCGCTTATCGTCAGCAGATCTGTTACGGGATACCGTTTTAAAGTTAATCAGCTTTTTTCCATTCGTTACAAGTCTGTAATTTAACTTCCGGGGAACCGTCGTTGAAGTACTATTCAAATTTACATTACCTTGAAAAACCCACATGGATTCACCCTCAAATTGTACATATAAAGAAAATTTATTGTCCTTATGATAGGACATAGGCTTAGGTGCCAATATTTCAAAATCAAACCAAATCTCATAATTCAGGCTATTTGCGGCCAAAGGTGTGGCCGATTGCGTATTCGCTTCTACGGGATTTTTCAAATCGGGACTATTCTCCGTAATTATTTCATCCGTCAGACAGACAGCAAGGCTATCCGAAGATTGGGCATACAACCTGCCGATATTTACCTGAAATACGATTATAAACCATATCCCCAAACTTATCCAGGAATAAACGAACTTTTTCATAATCCTTTAATTATTATTTCACGAATCCGGGAATTTCCTCCGTTTTCAAATAATGCACGTATCATATAACGATACTGCATACTTACTGCAACATCCTCATCCAACAATTCCCGCTGCCATCCGGCTACAACCTTCCATAGCGTATAAGGTGCATCCCCTTCGCTTTTGTATATTTCATAATTCTTTACTTCTTTCAAATCCGATTTCCACACCAGTTTTATCAGTAAATTTTTTTTGTCAACAACGGCATCCAAACGGGTAATACCTTCTTTTTTCTTCAGAGCTCCCGGGACAACCAGGTTCAGGGCCGGTGTCGGCAGGGACACCAAACCGCTCTTATCGACGGCAAAAATCGTATAGGCATATTTTTTACCGGGCTGTACCGACGTATCCCTATACCTGTCAGTCTGGTTTCCAGGCAGTATAATCACCCATCGGGCAGTATCCCCCGTTTCTTTTTCCTTACGGTACAACCGGTGTTCCCTTACATCTTCCGACGGACTGCAAATCCATTTGAGTTCGACACCTTCTGTTCCGATATGATAATCTGAAAAAACGGGAGATACCGGAGGTATAAAATCCGGTTTAACCAAATCCAGTCTTTCCGAAAAATCAGACTGGTTATAACGCTGATCAACAGCAACCAGATAATAATAAACCACAGGATTCAGGTTCCAGTTATCCACGGTATCTATATAGCAGGTATCCGTTACCGGATATTTTACGACCGGAACAGCTTCCTCCGTTCCGGTAAATGCCCGATAGACCAAATAACCCAATAAATCGGATTCAGTATTTGGATTCCAGGACAACTTTACTATTCCCAGGCTATCTATTTTCCCCTGCAACCCTAAAGGGACAGCAGGCGGAACAGTATCCAGGGGCTGAATTAATACAGGATAGGAAGAACGGGATTCTCCTTCCAGTGCCACAGCTTTGATCACGAAATAACTACCGGAATTGAGTTTATCGTATTTTAATGACCGCTGCGACGGGGAAATATCATCCGCCACCGTTCGATAAATACCATTGGCCTTGTCCGACATTCTCAACTGAAATCCTTCTATAAAACTTTCTCCCTCATTTTCAAACTGCCATTCCATTTCCAATTCACCCTTATCATTCACTATGGATTTGCGGATAACAGGGACATAAGGCAGCATATTCACCCCTTTTCCCGATAAAGTATCGGACACCGGACCAAGCTCTCCGAATGTGGAAATTCCCCTGATCCGGTAATAAAATGTAGTATGGTTATCTGAAAGCGAGTCTACATAAAACAAACGCTGATCCCCTTCTTTTTGTCTTTCATCTATACTCGATACCGGCCGGCCTTCAATTCTGGTAAATTTTTTTCCGTCGACAGACTTTTCAATATAATAAGAGTTATATACATCAGCCAGGTTTGAATAATTCCAAGCCAGCATGACACATTTGTTATTCCACACGGCTGCCAATTCCTGAGGACGCGGGAGAGGCCGGTATTCATCCAATCCGGTAAAGGCCGACCCCAGGCGGATTTGACAACTATCCTCATAGGTTGCCGGAACAATACGGTACAGATAACGTTCACCTTTTTTCACATCAGTATCTTTATATCCCCACCCCGCCAGGCAAGCTATATCAAAGTTCTGATCCGCGGCATACAACGAGAATGTAAATCGCTGGTCGAGTTCCTGGGCCATATTAATCATACGGGCAAATCCCTGTGAATCCTCACCGGTCAACTGAAAGTCTTCCCCATAAAGTGCCTGAGCTATAATCCCCGCATTATCGTCCCTTTCAACATAGGGAATCCATTCCTGCAAGGGCAAAGCTTTCAATACTTCTACCAATACCTTTTTCTCCGGAACAACCAGCACCTCCTTTCCCCTGCTTACCGTATATCTCTCGATCCGGAAACCGGACCGGTTGGTTTTTTTCCAGGCATACGGCGTATCTGCCCCCCAACGCAATAAGACGGCATCCTGCTGTACACTATAGCGTACCCTGATACTGGCCGAATCCTGTGCCACCGCACACATATCCGCTCCTATAAGCAATAATAACCCGATAATTATATTTTTCATTTTTTAAAATGTATATTCATATTCAAACAACCGGCTGCTTCCGGCCTGTCCGTCAGGCTGGATAAATCTGAAATTAACCCGGTATTTCCCGGACTCGAACGGCGGTATATTGTTATTGATAAAATCTGCGTATTTCAACAGTTCCGGTTTACCTATATACCTGTTTACCAACTGATCCCGCAGATCATAATAATCCCTGTTGTAAGCACGGAAAAGATTATAAGTATAAGGGAAATACTCACGCAGGCGGTGGTGAGCGGGATCACTTTCCAATAATGTAAGATAAACTGAATTCACCGGTATGGCTCCGGCAGGCGGAACTCCCCATTTTTCCGTATCTCTGTACCTGATGCGAATACTACCGGCCAGTGGATAATTTTTATATACCAACGGGTAAATCCATTGCTTATAAAAAGCATCGTCGAGTGTAGCCCAGGGTTTTACCAAAGGTTTGTTGCCGCTATATGCCGTACCGACAAGATCAACGGCATCAAAAGGCTCACTGTCATTCAGAATATATTCCAGATACACATAACCGGCCTCCGCATAAAACGAATGCATCCTTTTGTTTATACCTGCAATTTTTTCCCGTAAAGTAGCGTAACGACTTGTCCCGAAGGCATATTCCAGGATTATTTTTCCGTTCGCGGTCTGGGTCACCGCATTCGCTTTTGCACTTCTTATCGTAACATCATCATCACCCGAACCACCGATCGTCAACCGTTCCTCCCGGATATCAGCCGTTCCCCCCGTTCCTTTTTTCGGCAGGGTAACAATACCGAGAGAATAAGTGCTTGCCTTAGAAAGTCCCGGCATCTGATAAACCAGACAGTTTATGCCGGCATCGTAACGGAAAGAAGTATTTATGCTTTGTCCGTTCTCATCAGTAATGTGAATTTCATGTTTGAAATCAGCAGAGAACAAATAAGGTTGTCCCCTCTTGAGTTGAACATACCCCCGGGTGCCTTCACCGGACAAATAATACCTTTGATCTATCACCGGATAACAATATTCAATATTCTGTAACGGTATATTATCAGGTGCAGTACCCGTCGTAAAGCCGATTTCCATTTTTTCCCGTGCCTTCTGCCCTCCTGTGTACACCACCTCCCAACGATTATTCCGGTATTCTTCAAATCCGACTTCGACGTTCACCTTCAACAACTTCTGCGGAGGTAATATATCATGCGAATAAAAGGTCACCAGATTACGCGACGTATTCCATTCCAATTTACCCGGTATTTCCTTACCTTCCTCTGAAACGATAAATTTATCCAGTATGAATCTGTAATTTTTAATCTCACCGTTATTATCTTCCATTAAAAAAGACTTATTCATCGGCATATTGAAGGCAACCTGCGGAGCAGCAAAAACATCCACATCCGTTTCTTCTGCAACCGGCTTTATATCATTGATGATAGGTACACCGATAGGACTGCCTCCCGGCAAGACAAGCTCACACTCTTCTCCCAATTTGATCTTAAGGCGCATATTTCCGCGGATCAAACCGCCTAATATATCGATCTTCATCCCCAGATACCCTACGAACCAGGTCGGATTGGGCAGCTTAGCCTGAAATAAGGTCGCTGCTCCGGCCTTAATGATGGGTATTTTTTTCCTGATAAACAAAAGCTTCAAACTGACACCGGCTTCTCCCTGCAAGTAAGCATACGCCTGTCCGTTTGCATACCACCCATCGATTCCCACCGGACCACGCCGCCCATTACACTCAGCCTGTCCATAATCCTTCAACATAATATCAAAACCAAGTCCCGCCTGGAAATTCGCATATAAAATCAGAAAAGTAATATCCCCGGTTGCCACACTGACATCCGCGCCGAAAGCAAAACCGCCGCCTGCCTCCAATGCATTCATATCCCGCATATAATCGAGTTGTCTCAACTCGACACCCAAAATATCGGCCACCTGCTGAGGCGGTGGCGGTGAACCTTCCAAATGAGAACCGGTCATAAAATAAGCGCCCGATTTTATTTTTATCAGATTCAGCAAATTCATTTCTATACCTAACCGGTTGGAAGGAGTTCCCATATGAAAATACCAATTTCCTTTTTCTATATGCAACACTGAATGTCCGGCATTATTATTTTGCCCCCGCCCCTTTATCAAACCGGCCAATACATTGACATACAAATCAAAAGTTGCATGTAAACATTTCTGATTAAAGTCGTATTGAATCCCCATGGCAGCCAGGAACCCGCTTTTTCCCAAACTCTCCTTATCCGAATATATATCCAATGCGGCATCGGCCGGTTGATATAATTTATATTTCTGTAATTTATTCAAGCCGGAACTAATCCCCGGATGTGATGCCAAATAATTGTTTTCAACCGCTGCCAGCGCTGTCAATTTATTTTTTACCGCACTTTGAATATTATCCATACCGGGGATTTTTCCCAGAACTTTCACTTGTCCGAAAAAACCGATATAAGCCAATCCTCCCTTATCGTTAAAAGCTATTTCAAAGTCGGCTTCCCCGCTGACCACATCCGGATTTCCGATATTAAACATAACGGCAGCTTTAAACCCGAATCCACGCTTTTCATCCGGAACATACACCGTGCCTGTAGGCAATGCCGATTCCCCCATTCCCCGTTGTGCCATTTTATAATAAGCCCCGCCGCCAATCCCGCTCAAATTGAATGCAGGAGGAAAAACCGTAATGCCGCTCTTCCCGAACATCACACTCCCGTCCACCAGCCAATAGCGGAAATCTTTTTTACCAAACATAGCCCGGGCCTTCATCCCGACACCTTCCAGGCAAGTCAGCTCCAAATCCATATTTCCGGCAAATCCATCCCCATATAGCGGATCATTATTCAACAGAGTCAGGCTTCCCCTGACGGCAAATACTCCGGCAAAAGAGGTATTAACCTGTATCGCCGATATATTCAGATGATCATATTCCCAACTCTGTAAACCGCGGTCCTGTTTCATCTTACCTACAATTCCCAGGCGGGTATCCCCGGCAATGGAAAAAGGAGAAGCTCCTAAAGCCAGTTTTGCATCAAATCCTAATTCTGCTGTTAAGCCAGCCGTTTTTAATTCTATCCTGCCTACCGATAAAGGAAATCCTTTTACAGAAAAATCACCGTCATATCCCAGATATTGCACCATAAAATAGGGGGATTCGGTTTTCAAATGCATTTGTTGAAATTTAATACCTTTCAACTCCGCCACTGTCACATCCCCCTCTCCTCCCTGCATCCCTGCTTTTATCATGAGAGAACCGCTCAACATCGCCTCCGGACGGAAACGTCCGTCTTTTACTTTCATCTCCACATACGAATTCGGTAACAACTCCGCCTCAGCAGCCCATATACTGAATTTCATCGTTTCAGACTTCGATATCCGAAGCATATATTCGTTATCCGGTGAAATATAAGCATCGTAATTCAAAGGGGACTTTTCAGCCACAGGTAAACCGATCTGTCCTCCAAACCCGGCACCATTCAAATGATTTGCGATCAATTCTATTGAAAATCTTTCCACAGAAAAAGGCCATCCCCCCGCAGTCCCGTTATCAAAAGCCAAAACGTTCTGTGCCTCAAAAATCCCCGATATCCCATTATTATCGAAAAGCATGTGGTGGGAAATAAAACTCACTCTTTTACTTGTATCCCGACGGGAAGTAAATTGCCGGGGTAATGTTATACTCAATTCATTGATATAAACCCCCTTCCACAAATTTTCATTACCGGGAATCATATATTGTTCCTGATACCCGTAAGGATAACTGATATTATCGGCATTCCGGGTGTCACTAAAATCAAAGATTGCATCCCGGGCCTGAAACATAAACCCATTCAAACCGATGATCTCGAACCGGGGCAATGATAAAGATACGACCATATCATTCCAATCCTGAACAATCGTAGAAAAAGAAGCCATTACTTTCGAATCCAATGCACTGCAATTACCATTTTCATCTACTTTACGGACTAATTTATCTGAAAGAATTAAATCTGCAGTAAGGCCAAGTTCTTTAAATCCCTGGCAATCGATAGACATATAAGTTTGTTGATCCCCTATACCGGACAAAAGATTAAACCCGCCTTTCAGCACCAGAGAAGCAGCTCCGTTATTAATCGGGATGGTAATATCCCCAAGCAATACCAACCGGGCATCCCCGACAATATCCCCTTCGTTCGATAATTTGATCCCCTGAGCACCGAAAAACAGTATCTTATCGCCTTCTTCTCCTTGCGGAATAATTGCTCTTCCCCATATAGCCAGTTCTGCGTACTCCTGAAAAAACTGGATACTACTGATAGCCAAAGCGTAGTTGACATTACTGACCGTTCTTTTCATTCCAACCGGAAACACATTCATGTCTGCCAGAGAAAGACTTTCCACAAAATTATCCATCTGATCGAGCCGGGCAAATACCTCCACAGCCTGCTTACGTATCCCGTCCATATCTTCTTTTGCAGCATATACCAGAGTACTACTCCAATAAAGAATCAAACAGCATAAAAAAAAGAACCTGCAAAAACTGCCTTTATTTTTCATAATCGGTCGGTTTTAAAAACTATATGCATAATTAAGTGTAGTCGTAAAATCCGATGCTACCGGTTTCACCGGGACATCCCGGTTCTGGTATACCACAGATATATTAGCCGTATGATGTTTAAAAAAACGCATAACGACATTTCCCCTTGCGTTGAATACACTCCCTGTCCGTATCCCGCTATTGGAAGAAACATTATAAGAAGACGACACCCCTACCGTCATCTTATTCTTTAAAAATTTAGAGGAGGCTCCCAGATTAGGCCCCCACGTAATCATTTCCATACCGGCCATTTTATTGTATGTCAAATTTCCGGATGCCGTCAACTGTATGGCTGACGGAACAAATAGCAAAGCATAAGAAGCCGCCAGATTATAAAACCGGGATGCACTCCCCGGTGCAATAATCCCTCCCCGCTTGTCTGCTGCCTCCTGAAAACTCAGATTAAAATTCAGATTATGGCTTCTGACTTCCTCCACAGCCCAATTATATCCGATATTAACATTCACATTTTGGGACAACTGCGTAAAATCAAGGGTATCCTGATTTTCATATTTATTGGTTGCATTGATATAATCAAACTGTGATCTGATATTGGTATAACTCTGAAAACTGGAATACGATACGGAGCAATTCAATTTATCCGTCGGCACGATATTCAGATTTGCCGCTATTACCCAACGGTTTGTTTGTTCTGTCTTATTGCGGTTCAGATTATCATGCTGCATCCCAACATTCATCGAAAAATTGATTTTATCTTTCCAAAATGGCCGGGCATAATTAAAAGTAAAATTTTCAAAATCATTCGTAAAATAATACCCTCCCAAAGTCCGGTAATCCGGATCTATACGTTCGTATCCCAAACCGATGGAATTCTTTTTAAGCAGATAATTTACACCGGCTTTCAGAGCATGGTATTGAACGGTCGACGTGTTACGGGTAAGTAGCCAGATTCCCAAATCTGTTTTAACGGAAGGCAAACGCATATCCCGGGTAAGACTACTGAAACCATACTCTACATTTACCGTCAGGTTATCCAATAATTTGAGGGTTACTTCACCGCTGAGGGCCAGGTTGCTTTGAGGATATATCTGCAAACTGTCCGGCTTCCATTTTAAAGATTCCGGATCATCGTGAGCATGTAATATACTGATTCCCAATAAATATTTTTCTTTCTCATAATTCAGTTTCACACCATAACCCATTCTTTTATAAGCTACAATTCCTCCAAAATTCAATGAATCATATTCGGTCTTTTTCAATAAACGCCCAAACATAAACTGAGCTTTTAACGGAAAGTTTTCCGGTTTCAATTCCAAACCGGCACCGGTAAATTGATGCCCGCTCAGTGTATAGGGAGAGAAACTCATCGATACATCTCCGATATGGGCTGTAACCCATTTATAAGACGGATGTATACTCAAACGATTCGGTAAAGTAGGATAATTATATCCATTTCCCAGATTATTGAAATTACAGGAAAAAGGTAGATTTACCTGATCGTAAATACTGATATTGACATTCCCGGAAATGACCCACATAAAAGGCTGACGACTGGAATTATCACCCGTGTAAAACACTCCGTTAGCTGCCAATCCTCCGTTAATCCGAAACAGATTTTTTTTACTGAATTGTTCTTTCAGATTATCCAAACGTACTTGTTGGGCACATACCGGTAAAGTGCTGGACATCGATACACCGAATAAGCAATAAATAAATAATTGTTTCAAGCCACGCACTTTATCCATATAAACGATATCAATTTCCGGTTCTTTCTTTCTGTATTTTCACATCTGCAAGAATATATGAATTACTTCCTGCCTGTACGAATTGCTTTATCTTAATAACTCCTTTGCGGTAATCACCGGTTTCAAACAACACCAAATGCGGAACATCATTTCCTGTAAAATAAGAGTTAAGATCTTTATCACAGTTTTCCCTAATCAGAAGCCGTTTTAACAACTCATCATTTTCCATAACATCAAACTGACCGGCTGTAAGCGCATCCGGGTTATTGATAAACCAGGAATGAGCGGCACCGGGTATATCCGGCAAGGCTTTTAATCCGACCAAATCAGGCGAGAGAAAACAACATTGGTCGAAATCGGCCAACCCCCAAAACACAAAATCAATCGTCGGTCCGGTCACCGGAGTTAATTCTTTCATTTTCAAAACAGACCTTGTTTCCGAAGAAAAATATCCACCCACCGTATTCAACGCTGTCGTAATTCCGAATTTCAGATCCTGTATTATATACAAATTCGAATTTTCCAACACCTTTATCTCTTTGCTGACACTTTTCGTTTCTTTTCCATTCGCTGCTTTAAGCTCAACACGATATTCCCCCGGTTTGTCGAAATAAATCCGGGTATCGGCCAGGGTATCATTTTCTATTCTTCCCCCTTCCGCCTTCCATAGATATGATAAAACACCGGTACAACGAGCCGCCAATTCAATAACCAACGGAGCTTCCATATCATAATCATCTTTCCCCGGCCACCACTCGAAATCCACTGCCAAAGCAGGAAGTACCCGAATCGTATCGGTAAACTCCGCCCTCTCTCTTGTACTGAACACTTGTAAATGAACCGGATGCAATCCAGGCTCCGTAAAAACAATAACCGGAGGATTTTTTCCTTCGTAAGTTTCAGGTTGCCCGCCGATAAACTCCCAACGATACCGGGTGCCACCGTAACTGCAATTTATCAGTGTAACTTCCACCGGTGAGAAATTGTTTATAGCCACCGTATAAGTGAAACCAGCCCCAATAGCAGAATCGAGACTTACGGTCAATTCTTTTACTTTACGTTCAGTGGTGTTCCAGGCTTCCAGACGGATGGTATATGTTCCCGGTTCCTTATAAACAACTTCTTCCGGATTTACTTTATTGGATTTCAAAGGATCACCACCTTCGAATGTCCATTCATATAAATCCGCACCTGTCGATTTATTCATCAAATGAACAGTTACAGGTACAGAATAATCATTACCGGTAATCTCTACATCGAAATCCGCATTGATTCTCACAGGTGTTTCCTGATAACAGGCATATAAAAGCAGCCATATAACTGCCTTAAAAAGGTTCCTCCCCAATTTATTCATCAACTATCATTACAAAGATTAACACACTCCTGCGCCACGCCGACAAGTTTATCAGAATTTACAGTCACGCTTCTCCGCCCACACCCGGAGACACCACTCCCCTACAAACACGTCATTAAACCTTCTGTAAAAACACGACACAAACAATCAACATTCCGAGTCAAAAATACATTAATATATTTTAACATCAAAATTGTTTTCATATTATTTAAACTTACTATAAGTTTACGGCTGCTTTATTATATTCCAATAATTAAAATTCACAACAGAAATACCATTAAAATATACATAATATTGAAACAAAACAATGATGATCAGACATTTGAATCAGAACTGTTATTCAAACATGAAATAATACTTTTAAACGACCTTATTTTGAAATAAAGGGATCGAAGGTTCATAGAAATTGTAAATTTTAGATTGCAAATTGTAAATTATTGGGCAAATTGATTCGTCATCAGATTTTTTTAATCTAAAATCGCCAATTTAAAATCTGCAATTAAAACGTTCGTTTTAGGCAGTACGTCTCTTCTGCTGAATAATTTCACTCCCCCAATGTATCGATCCCTGAATACATATCAACAATACAGCAACAATTAAAATCAAGCAGAATCCGCACAGTATATGTATTTCACAAAACGATAATGTCAGCAAAAACCGGGATAGACAGTCGCCGAGCCGGATAGGGGGTGTATAACGGAAATTATATAAAACAAAAAAAGCAGTCACAACTTTCGTTGCAACTGCTTTTAAAATTGGTAGCGAGAGGCGGGCTTGAACCGCCGACCTCATGATTATGAATCATGCGCTCTAACCAGCTGAGCTACCTCGCCATAAAAAGAGTCTCATTTCTGAGACTCTTTCTTTCAAAAT
>NZ_DOED01000043.1:0-42655 GCF_003524185.1 Culturomica sp.
CGGGAATCTCAAATGGGGAACATCTGGGATTTATTATTCTCTAATTATATGTACAACATATTAATATACGATTATGGGACAGAAAACAATTAGAGAAATCTCGGTTGCATGGAAAGAGTACAAGCAACCTTATGTGAAGCAGTCCACAATGGCTGCTTATGTGCTTATCTTGGAAAATCATATTCTTCCAAATTTTGGAGAAAGCGATACACTCCATGAACAGGCTGTGCAAGAATTTGTTTTGCAGAAAATAGAGAATGGACTGAATGTGAAATCCGTAAAAGACATTTTGATTGTACTGAAAATGGTTATGAAATTCGGCGTAAAAAATGAATGGATGGATTATCAAGAGTGGGACATCAAATATCCGTCTTCTTCAACAACCAAAGAATTGGAAGTACTATCGGTTGCTAATCACAAGAAAATACTCAATCATATTCAAAGTCATTTTTCCTTTGCTGGACTGGGTATCTACATCAGTCTTTGTACCGGACTTCGTATAGGGGAAGTCTGCGCTTTGAAGTGGAGTGACATCAATGTTTCAGAGGGAACGATAACAGTCAATCGTACAATTGAACGGATTTACATTATTAATGGGACGGAGAAATATACCGAGCTGGTTATCAACACTCCCAAGACACAAAACTCATGTCGGAAAATTCCTATGACAAAGGACCTTCTTGCAATGGTAAAACCACTGAAGAAGGTCGTTAATGAAGATTTCTATGTTTTGACTAATGATGAATATCCAACCGAGCCTCGTACTTACCGTAATTATTACGGCAAATTAATGGCGAAGTTAGGTATTCCCAAATTGAAATATCATGGCCTGCGCCATAGCTTTGCCACTCGTTGTATAGAAGCTGGCTGTGATTACAAGACCGTTAGTGTATTGTTAGGACATTCCAATATTTCGACCACTTTAGACTTATATGTTCATCCCAATATGGAACAGAAAAAGCGTTGTATTGCGAAGGTCTTTAAGTCGTTGGGGAAATGATGTAATATGTAGAGCGAAGTAACCTGATACAGTAATTTCTTCGCTCTCAATCATTGCATATATTATGAGAAATGTAGTAATAACACTTTTATTGCCAACATTCATAATAGAGGAATCAGCTCATTAGGGCACATCGAAAAAGAAAAGGAGAGGAAAAATCCCCTCCTTAACTCTAAAACCATGTCTCAGACATTCAAATCCTTTAGTGCTAATGCATAATTGGGACAAAAACCGTCCATGATACACTTTAAGCCAAGTGTCTGATAATACTTGTAGTCATCATCTTCGGTGCAGAGGTATTTGTAACCGTAGCGTGGCATGTACTCCTTGAAGAACCGAGCCAAGTCTTTCAGGTTTTCTTCTTGGTTCTCCTTGAAGTTACTACGCACAATGATGATAGACCAGTCGGGGAAGTTGCCTCTTCCACAGCTATACTCCCAGAAGCGGATATAGCAGTCTAAGTCACGTTCCCGAATGTCCATACAAAAGCCGTTGGCATGTGGCATCACGCTACAGCTTTCTCTGTAGCCAAATTTCTCACACAAGTAGAGATTGAAATCAAGAATTAAATCTTTTTGTACCATAAATAATTGAATTTAAGATGTTAATAATAATGGATTATAAATGAAAGCCTCGCTTGCGCTTAGTCTTTTTCTTTTTCATCAGGCGATTGAACTCTGCTTCTTCTGCGGCAGTGGCATCGTAGGACGAGTTCCCGTTTAGCAAACCGAGACTGATGCCAAAGCCATCATCGGAATGGGAAACGCTTGGCTGTACCTCTTCTTTCTGTTCTCTGAGTTTCTGTTTGGCTGACTCCAACAAGGATGCACAAGCATTCTCTTCCAGTCGGTTGTCGATATTCAAGTAGCTGAACTCTCGACCTACTTTTGAACCGGAAAAAGAAAAGCCGTTATGTTCAAATTTGACACCTTGTATTTCTCGTGTAGTCCGGCTGACCTTGAATTTCATATCAATGTCACGGTCGGCAAGCGCATCTTTCAAGTCTTCCCAACTATAAGCTTTGGGCAGTTCTTCTTTCAATGCCTTGTATATCTCGTGCTTTGCCTTGTCGTAGGGGCGCAAGCGTTCCTCTTTGATATGGTCTTTACCATTGGCAAAGTGCAAGCGATATTTGGCGGTCAGCATTTTGCAGACTTTCTCATTCCTACGGAAATCGTTCTTGTCGCTAATCGTCTTGCCGTTATTATCCACTCGGTTGAAAACGATATGACAATGCGGATGCTCACGGTCGATATGCCGGGCAATGATGTATTGCGTGTTTTCAATACCCATCAGTTTCATATAGTCGTGTGCTATGCTCAGCATCAAAGCATCATCGGACTTTAATCTTGCACTGTCTTCCGGTGAGAAGTTGAGCGAAGTGTGTCCGACAATATTCTTTACCTTGTCGTTGAGTAAGGCTTGTAGCTCAAATTGCTCTGCCATCTGTTCGGGTGTCCCTTCTATTCCGACCGCTTCCAATAGTTTGGATTTTTCCTTTTTGAGGACATAGCGGACGCATCCACCGAACGATGTCCCTTTAGTCTGTTTACCTATCATCTTTCAGCTGTTTTATAAGTTGATTAATGTGCTGAGCCATTTCTTCGCATCTGTCCGCAACAGCAAAGAAACCGTAGGTGTTCGCTTGTCTTGCCAACTGATTGAGATTGGTACTTTCACCAATCAGTTGCCGGATGATGTGAATATGCTCTTGCGTGATTCGTTCACGAACTGAACCGTTCTCGATGAGCGAACGGATGACTTCGCTTTGGGTTTGCTTACTCCGTCTGCAAAGCGCACCAAGCCATGCGTGTTGCTGATATGACAGCCGGAGTGTTATTGTATATTTCTTTTCCATGTGAATTGTTTTTAGTGAATAATTTGTGACCATCGGGAGCTGCCTCCTCTGACTTTTTGAGGAGCAAGTGGTCGGGAAATGTAATACACCGACATTAACTTGCTACAGTAAAAAAGTCTCGATTTCTCTCCCTAAGTCCAAAGTCTGAATCCTCGTTTCTTAGGTGGTGAAACCTTCGGTCGTGGAGTGCCTTGTTGTACGCTGACGAGCTTCAAACCGAATGTCTCTATCAGTGTTTTTAAGACAGGATTTCTCTTAATCATCTGCTGAAGGATGGCTTCGTCGGGCTTCACTTTGAGCAGATAATCGGCTATGTCGTATCCCTCTTTTCGCTCTTTTTCGTTGGCATGGGCTTCCAGATAATCGAACATCTGCACTTCAATTCCATATCTTTTCATCAAACCGATTTTGCTCTGCCAATAGTCTGTCGCTCCCAAATCGGGAAATAATACAACGGTTCTTCCAGCCAGAACGGATAGGCTGTTGGCATTGAAGCAACCGTTCTTTCCACCGGATGCTATCCATAGGAATTGCGGTAGATAGTAGGAGGCAACGAGTGCCGTTTTCTCGCTTTCGACCAGTGCAACAGGACGGCTTTTGTCTTCAGAAAGCAGATGCTCTCCGAAGAAACATTGCTTCAGATTATAATCGCCTTTGTGCAGTACGGAGTGTACCCATGTGACATGATTGTATGGCTCTTTTATCCGCTTGCCAGTTTCGGAATTGTAAAGCATTATCTTACCCGTGCGGACTTTATTCTGATTGTCCGTCTGCCAGAATACGGTTGCACCGTCCCAATATTTGGATGTACCAACCTTGTATTTCTTCATGAGTTTTAATGTTTCTGTTTCTCCGAACTGAGCCGATAGAAATTGAAACAACTTGTTCGTAGGATAGCCACGCAATGATTGGTTGACTATATCCAAATCTATGTAGGATGTGGCTATTGGTTGTATCTCTTTTATAGGTGCATAGTTTCTGAAACTATTCTCTGCGAGCTTATCTTTTTCTGACGGATTCTGCTCAAAGTAATCACGAGGCGTGAAGTGATAACCGCATTTCTGCTCATGGTCACAACGTCCTACATACTTTGGGAATTGGATTTGCTTCTCTGTATCAATGTACTTGGAAAAGCATCTTTGACGGTGACAGTTCGGGCAAGTATGCCGAGTGCTGATACCTTTGTAGGGTTCTAATATGAATCTATGTGTACTCATTGTATGTTTCTTTTTAGGTGTGTCACTTTTGTCGTTATTGTCATTTCTCGTTAGGAAAGTGTCAAAACCGACAAAAATGTCACGGGTTAATCTTTGAATATTCTCCATGTTTCTCTTTTCGGAACAATATCCCGATATTGTCATTGAGAAAGCGTTGAAACGTGCGCTCCTTCATTCCGTTCTGCTCGGCTATCTGTATAGCTTGGGCAGTTGTAAAGGCTGGAGGAAGCAGATTGACTATCGCCTGTTGTTGGCTGTTGAGTGCATTTTCATTGAGTATGTTTTGAACGCTCAATGCGGATTCCTTGAAATACTCCGTCAGTTTAATGGCTCGTTCCACCGTCAACAGGTCGATATAGGTTTTATCACACTCTCCGCAAGTCCATCGGGCTAATTGGATAATCAAGCAGAAGCGGATGATGTATATTTCCAACTTACAATAGATACTCACAATGGTGTCGTTTGTCTCTCGGTCACACAACTCTGAGAAGTGGTGCTGCCATTCATAAAGCCGTTTTTTGGCTTCCTCCGTGAAAAAAAGAATATGCGGTTCTATCTCTCCAAATTCATTGAGAGCGTACTCTTGTTGTATCAGCTTATCAATAATGGCATTCCATTCTTGTTCGATATTCTCCGGCAGTTCCTTGTCATTCCAACGTGCTTTCTGTTGCAGATTGGGCATTACAAACAGAATGCGGTCGATGAATCCATTACTGGAGCGTTCGCCTTTAGCCAGTTCACTGAGAATCTTTTTTTGGATAGTACCGATGACAGAGATATACGGTCGCTTGATGAAGATGGAACTCTTGGCATTCTTGCGGTCGGATATAGTGGTCTTGGCACTGAACACCGACAACCAGAACTGTTCTTCTGAACCGTTGTTGTAACGGTTGAAGTTCTTGAACCAAGCGGACAATTCATCAGCCCATAAGCACAAACCACGTTTATTTTGTGCATGAATCAGACTTAATCCCTCAGGTGTTACATCCGAAATCAAGAAGCGTTTACGGACAGGTTCCTGTGGAAATTGCTCTTCACCGCTTTCTGTGCGTTCTTTGCGGCTCATACTCATCAGTTCATCATACTTTGCAAGTGCTTTTTCAAAGACTTGATTCTGTTGATAGTCGTAATCAAGAAACGGTTTCATTGCAAAACTGAGCGGATGGCTTTTATTCGCTCCCGGTCTTCCAATCAATGCCATATACAGGATAGGACTCTCTATCCAGCCTTGCTTGATTTGAGCAAGATGAGTGTTGCCAATGCCGACTGCTATTGCCGTAAGGATAGCTGCGGCAATGTAGTCAGTCGGGTAGTTATGGCATTCGTGAACCTCACTGATGATGCGTTGGATTTTTGACGGGAATATGCTGACAGGAAAATCAGTACCCGTCAGTCGCATACTTAAATCAACCGCTTCATCAATGATGGATGCCGGATTAATAGAAGATGTATCCATAGTCACAATCATTAAAGTTTCACGGATGATTTGGGCTTATGACGGACACCGCTTTGCATATTTGCCAGCATCTCCTCGTATGTTTGCTCGGAAGTCTTTCTACGCCCGTTCTCAATCCAAGCCAGAAGTTCGTCCTCGTAGAAGTAGAGCTTCTTACCTTTCTTATAGGCAGGAAGTAGCCCTTTGCGTACCAAGGTATAAATGGTAGGCTTGGCTTTTCTGATGATACGGCAAGCATCCTCAATTTCAATCAACACATGTTTGTCTGATGCTGGTGGTTGAAGTTCCGACACCATCCTTTTTAACTCAATGACCTGTTCGGTTAGATAACCTACCGCTTCGGGCAGCTTATCAAATGTTACTGTTTCTTTTTGCATACGTCGCTCGTTTTTAATTGTTCGACGGCAAAGGAAACAGGTGTTTCAATGGTGGAATCATTCACCAAAATATAACTGATGAATAACTTTTTGATGGTGATTGGTAGTGATAATTTATTGATAATAAACAGATAATCAGTGATTACTGGTGTCAATTATGATAGTTGTAGCTTAGAAAGAAGAGTTTTTAGATGAAAAATGTGGAATACAATGATAAATATTAGGATGTAACATTCTAATTGGTAGTTTTTCTGTATTTTTGCAAATAAACAAAGTTTGCCATTATGGATAATATCATTTATAAAATAGGGAATATTAAATATTTATTGGTATTTTCACTCTTACTCTTTTTAACATCGTGTAGTGCAGAAATAGAATCGGCTTCTGCAAATTCGACATCAGCTATTTTAGCAGTATGTGGTGAATATATACTAGCGATATTCTCTTTAATAGTCCTTTTGCTTATTCATTGCATAAGGATTACTGGAGTTGCTATATCTACGTTGGCAATATATATGATTTATAATAATATAAGGATATGGCAATTTGATTCTACCTTGTTCCTATTTATAGGCATTCTATTGATTGTTTTTTCTCTTTGGACTCCTGTTAGATTCTATATTCCGAAAGTCGTGATAGCTAAAAATATAGCAAAAATTGCAAAGCAAGAATCTTCCTCTGATGATTCTCGAAAATGCTTGATATCAGAGATTGTAGTAGGAATTTTAATAGGCATTATTCTGATGATAATAGAACAAAATATAGACCTTACTTTTATCAAATAGTATTTATATAGGGTTATATTCATGCAATCTTTCTATCCAGTTTAATCTTGCACTCAGATTCCGTGTGCGACATTTTGCGCTCAATGGTGGATATTTCCGAATCACGGAGGATATGAGCAAATACTCTTTTTATAAATGTGGCAGTCTGTAGGCGTGGTTTACCGAATGCCTTGCCGATGTTCCAGCCAAAGTGCATGATGTCAATGGTTTTTAATTGAGCATCAACCTTTATCTGTTCAACTTTGGGTAGAGAATCAGAGAAATAGTATTCCGTAATATATCCACATAGGCGATTGAGGTCAGTTTCGCTAAGATAGAGAACCAAGTTCTGTTTCGTATATGTGAGAACCTTATCTAACTTTTCTTGTGATGCTCGCTCTTTCTCTGCCATAGCGTTGGCTCGGAACACCTCATATTCTGTTGGCTGATTGGATTCGATAGATATATTATTGATGCTAGAAGGTGTGGCGTCTTCTTTTGGAAGTTCAGCCACGTCTTCGTTAAGTTCAGGACATGAAAGAATAGAAACTTCTTCTGTGTCAGATGTAGTTTCGATTTCAATTTCGGGATCCGGTTTAGAAATGACGGGGTCTGAATTTATAGTACTTTCGGCAAGTTCCGAGTGTACTATTGAAGTTTCAACCACCACAGCCTTATTGCGGTAACACTCAAATCTCATAAAGCACTTCTCTATTGTTGGTGAAAGGAGTTGTCTGAATACCATTTGCAGATTGAGATAGATTGCACCCATGACAATGGAGCATACCACAAAAATGAGGTAGCTGCTGAACTCATCCCAACCATAGTGTAGTACGGTCTGACGGGCTAAAACACCAATGATAGCGATTGTCCCGAAAACAATCAGATTCAAAGTAATATGTTCTATTTTTTTCTGCTTCATAATAATATATGCTAATCGTTTGTGTGCAAATATATCTCATTAGCAAGATGTATAAATACATTTCCCTGAAAGTGGCAGCATTTGTCACCAAAAGGTAGCATTATTCTAGGTCAACTGTGCCAAAATAGAAAAGAAAAGTCCAACGTAGAATAAAACCAAGTTGGACTTTTAGCAAAGGTATTAGCAATTATATATGTTAGCTGCGCTTATAGGAATAAAGAGAGATATGCCCTTTTGTTTGGAAGCAACTTTACTGATAAGCCATTTTCTGAATGAAGCAGAATGTCCAGTGTCTATTTGATAGGATAGGGCTATAATCATGTTGAGATTATACACATCGGCACTATTCCCATTTTCCAACTTTATACATTGGCAGATGTCATACTTTTTTAAGACATTGGCTTTCAATATTGCTTTTAAACGGGAATTGATTGATCCAACTGTTGTATAGAACAAGTCGGCAATTTCCCAAACGGTCATCCATACTTCTCCATCAGAAATATGGATGCCATGTCCGTTGTTTGTTATGATTCCTCGTTTCATAGCTGTAATTTATTTCAGTGAAATCTTATTGGCTGTCTCTCGTTTCTTTACATTGACCAAATCTGCGTAGATTTGAGTAGTGGAAACGTTCTTGTGGGTTAGCATCTTTGAGACAGTGTAAATATCTGTGCCTAAGGATATTTGGATAACTGCGTAGGAGTGACGAAATCCGTGGAAGGTTATCGGCTTCGTTATTCCTGCCTTTTTGAGCCAGTTCTTCAGCGGATAGTTAATCATGCTCCGTTTCAAGCCCTTGAATACTTTGCCTGTGCCGGGCGTACCACATAGTTCGTAGGCTTCGTAACTGATGGGGAGTGTCGCTTCCGTTTGGGTTTTCTGAGTTCTGATACGCAAGCAATAGCCTTGGTCGGGAGCAATGGCAAAATCTTCCCATTGAAGATTGAGAATATCGCTGATGCGTAAACCTGTCATACAAGCGAATAGAGAAGCTGCTTTCAGAACGGGGATGTCGCAAGGAGTGGCGGCAAGTTTCTTCACTTCGTCCAGTGTCAGGTATTCTTTCTTCACATCTTGTGGTTCAATCTTGTCAAGGTAGTCATTGATGTTTTCTCGAAGCCATTTGTCCCGATAGGCAATCTTCAACAATCCTCTGAAAGTGGAGTAGTAGCCGGATGCCGAATTGAGGGATATAGGGCGGTTGCTGTGTTTAAGTTGCTTGGCGTTCAACAGGTACTCTCTGAACTTCTTACACAAGTCCACATTTACCTCGCCAAAGGTACATTGCCCTTTGACGAAGTTGTAGAAATGCTGATAGACAAACAACCATTTCTGGTCTTTACTTCGGCACATCTTTTTGAAGTAGGCGAGGAAGTCGGCTTTCTGCTTGGTCTTATCCAAGAAACCGAACTCTTCATTGATGAGCGATTGCACTCTGATACAACGGATAGCTTCTGCCTTGTTCAGCATATCATTGTTGAACTCCCGTTCCATTTCGTTTTTGGGGTGGGCATAGATGTAGATGCCGAGATATTCCCGACGGCTCATCTGCATGGTCTCAGGGTTACGGACTGCCGGATAATAATCCAGATACAAGGAGATGCGATTGTTCCGAATCGCTCTCTGACGAACTGTTACTTTTGTACACGTGTGTGTCATACTGTTTAATATTTAGAGTTTTACATTTGTTTGGTGCAAAGGAATGAGGTGATTCAATGGTGGCAACATTCACCGATAAATAACTTATTCTATCTTTGGAGCTTCAAGCAATTTATCCAGTTCGGGTTTAGAGATAAGTGTGTATTTGCCCTTCTTGACCTTTGGGATATTATGATATTTCGCATAATGATAGAGTTGGTCACGGGTAAGATTGAATTTCTCCATTGCTTCGGCTACCGTATAATATTGCGGTTCTTCGGGTGCTGCCACACCTTTGGCTATATCGACATGCTTCTTGGAATAGTACACCATGATACCCTCTTTCTTCTTTGGGATGGCGTTCTTGGAAACAAATGTGTAGATAGCGGATAAGGTCATGCCGAATTTTTTCTGTATTTCTTGTGTGCTATACCATTCTGTAATGTCGGGATCCGGGGCTTTCTTAGCGAAGTAAGCATCCACGTGCTTCTTGCACCAGTAGGTCTTGCCACGATTGAAAGTCCGGGGAATGTTGTTTTTCTTGGCTACCAAGAATATCCATGATTCGTTTACATGATACTTTTCCTTGACTTCGGCTGTGGTGTAGAAGTCGGTGATAGGGGTTTTCTCTTTTGTTGGAGTATGGAACTCTGTTGGATTATTGAATAACTCATCAATATCCTCTTTCTTCAAAAGGTATTTGAAGCCCAATCGAGTAACCTTTAATTCACCTCGTTTAATGTATCCGTAAACGGTAGGTCGGGTTACTCCGAGATAGATTGCAGTCTCGGTAATTGTGAGAAATGGCTTGTCTTTGATTCTTTCAATAGGCTTTTCATCAATCTTCTTCTCCACGAATTGATTGTTAGCTTTGATTGCTTCGTCACGCTTCTTCTTTTTATAAAGAGCGTTGGCGCATTGTTTGGAACAACATGCTGTTGTTGTTTTTTGGGCGATAAACTCTTTACCGCACCAAGCGCAAATTCGCTTAATTTTCAGGTTACTGCTCATTTCAATTCATCTTTATTTCTCCGTTATTACTGTAAATTCCCGTAAAACCGTGTAAAATGGCGTATAGTTTCTCTACTACCTTTCCACTGAATTTTTGGTCTTTGACAAGCGAGCAACAAATACGGTACAAAAATGAGCTGAAAAAGCCCTATAAACGATAACCATCGCTTATAAGGCTAAAAAGAAAGGCGCTCAAAATGAACGCCTTAATAATCATTGGTGATATATGCTAATCGTTGGTAATCACTACCTACTTGCCGATGCAGAAATGTTTAAAGATATTACCGAGGACTTCGTCGGTGGTGATTTCGCCGGTGATTTCGCCGAGGTAGTGGAGGCATTCGCGGATGTCCTGGGAGATGAATTCGCCGCTTAAACCCGAATCGAGGCCGGCAATGGCCCGGATAACGGCATCCCGCGCATGGGAAAGCGCTTCATAATGGCGAATATTGCTGACAATCACGTCTCCCGTGTGGAGTGCATGCGTATTTACGGTATTCACCAATTCGTCGGTAAGCTGTTCCAGGTTCGCGCCTGTTTTAGCTGAAATGGCAATGATTTTCTCGCCGGAGGTCAGTAATTTGATCGTTTCGAGAGTGGTCAATATATCCTGGGCTTTATCTGTTTTATTCAACACAATCAGTAATTCGGCTTCCGGAGAAATCTTTTCCTTTACCTGACTGTAATAACTTTCAAAACAATCCGCCCCACGGCTCAAATCCGTCAATAACAAAACAACACTGGCCTCCCCTATTTTGGCAAACGTACGCTCGATTCCGATATTCTCCACAATATCATCCGTATGGCGTATACCCGCCGTATCGATAAAACGGAAAGCTATTCCCTGCAAATTGATCGTGTCTTCGATAGTATCCCGCGTTGTTCCGGCGACATCCGATACAATCGCCTTGTCTTCTTTTAACAAAGTATTGAGCAAGGTACTTTTCCCCACATTGGTATTCCCGACAATCGCCACGGGGACCCCGTTTTTAATCACATTACCCAAAGAGAACGAACGGCACAATCGAGTCAATAGCTTTTCGATATTTCCGGCGATACGGCGTAATTCCGAACGGTCGGCAAATTCCACATCCTCTTCCGAAAAATCCAGTTCCAGTTCCAATAAAGAAGTGATATGCAGTAATTCGGCCCGCAATTTTATCAATTCTGCCGAAAAACCGCCTTTCATTTGCCGGAGAGCCATTTTATGCGCAGCCGAAGAAGAAGAAGCGATCAGGTCGGCTACCGCCTCCGCCTGTGAAAGATCCATTTTCCCGTTCAGGAAAGCCCGCTGGGTAAATTCACCGGGAGCCGCAAGGCGTGCCCCTTTATTTACTAACAATTGCAATATACGCTGTTGAATATAAACAGAACCGTGACAGGAAATCTCTACGGAGTCTTCTCCCGTAAAAGAATGCGGAGCGCGAAATACCGCAACCAGTACTTCATCGATGACATCTTCCCCCTCCTGCAATTGTCCGAAATGTACGGTGTTAGGCAAACAATCCGCCAACTTTTTCCCCGAGGGAGAAATAAAAACCTCATCTGCCAAAGCAAAACACCCCTTTCCGGACAGACGTACAACGGCAATAGCTCCGGTACCCGGAGCCGTAGAAATAGCACAAATTACTGCTTCATCCAACATAACGCTCTTTTCCGCAAATTTACATCTTTCGTCGTAAAAGAAAAAATAGAATCGGCCGATTCGCCGGATAATTCACTTTTTTAATTTTAAACTTTTTTAAATAATCCGCCCAAACACATGGCTCATTTTTTGCGTATATGTGCATAAATTAAGTTCATTGACCTATTTAATACTTTTCGTAGCCTCTTTAAACAAAGGTTATTGAAGCCTTTAAACAGGTCCTCACGACTTAAATTACTCAATAGTTGGGAAGATATCCTACCGAACAGTGGCCGAGGATATACAATAATACATTAATAAACCAAATAAACTACTTACCATGAAAAAAGTAATTATCCTTCTATTGATGGGACTATTTTTATTCCCTGCAATGGAATTGCTTGCTCAACAACAAGTACAGTCTCAAACACAAATTCAAGAACTGACGAAAAAACAGATTCGTAAAATGAAACGTGACCAAAGACGTCACGCCCGCCAGGTTGCCAACATGGATGCTTTCAATGCTGCTGTAGGCGCAATAAAAGACAACAACTGGGTATTGATGGCCAATACTTTGTACGGCAGACGCGGAAATGCAATTCCGGTATCCGACAATACCAATTTTATCCAATTCAAGGACAATACGGTATACGTACAGTTGGCTTTCAACGGAATCGCCGGACCGAATGGTTTGGGAGGTATCACCGTACAAGGCAGTCCGTCACAAATCAAAAGCTCAACGGACAAGTACGGTAACATCACCTATTCTTTCTATGTCAACGGAACGGCTTTGACTGCACAGATCGTTATCAACTTAAGTTATGGTGATAATTATGCACAGGCTACTGTCTATCCGATGATGAACAACAATAACCTGACATTCTCCGGTATATTGGTTCCGACATCACAGTCCAGTATTTTCAGAAGCGGCTTTATCAGCTATTGATAAGTCATTCCTCGATTTGTTTTCAAAGACCCGGTAACGGGTCTTTTTTTTATTTACCACCTTTTCCGGCACCTTATCATTCGCCTTTACCTCACCTTTTTTTCTTTTCTCTATCCCCCCAAGACATTGCACATTTTTAACTCATTTCAAATATTTTAACTCAATTTGTTATGGTTTTATTAAGGTGTGTTTTTCCCAAAACAACCGTTTTAGCAATAATTCGAGTGGATTTGTTATGGTACTTTAAAAGTAAATTTTAAGTCAAATTTCTTTTCTTGCGACAAATTCTAATAAACATTAATTTTTTCTAAAAAATTTCTGAAAACAGATGGAGTTGAATCTGAACATTTGTTTCTCTGTAATTAAAATTTTTTACATTAAAAATATATACAGTTCACAACCGAATTAATGCTCACAAATTAAAATAGAGAATCAACCTAAACATTTTAAAGTATGCGAAAAACGTGGTTTTTAAGTTGTCTCATTTTATTATCGGTATTCTGGTGCCTACCGATATATGGACAACAATTATCGAGTTATGTCAAAGACGGTGTAATCAGGGTCAAACTTGAGCCTGCCGTAGCACAACAACTGGGAAACACCCCTAAAACCAGAGGGGGAATCGTATCGACCGGCATCCAGCCGCTTGATAAAATCAATAAGGATATCAAAGCCGTAGAAATGAAACGGGTTTTCCCTTATGCGCCGAAATTTGAAGAACGTATGAGAAAACACGGACTTCATTTATGGTATGAAATCAGTTATGATGCAAAATTAACTCCGGAACAAGCCATAGACAAATACAAAGGCATATCCGGAATCAAAATCGCAGAAATCGTAAGAGTCCAGGATTTGCCGAAATACAAATCCGTTCCGGCCAATCTCCCTTCCGGTCCCCGGACACGGGCCGGAGAACCGTTCAATGATCCGGGACTGGTAAATCAATGGCATTATCGCAATGACGGACGAGTACAGGGAAGTATTGCGGGCAGTGATATCAATGCTTTCGAAGCCTGGAAGATCACGACGGGAGCCCGCAATGTGGTTGTTGCCATTATTGACGGAGGTATCGACATCCGACACGAAGACCTGATCGACAATTTGTGGATAAACGAAGCCGAATTAAACGGAGAAGAAGGAGTTGACGATGACGGTAACGGATATGTAGACGATATCTACGGCTATAATTTCTGTACAAATAGCGGAACAATCAGCGCTCACCCGCACGGTACACATGTGGCCGGAACAGTCGGTGCTGTCAACAACAACGGCAAAGGTGTCAGCGGAGTTGCCGGAGGAAGCGGCAATAACGACGGCGTACGCCTGATGTCTTGTCAGGTATTTGACGACAAAGGACAGGGCGATTTCGCCAAACCGTTTGTATATGCGGCCAATGCCGGAGCTGTTATCGCTCAATGTTCCTGGGGATGGCAGTCATCCGGTTATTTCGAGCAAGCCGTATTGGACGCCATAGATTATTTCACCGAAGAAGCAGGTCAGTATGAAGGCAGCCCGATGAAAGGCGGTCTTTGTATCTTTTCAGCCGGCAATACCGAATCGGAAGGTGAATTCTATCCGGGAGCCTATCCGGCAACCGTTGCCGTAACAGCCATGAGTGTAGACTTCAAAATGTCCAACTATTCCAGCCGCGGAGTCTGGACCGATGTCTGTGCCCCCGGAGGAGACATGGACCTGGGCGGCGAAGCATGGGGAGTATTGAGTACCTATCCGAACAACGGCTACCGTTATATGCAAGGTACATCTATGGCCTGTCCTCACGTTTCCGGTATTGCAGCCCTCGTCTTAGCAAAATACGGCGGCAGTGATTTTACAAATGCCGAACTGAGAACCCGCCTGACGGAATCGGTACACGATATATATCCCTATAATCCAGAATACCTGGGTAAATTAGGGAACGGATATATCGATGCTTATATGGCATTGGGACAAAAAAATACAAATCCGCCGGCAGTGATAAACGACATCAAGCTGATTGCATCTCAGGAAGATATTCACACCGAATGGAAAGTACCGGCCGATCCGGACGGAGATCCCGTTTCACGCTGTGTCGTATATTACAGTGAGCAAGCATTTACGGCATCCAGCGATTTATCGGCGCTCAAGTCGATGACTCTTGCTACCCGTTTCAACAAAGCCGGGGATGTTGTACATGTCATGATCCCGAATCTGAAAGCTGAAACCAATTACTGGATTGCCATCCGGGCATTCGACCGCTGGAACAATGCGTCCCCGCTATCCGAAGTTAAGCAGATAGCAACCAACGCCGGCCCCGTAATGGAAATTGCCAAAGACAATTTCACACTCAAAATGGACGTTACCCAATCCTATGATGCCATCGATTCTATGGAAATCAAAAATACAGGAGAAGGTATGCTGAAATGGGAACTCGATATCAGAGGCAACAAACAAAGTTTCACCCCCCGCAGTAATTCCGCCCTCCTGACGATGGCCTCACAGGAACAAGCCATATCAAACAGCTCCGTTTATCACGGATCGGTTACCGGCGTGGAAGAAACTCCGGTGAAAATCATCGAATCCGGAGTGAACATGGACGAATTCCCCCGCAATATTAAATATTACCGGGAATATCTATACCGCATCGGAGAATCCGACACAGCACAGTGGAACTCTTTGGCTCAGTTCTTCTATATCAGTCCGGATTTTTTCCCGAATGGATTTAATTTAACGGGGATACAATTAAACGGTGTCTACAGCAAAGGACAGCCTATCCTGGAAATCTATCAGGGTGTCAGCAATTTCACGGCAGAAGACTGTTTGCTCAGCGATACACTGCCTGCCCGTAATCCGTTTATAGGCGACCTGGTACTCAGCGAAAACGTGTATTTCAAGCCCGGAACCGGTTTCTGGGTGGTTTTTCATATGCCGAGAGGACATAAAAATCCATTGGCATGCGGACATGAAATCGAAAACTCAAATGCAGCCCAATACAGTTACTACAGTTCCGACCGGGGAAAAACATGGTCTACGTTAAAATCGGTATTGAGCGAAGGTAATCTGAGTCAATACGCCAACACGCAAACCTGGATTGTCAGTGCAGTCAGTCATTATCCCGACTGGACGAACTACATCACCCTGACCCCGGCTTCCGGCACGGTAAAGCCCAGTGAAGCACAAAAAGTGTATGTCGCTCCCGAAAAGGTAAAACTTATCAACGGCGTATATAATTTCAATTTATACGTAAACAGCAATTACAACCAGGAGCCCCAGAAGAAAGTTCCAGGTACACTGACGGTATCCGGTCATAAACCGAATTTGCAAAGTGCCAAAATCGTAGATTTCGGCAAAATTTTCGTCGGCGAGAAAAAAACGCTGGAAATCGAAATATACAACGCCGGATACGGTAAATTCAACGGTAAATCAGGCAGTTCCCTCTATGAATACGACGGCAGTATCCAATTCAGCCCCGCAAATAATTTCAAACTTACGGACGGGTATATACAATCCTTTGCAGCCCGGACAACACAGAAAGTCAAAATAGACTTCAAACCGGACCACGAAGATGTCTTTAAATCCGTTTTCAAACTGACCAGCCAAGAAGGACTGACTCATTCGATCACCCTGACGGGAACAGCAATCACCCCTGCTAAAATCACCGTTGATCCGACACAAATCGCTGTCGGTGATCTGGAAATAAATGCAGCTCCTGTAACCAAATCGTTCACGATCAGTAATACCGGATCGTATCCGCTGGAATACATTTTCCCGAAATTCACCGACGAAACCATCGAAGGATTGGGTAAAACATCCCACAAACACGGTTTCGAATACATCAGCAATATTCCGGGCTACAATGAAAATGCAGCCTGCGTATTTCAATGGGAGGAGCTTCTCAATGCCAATGAAGTCCAAAACCAATTGGTCGGCAACCGGGATTTCTGGACGGAAGGAGTCAATATCGGTTTCAAATTTCCATTCTACGACAAAGAATTCGAAACCGTATACATCGGCCAATACGGAGCCCTCTCGTTCAGCGGAGAGGAAGGGACATTACACTCCTGTATGATACCGGATGCCTCGCCCACCTGTACAGGAGGCCTGGATCTGATTTCCGCCCTGGGAAAGCCCCTGACATTCTCTCCGGAAAGTAAGATAATGTATGCCAAACAGAACGGGAAATTTGTAGTCAGCTATGAAAATGTCATACCGCAGTACAGCAATGTTACGGTCAGCTTCCGCATCGCTCTTTCTCCGAACGGAGACATCGATATCGCCTACAAAAAATACGATCCGAATGAAGTATATTTATCCGACGGTATCTTCATTGCCTGCATCGATTACGATGTAAACGACGCCTTTGTCATGGCGAGTGCGGACTTATCCCGCCAGGGAATCGACTTATGGCAATACATCGGAGACGAAACAGCAATAAAGATAACCGCGCCGGGTAAAAACATGATCCGTTCAATTTCCCCGTTATCGGGAGTAATCGGAATGAACGAAACCCAAACGATCGAAGTCACCTTCTCTGCAGACACCACGATGTATAAAGGAGAGTTGACCAACCTGCTGGCCCTGCTGTGTAACGACCCGAATAAATCGACTTCAATCATCCGCTTCGATGCCAATATCACCGGGGATTACTACCAACCCCATGTCATATTGGGCAACGACAGTCTGTTATTCGGAAACATCATGCAACACTCGACTTCAACCGGTGCGGTCAGTTTGATCAACAACGGAAAAGATCAGATCGCGATCACCGATATCACGCTGTCGAATACCGATTTCACAATAAACAAAACCGTTCCGTTTATCCTAAAACCGGGTACGTCCGAAGACCTTTACATTAAGGCAAACACGACGTCGAAAGGTAATTTCGAAACGCTTTTGACGATAAAAACAGAAAAGAACCAGGAATTGACAGCCCATATCCTGTCTAGCGTCGTCGCAGCTCCGGACATTACCGTAACACCGACCATATTCGCCGAAACCATGAAGAGCGGTGACAGCAAAACCGTTCATCTGGACATCAAAAATACAGGAGAAGCCGACCTGAATTACATGATTGTTCCCAACACCTTGTTTTTTCCGGCAAACGATACCCTGAAAGAAGGTGAAAAAGCAGAATACCTGTACAAGTCTTCTTTGGACTTCAACGATGTGACGAACCAATGGGAAGACATTACCGACTCTGAAATTTACTACGGAGAGAAATACTTCCGGACCAACGTAAGTTTTGCACAGGAATTACCGTTTTCTTTTACATTTTACGGTAAAAAGTACAACAAGATATATGTATACGGTCCCGGTTTCATTACGTTCAAAGACTTCCCGCCTTTAGACATGTGGCCGGAAGATTTCAGAGCAGACTTTACGCCTTATATAGCCCCTTACTGGGGACACCATTCTCCGGTCCCTGCCGAGTATTCTCCGACAGGCATTCCGGGTGGTATCTACTATAAGGAAGAGACCGACAGGGTTATCATTTCCTTCCTGAATTACGGCAACGTAGTGAGCCTCGGTCTGTGTTACCAAGCCATACTGTATAAAAACGGAAACATCAAATTCCAATACAAATTATCCGAAGGAGGTATACAGATTGGTGCATTCGGCATATCCGGCCTGGCTTACGAAGGAGCTTCCTACGACAATAAAGAACGTATGACCCTAGCCGAACGTTATCTGGACATGAACAGTGCCGTCGAATTTTATCCGGTACGCACCTCCAGCCTGAAAGCCGGAGAAAATGCCGATGTCGAGATGACAATCAATACGGCAGGCTTGATGGCCGGTCATCACCCGACGAAAAATGTCATCCGGACCAATGTTCCCAACAAAGAGGAAATAGAACTTTTATTGGATCTGACACTGACCGGAACCCCGCAGGGAAGCTGGCCTGAAAAATTGGAATACGCCGACATCACGGTAGGAACTTTTGTGACAACCCCGTATGATTTCTTTTTCCGGAATACCGGTACCGACTATTACCACATCACCGGGTTAAGCTGTAAAACCACCGATGCCAGCCCGGATCCCTGGGATATGCCCGATTTCGATATTTTGTACTGGTCGAAAGATGCAGTCGCCTGGCCTCCGACCCCCGATGGCGGTGAAGGAGCCCTTGTCAGTATCCGCGAAATGCCTATTGATACAGACAACCCGCTCGAAATCGGTAAAAACCCGCAACGTTTCGTTATTCAAATATTCAATACGCAAAATGTAATGAATATGAACGACACGCTGGTGTTTACAACCGATCTGCCGGGACATGAAACGATACGCATTCCATTGGAATACGCTGTTGTGGATTCGGCCGAAGTTACCGTCGATCCGGCAAAAATCGACCTGTATGCACCGAACACTACGTTCAGTTGTGATACAACCGTTGTCATCAGCAATACGGGCAAATACAAACTCACGTATACATTGGATCTGGAATTCAAAGACAATACAACTCCGGCACAGGCAAGCCAAAGCAATAATGCTGCGCCTGCCATAACCAAAGGCTACATACTGGACTATCCGGTAGCACAGGCAACAATGGGTAGCACACAGTCGACACGCAGCGGTGAAGCCTATAACGACAGTTTGAGTTATAATTTCGACTTCGAAGGAAAAATCCTGGTTTTAGGCCCGCAAGCCAGTGCTCTCAGTCCGTACATCGTATGTACCGAATATACGGCACCGGAAAAAGGATTCAATATTTCCACCCTTAAATTTTACGGTTCTTTGATGAGCCTGGAAAGCGAAGATTTTGTTGCAGAAGTACGCACGGGCAACTCTTTCTCTGACAACAAGGTACTGACCAGCGGTACATTAAGAGCAACCGGCGGACCGGAAATAGACGGCGGCCAGCCTATCATCAACATAAAAACCATAGAATTCGACCATCCGGCCTATATCAATCCGGGAGAAAAATTCTGGGTATACATCTACATCAAACCCAATACCGGAATAGCATTGATGTCGGTAACCGACCCCGCAACAGAGGGACGGTTCACAGTACACCTGGAAGGTACCTGGGACGATCTGCTGTCACTCCAATCCCAATACGGCGTACTCGGCTTCTTACAAAAAATATATGAAAAAGAGGCCAGCAGCGCCTGGTTGACAATGGAAGGCGAAGAGAAAACCTTACAACCGGAAGAATCCGTGAAGATTTCCCTGCATGCCAATGCAGCTTTGACCAGAGGCGAAGGTAACAATCTGGCCAACCTGGTCATCAAGAGTAACGATCCCGGAAAACCGACAACCATCGTTCCGGTCACGTTAAAGAAAAACACGGCTCCGGTCATTACGCAATTGGATAAAACCATCCGTGTAAAAGAAGAGGAAGAAGCTACTGTCAGGTTTACAGTCATTGACAATGAAAACGACGACATGGAAATTTCTGTCATTGAAGACGAACAGAACATCGCCAGCCTGACCCGGGATCAAAACAACATCACGGTCACCCTGTCGCCTAAATACGGCCAAAGCGGAGATCATACTTTCACATTAAAAGCCGTAGACGAATTCACGAACGAGCGTCAGTTGAAAGTTGCCTATTATGTAGAAAAAGTAAACCGGGCACCGATCGTGATCCAGCAACCGGGCGACAAGACTGTGAAAATCGGCAAACTAGTCGAAGGTTTGGAACTGGGAACCGTATTTTCCGATCCGGACGGTGACGAACTGACTTATACAGCCATATCATCCCATCCGGACACTGTCGAGGTATTTGTGTCTGCAACCCATACTCTTGAATTTGTTCTCAAAGCCAAAGGCGAAGCGACCGTCACGTTGACGGCAAAAGATCCTGAATTATTACAGGCGACTACTACATTCAAGGTAACCGTTGAAGAAGAAGAGACCAGCGGCAGCGGTATTTTCGAAGCCCAGGTAAAAACTTACCCGAATCCGGCTACAAATGTTCTGAACATCCAATGTTCCGACGATGTCGATGGGGAAGTAATTTTCCGCCTGTACAGCATGAACGGCAGTATCGTCTATACGGAAAAAACGGCTGTAACGACCGGTTCCGTAAAAGAACTGGATATTACCAGCTTGCCCGCAGGCATGTATATTCTGGAAGTAGAACATAAAGGTGACAGAATTACCTCTAAAGTAGTTAAACAATAAGTTTTATCCGGGGAGAGGCACTCCTCTCCCCTTTTATACATTGTCATTATGATCAGAAAGATTTCAATTATAGCGCTTACGGCCTTCGCCTCACTCGGAGTCAGAGCGCAGGAAAACCAAACCGCTTCTTTATACAGCGGCGCTTATTTCCTCTCGATCGCACCGGATGCCCGGTCCGGAGCTATGGGCTCCATCGGAGCTTCAACCTCCGCCGATCCTTATTCGATTTTTTGGAATGCCGCCAAATCGGCATTTTCCGAAAATAATGCGGAATTATCATACACCTATAGCCCCTGGATGCGGGAACTCATCAAAGACATTAACCTGTCGAGCATCGGCTTTTCTTACCGGATCGACGATGTACAGACCATCAATGCTGGTTTCAGGTATTTTTCTTTCGGGGACGTAATGTTCATCGGAGAAGATGGAATGAATATGGGAGAACAAAATCCCTACGAGATGAGCATCGACATTGCTTATGCCCGGAAACTGGGACGCTACCTCTCTGCAGGTGCAACGCTGAAATACATCCGTTCCGAACTGGGGATGGGACAAATGGTAGGCGGAGTAAAAGCCGATCCGGCCAATGCTTTTGCTGCCGACATCTCATTGTTCTTCAACAAAGAGGTCCATTTTTTGCAAGAAAACTCTGTTTGGAGAGCCGGTCTGACATTGGCCAACATCGGTTCGAAATTAAAATACGGCAACGACAACGAAGCTTACCTCCCCGGTGGCCTTCGTCTGGGTACTTCCTACGAAATGAATTTCAACCAACAGCATTCGTTACTGATTGCCCTGGAAGGGAATGCTATTATCACGCCTCAATATAAAGACGGCGAAAAACCGGACAAATCGGGCGTAGGAGGATATTTCTCGTCTTTCGGCGATATCGAGTCAGACAATATTACATGGGCTCTGGCTGCGGAATATTGGTTCGCAAAGACCGTCGCCTTAAGAACCGGATACCATCACGGCAATAAAGACAAAGGACATCCCACCTGGTTCAGTACCGGTGTCGGATTGCGTTATTACAATCTTTTGGCCGATTTTTCTTATGTAGCTGCCGTATCGGACAACAATCCGATGAAAAACAGCCTGCAATTCTCTGTAGGTCTTAATTTCGACATCTTTAAGAAAAAAGCGCAATAACGCTGACGCCTGCGTTATACAACAACAGAGGTTGCCCGGTTACACCGGCGGCCTCTGTTTATCATTTCCGGGTAATCAACTTAGACTCAGAACCCAAACTGTATAACTCATTTTAATTAAAATATAACTCAAAACAGACCGTATTTTCATCCAAAAGAATAGTCATTATTATTGCATGTCAACAATAAACAATAGCTATTATTTCATTTTTTATTTTTTTATCTAAATTTGAGCAGCATTAATAATAAGTTTCATGAGAGCCATTCAATCTATCATCTTCAGCCCCCTGTTCGTTCTGTTTTTTCTGTTTCTCTTTTCAAAAGCTATATCCTCCCCCAGTTATTCCGACACACAAAAAATAACCGACAGTCTTCTGGTCGAATTTCAAAAAACAAAAATTCCCGACAAACAAATACAATTACTTAGCGAACTGGCATTTTTAACCCAACCCCACAACATCAATCTCTGTCTGAAATATACCGAACAGATGCTGGAAATCATCGATCAGAGCGAAACTTTAAAACATACCGGTGTATATTACACAAATGCCGCCATCATTTTCCTCCAATGTGACATCTACGACAAAGCGCTGGAATTTTTTCTAAAAGCGCTCAATATTATGGAAAAAGAAAAAAATGCAGTAAATATACTCTCCATTAAAAATAACATCGGAGGGGTTTATTTCCGCCTGAATAAACCGGAATCCGCACTTACTTACTTCATGGAAGCCCTACACAAAACAGAAGAACTGATACGCCAGGGCGACAGTTGCCAGTACCAAAATTTACATGCTTTTTACAACAACATCGGCCTATGCTACGACCGGCTGGAACAACCGGATAAAGCCATACAATATATCGAGCAGGCCATCGCTCTGTGCGACACGTTAAATTATGAATATCTGGGCCAATACTACAATAATATAGCTCTGTATTACCACGATAAAGGAGAAAAAAACAAAGCTCACGATTGTATCCGGAAAAGCATCGGATATAACCGGAAAATAGACAATGAAATGGGATTAGGAAAAAATTATTTGAAACTGGCCCAATTATTCTATAACGACAACGATACGAAAGAATCCCGTAAATACACGGAAAAAACCATTGCAATAGCCAAAGAGATACACTCCAAATCCCTGTTGCAGCATGCCTATCAGTTATACATCAATCTCTGTGAAATGGAACATGATTATCAGGAAGCCAATGTATATCTGAAAAAACTATTCGACCTGAAAGACGAATTGTTCAACGATACCATTGCCTCTAAGATTACGGCCCTGAAACTGCAATATGACTTTGACAAAAGAACAACCGAAACCCTGATAAAAAACCAGAACAAAGAACTACGTTACCAACTTATTTTAGTCATCATACTTTCTTTATTAGGCGGGATAACCCTGCTCTATTTTCTAGCCAACAGCCGTAACAAACGCATTCGTCTGGAAAAGCAGAGCCTCGAAAAAGACCTGGAATTCAAAAATAAAGAACTGACCAGCAATGTAATGTTTCTACTCCGCAACTCCGATCTCATACATTCCATCATCAGTCGCCTGCATCATCTTAAATCAGACCTGAAAGGACAGCAAGCTACCGAAATCAAGAATATTGTCATCGAATTACAATCCGTTATGAAAAACGATTTATGGGATGAATTCAAAATACATTTCAACCAGGTCTATCTCGATTTTTACAAAAAATTACAGGAATATTGTCCCGACCTCTCTCCGGCAGATCTAAAGCTATGTGCTTTTCTACGACTGAATATGTCGTCCAAAGAAATTGCAGCCCTCTGCGGAGTAACGGTTAAAAGTATAGAGGTGATGCGTAGCCGATTACGCAAAAAACTCAATATTACAAATACCGACGTCAATCTGAACACATTTTTATCCGAATTCTAAAACACCGGATAAACAAAAGAGGCTGCTCCGGCAGCCTCTTTTATCATTTATTTCGCTTTTTCCAATTCCACGGTAAAATGCCGCATAATCGGAAACTCTTTGGTAATCACATAACCTCTGTTAATGGATTCACGACGGTCGTACACATTTTTCAATGCAGCAGCAATCACATCCATGTGATTATTGGTATATGTACGTCGCGGAATAGCCAAACGCAACAACTCCAAACGCGGGTAACGGTTTTCACGGGTTACCGGATCGCGGTCGGCCAGGATAGAACCGATCTCAACCCCGCGGATACCGGCTTCCAGATACAATTCAACTCCCAGTGTCTGTGCGATAAACTCCTCTTTAGGAACATGGGTCAATACCTTTTTAGCATCCACAAAAATGGCATGTCCGCCGGCAGGACGCTGATACGGTATTCCGTATTCGTCCAGTTTAGCACCCAGATATTCTACCTGTCTGATCCGGGTTTCCAGATAATCAAACTCAGTTCCTTCATCCAAGCCTTGCGCCAAAGCATTCATATCCCGGCCTGACATCCCCCCATAAGTAATAAAACCTTCGTTCATAATACAGAACATCTGGCATTTCTTCCACAATTCCTCATTCTTAAAGGCGACAAAACCTCCCATATTTACAATGGCATCCTTTTTAGAAGACATTGTCATAATATCGGCATATGAAAACATTTCCCGGACAATTTCTTTGATCGTCTTATTTTCATATCCTTTTTCCCGGGTTTTGATAAAATAGGCGTTCTCAGCAAAACGAGCCGAATCGATCTGAAGATTTACACCGTATTTCTTACATAAAGCAGAAACTTCACGGATATTCTGCATAGATACAGGCTGTCCTCCGGCCGTATTATTGGTCACCGTCAATACAACTGCGGGGATTTTTTCCTTCGGATATTTTTTCAACACATCTTCCAGTTTAGCCGGATCCATATTGCCTTTAAACGGTATCTCCAACTGGGTATCGGCTGCTTCATCGATCGTACAATCTATCGCAAGCGCTTTACGAAACTCAATATGTCCTTTGGTTGTATCAAAATGGGAATTTCCGGGTAAAACATCCCCTTCCTTAATGATCGTGGAATACAATACATTTTCGGCTGCCCGTCCCTGATGCGTCGGCAAAAAATAATCAAAACCCAAAATCTCCTTGATAGCATTCTTCATTTTATAATAAGAACGTGCTCCGGCATAACTCTCATCCCCTAGCATCAATTCCGACCATTGCTTGTCACTCATCGCTCCGGTACCCGAATCGGTCAGTAAGTCTATAAATACCTGATCACTTTTCAGATTGAAAAGATTGTATTTAGCCTCTTTGATCCATTGCTCACGTTCTTCACGTGTACTTTTACGGATGGTTTCTACCATCTTGATTCGAAATGATTCTGCAAACGGTAATTCCATAATATTTAAATTTAAATTGTAAATTTTAGATTGTAAATTATAAATTCAGATCAATTATGCCGATTTAAATCAACCATTATTTTTGACTCACGATTTATGATTTTTCTTTTTTACAAGGACAGATTGTAGGTGCAATCCAAAATCATAAATCTAAAATTTACATTACGTAAGTATCGGCAAAATGAGATAAAATGAGTTTCAGAAATTAAACTCATCACGCTTTTTAATATTCAAAAAAAGCCGGTTAATCGGTGATTCTGTATATATCATACGCATACGATTGCAAAGATATAAAAAAGGATGAAGGATAAACGATTTTCAATTAAAAAATTATCTTTGTCCAATAAAAAAATATGCTATGACTATCGGAGATTATTTACTATTGCCATTAATATTACTCGCCTTGATGATGTACCCTTTGTTACGGAAAGGTATTTCTTTATTGGAAATTTTCGTCAATAAATATGTACATACCAACCCTAAAACTGAAACGGCTAAAGAGTCGACAACCCAAACACTCTTAAATTTAAAGTTACTGGCCTATGAAAGAATCATTCTTTTCATCGAAAGGATGAAACCAGATTCTTTGATACCCAGAACCCTCCTATCCAATATATCCGGCAGAGAATACCACCGGCTTCTGGCAAACGAAATCCGGCAGGAATATGAATACAATCTTTCACAACAATTGTACCTGAGCGAAAATGCCTGGAACGTCGTGACAGACTTTAAAAACAATATCATAACTTTAATCAATACGGCCGCCGCAGACAGCGATCCGGAAAAGCCTGCCGGAGAATTGGCCAAAAAAATCCTGGAGCAATACATCGCCTCCGATATCAAAGCCGATCAAATCATCCGGATCATTAAAAATGATGTAATGCAATGAAGACAATTTGTAAATTGTAGATTTTAAATTTTAGATTTTAGATTGTTCTCGGAAAGGCCGGGAGCAAATTAAAGGCATCCGCTTAATTTACAGAGTCTTTATTATTTACGATTTTTGATTTACGATTGTAGACTAGACACACAGACAAACCCTGATTACAGATTTAAATACTTAGATCGTTTAGAAAAGTCGAGATTGCATTGCTCCCTAATGATAAATATCTGCCACAGTCGCAAATCTAAATCACAAATGAATCAGCATGATCTGCGGGCTTAGCAAAAATCATTTTTTCTTTCCTTTGTTATTTTTAGCGGACTTCTGGTGAAATGCCCCGCCTCCTTTAGGACGTGGTTTCTTTTGGTATACAATATTGGCAGTCACGACCTTCTCTTCTTCCAATAAAATATCTGAAATCTCCAATTTCTGAGGCAAAGGAAGCATTTCGACAGACTGACCGATCAAACGCTCGATATCGGTAAATCTATCTTCCTCCCTGGGTGCAACCAGACTTATAGCCGTTCCTTCCTTACCGGCCCTGGCCGTACGACCGATACGATGCACATATTCTTCCGCCAAGGTCGGTATATCAAAATTGATAACATGTGACACATCCTGAATATCCAATCCACGGGCCGCCACATCAGAAGCAACCATGATACGGGCCCTTCCTTCCCGGAATGCTTTCAAAGCATTCAAACGGGTATTTTGGGCTTTATTGGAGTGAATGACACTCAATTCATCTTTCCAAAAATCCGCCAGTTTATCAGTAATACGATCGGCGTTTTTCTTACTTTCAGTAAAAATCATAACCCTTGTATATACCTCCTTATCCGCCAACAATAATTTCAACAAATTGATTTTAGTCATTATGTTCGGCACATCGTAACGGTATTGTACAACAGTATCCACAGTCGTCGCCTGAGGTGCAATCTCCACTTTTTCAGGTGCAACCATAAACTCTTCTGCCAACGCAATCACCGTATCCGAAAAAGTAGCGGAAAAAAGTAACGTCTGGTGTTTTTCCGGTATCACCTCCAGTATACTTCTCAACTGCGGTATAAAACCTAAATCCATTAACCGGTCGGCTTCGTCGATTACGACCGTTTTTACGGAAGTGGTTCGGATAATTCCATTCATATAAATATCCATAAAACGCCCCGGAGTCGCCACCAGCAAATCACAACCTTCATACACGGCATCCTGCTGTGTCCGTATATTGGTTCCCCCGTATATTCCCAGACAACGGATATCCATATAAGCGGTCAACAATTCTACACTCTCACACACCTGCACAACCAGCTCCCGGGTCGGCACGATAACAATGGCCCGGGGATACTTACCTTGTGCATAATGCAACTTCATCAGGATAGGTATCAGATAAGCCAACGTTTTTCCGGTACCGGTCTGAGCAATCCCAATCATATCTTTTCCCGAGCGAATTACCGGAAACGCTTCCACCTGTACCGGAGTCGGAATTTCAAATCCCGCTTCATCCAATGCATTCAATATCTGTTTGCTTATCTTTAAATCCTTAAATTCCATATAACCAAAGATTTATAATTTACGAACGTAAACCTTTTATTCCGATCTCCATTAAATACGTTCTAATAGCCGAGATATATTCAAACATCTTTATATGTTTTCAGTAAAGAAATTACAAAAACCCCGAATAAATCTACAGACTTAACATCGGCAAAGATACGAAAAAAAACAGAGCATAAAAATCCGCTTTTATTCATACATTCACCTCCTGATTAAGCGGCTAAAAATGATTTATTTAACATCATTTGTACTGGTCGGGTAATATCTGAACAGAATTAATGCAAACGTTTTATTTGCTTTTTTCAAAAAGAAATCATACATTTATTCCAACGAATAACCATAAAACTTTTGAGATATGACGACAATGACATTCAACGAATTGAGGAGAATCAAAGACCAATTGCCCTCAGGAAGCATGCAAAAAATTGCAGATGACTTAGGCATTGATGTTGAAACCGTCCGGAATTACTTTGGGGGCGATCATTATGAAGAAGGGAAAGCAGTCGGTATTCATTTCGAAAAAGGTCCCGAAGGGGGGATCGTTCAAATTGACGATACAACAATCTTAGAAAAGGCAAAACAAATGCTGGAAAATTAATCTGATCCGGGAGTGCTGAAAAAGGCTCCCGGATTTTTTTCTCTGTTATTCCCGATTTTTATCTATTTTTGCAGCCGTCAGCCAAACAAATAAAAAACGGTTTATGAATTCGATTCTATTAAAAAGCGGGAAAGAAAAATCTGTATTCAGATACCATCCCTGGATATTCTCCGGAGCAATTGCCAAGACAGAAGGTACACTACAGGAAGGAGATATCGTTAAAGTATACAGTGCAGACCGTCAGTTCCTGGCTATCGGACATTATCAGATCGGTTCCATAGCCGTACGTATACTAAGTTTCGAAGACACTGTTATTGACCACAACTTCTGGAGGACAAGAATAACTGAAGCTTACCGGAAGCGTCGTTCCCTGGGGCTTACAGATTCACAAACCAACAACGTATACCGCCTTATTCACGGAGAAGGCGATAACCTGCCCGGCCTTGTGGTAGACATATATGCCAATGTAGCCGTCACCCAGTTCCATTCCGTCGGTATGTATCTGGAACGGGAAAACATTGCCAAAGCCATTGTTGAAGTGTTAGGCGATCAAATAACAGCCATATACGACAAATCCGAATCGACATTACCTTTCAAAGCGGCAATAGAACCGAAAAACGGTTATTTATACGGTCAGGCAAAATCGTTTATTGCTCTGGAAAATGGTTTAAAATTTAATGTAGACTGGCTGGAAGGACAAAAAACAGGCTTCTTTATCGATCAACGGGAAAACCGCAGCCTATTGGAAAAGTATGCACGCGATAAATCCGTACTGAATATGTTTTGTTACACGGGTGGATTTTCTTTCTATGCCATGCGGGGAGGCGCACATTCTGTACATTCTGTCGATGTCTCTGCCAGAGCTATTGAATTGGCAAGGCAAAACGTAGAATTGAACTTCCCGGGAGATCCCAGGCACGAAGCATTTGCCGAAGAAGCATTTCGTTTTCTTGAACACTCCTACGACAAATACGACCTGATTATTCTGGACCCGCCGGCATTTGCCAAACATCAGAATGTATTGAACAATGCCATCCAGGGATACAAAAAGCTGAACCGGAAAGGGATAGAAGTCATTAAACCGGGAGGCATTATCTTTACCTTCTCCTGCTCACAGGTCATGACAAAAGAATTATTCCGGCAAACCGTATTCACTGCCGCCGCCAATACCGGACGCAAAGTAAGCATCCTCCATCAACTGACCCAACCCGCCGATCACCCGATAAACATTTACCACCCGGAAGGAGAGTATTTAAAGGGATTGGTACTATATGTAGAGTAGACGAATATTTTTTACGATTAAAATATCTCTGTTTTTGAGATTACGCTTATTAGCAGCGGTTTATTGTCGTTTTATCCATTCGTAAACAGGGTCAATTCCTTTTATAAAATCGGAAAAACTCATTTCTATTCTAACATCAGGCGTAATCGTATTCACTTCTTCATCCGTTACCTTAAAATATTTGGTGGAATAATTAACCCACAATTTAGAAGCCGGGAGTTGAAAGTTTTTCACTTCACCGAAATGGTTGGGTTTACCCGCGGTTTCTTCGCCAACATACACAGCATTAGTTAATCGTTTGAAATCCATCGCATTTAATATCGCGGAAGAAAATGTCGCCCTACCTAAAACCACATATATCTTTATAGCAGGGTTCGATTCTGAAAATTTTGCCAACTTTTCAATAAATGCTGTACCTTGCGCAGAACTTCCTCCACCATTATAGCGCATATCAAATATTATCTTTCTGACAGATTCATTGGCTAATGTATTAAATATTTTTTCTTCAAATTCTTTAAACGAGGGCAAATTTTCTGCCATTTTCTTATTTCCATATTCCAATGCGACCTCCTTACTAAAACATCTATTGTACAATATGTAATATATTTTTTCGGCAGGATAATAACAATCCGTAAAAACTTGATTTTCATTTTTTGTACAGAAAGCAAGAGAATCAGGCCTAAAAGAAACTCTATTATCCCGATTCATCAACGACGGTCTCAATATGTACGTCTGATTTTGATTTGCCCCTGTTTTTAAACCAAGCTGAACTTGCTCTGTGTTCGTAAAACCAAAATATTCCAGAATTTGTAGGGAAGGAATAGTTTGTGGTATCAGTGATTTTACCATTGCCTGATTATCAATGACAAACAATGTACTCAAACTGTCTATTACGGTAGTTATCGGAACATCATTGATTGATAACACCTGACAACCCAATATCTTTTCATTTTCCGGCGTTGTGTGCAATACATAGAGTCCATCACTCGTCCACAACAAATGGATGGGAAGTATTTGATCCGGATTTAATAACTGACTATAATTCAACATTGTATGCGAATCTCCAAATTTTGCTATTAATTGTTGAATTTTCAAAGCAACCTGAAAGTCATTCAGATCTTTATATTCTTGCTTAATCGTATTTACACCCGATAAAAAATAATCTTTACTTTTTATTTTGAAAAAATTATAATGCTTTTCAGATAACTCTTTTACCAAATAATCTAAATCGCTATTCCAATCCATTTTCTCATTTTGAGAATACATTGTCAGAAACAACATAACACCTGCAATTAATAAGCTAAATTTCTTCATTTTACTAGCATTTATTTTTCAAATTCGTACATACACAACTTCAAATCACAGTTAATCTGATTACTGACATAACTCTGTTACGCCTATCGTACTGCTATTGGGAGATAAAATCGCCTTAAGCTATATTCCGGCTCTTTATCCACCTTTAAATATACTAAAATTTGATAAATAAACACTATAATTAAAAAAAACGAGCGTTGTAGTGCTACAGTGGATTTTTTTACGCCCTTTACGGCCTCTTTATGCGTATGCAAATATTTGATTTATGATTCCAGTGTATAATCCCCGAGTGCCTGCGGACGGTGATACACAAACTGCCGGCGAAGAATGCTTGCAGGTTATCGGTCGTAAGTTTTTTCACGTCTGCATAAGCCAACCCCGTACAAACCGAAAAAATAAAAAAGCCATATACCAACTGATACGTTTTGTTTTTCATTGGAACCTCTACAAATTAACGGCGGTCTACTTCCATACGGATTCCAGCGATGGCAGGCTTGATTTTCTGCCCGGAAGTTTATTTTATAAAATACAGAATAGTAGATATCACAAACTTAATAAACAAAAAAATTGTAAGCTACCTATCAAGAAATTTATCGTTTACACCCGAAACCAGAACGATACCTTCTGAACTTGTAGCTTACAACTTACTTATAATCGTAAATTAATACAGGCTTTTTGCCGTTTCAATCACTTCCTCTGCCAACGCATTGGCAGCAGTTTCGTCTTTGGCCTCCGAATAAATCCGGATAATCGGTTCAGTATTCGATTTACGAAGATGTACCCATCCCCTCTCGAAATCAATTTTCACACCATCGATATCCGTTACCTTTTCATTGGCATACTTCTTTTTCAGGCCCTCCAGAATTTTATCTACATCGATCTCCGGAGAAAGCGTAATCTTATTTTTAGAGATAAAATACTGCGGATAATCTTTTTTCAATTCCGTCATTTTTTTACCCTTTGTCACATAGTGAGACAGGAATAATCCGACTCCTACCAAAGCATCCCGGCCATAATGACTTTCCGGATAAATAACCCCTCCGTTTCCTTCTCCCCCGATTACCGTATGGGTTTCCTTCATTTTAGCCACAACATTGACTTCACCGACAGCGGCAGCGTTATATTCCTGCCCGTATGCTTCAGTTACATCTTTGAGCGCCCGTGAAGAAGAAAGATTGGAAACCGTATTACCGGGAGTATGTTTCAATACATAATCGGCCACAGCCACCAACGTATATTCCTCACCGAACATCTCTCCGTTCTCACTGATTAATGCCAAACGGTCTACATCCGGATCCACGACAATACCGAGATCAGCCCCGCACTCTTTCATCTTAGCCGAAATTTCCGTCAGATTCTCCGGAATCGGCTCCGGATTGTGCTTAAACCGCCCGGTCGGCTCGCAATTCAACTCCACAATCTCCTTGACTCCTAATGCCCGTAACAAACGGGGTATAACAACTCCTCCCACAGAATTCACGGCATCTACCACCACTTTCAGGTTTGCTTTGGCAATTGCTTCTTTATTTACCAGCTTCAAACCTAAAACCTGCTCAATATGATAATCGGTATAATCTTTCTCTGTAATCTGTCCCAAATGATCTACATCTGCATATTCGAAATTTTCCTTTTCAGCCAATTCTAAAACCTGGGCTCCGTCGGCTGCCGTCAGAAATTCACCTCGTCCATTCAGTAATTTTAAAGCATTCCATTGCTTGGGATTATGACTGGCCGTCAATATAATACCCCCGTCTGCCTTTTCTCCTGTCACGGCAATCTCTGTTGTCGGAGTCGTAGCCAAACCGATATTTACAACATCATGCCCCAACCCGATTAAGGTGGCAGATACCAATTTAGCATACATTTCACCGGAAATACGGGCATCCCGCCCCATTACGATCCTGGCTTTTTCTTTACCGGCTCCCTTTTTCAACCAAGTGGCATAAGCAGAAACAAACTTTACGATATCCAACGGAGTCAGATTATCCCCCGGATAACCACCTACCGTTCCCCGAATACCTGAAATAGATTTGATTAGAGTCATTGGAATTCAGATTTTAATTAAATACAAGATTATTGATAGTACAATACAACACCCACAAATTTAAAAATTATATTTTAAAACACAAAGTTATTAAAATATATAACAAAGATTGACTACTTTATCTAAAAAGAGCTGTAATTTCCGCTTGGATATTACAGCTCTCAATATTTTTATCAGATGATAGCCTTATAAGCATCAGCAGTCAACAACCCGTCGATTTCAGCTTCATCACCGAGCTTAATACGGATAATCCAGCCTTTTCCATACGGATCTTTATTTACCAATTCCGGCTCTCCTTCCAATTCTTCATTAAATTCCAACACTTCTCCCCCAACAGGCATATATAAATCGGAAACGGTTTTTACGGCCTCAACTGTACCGAAGGTATCTCCGGCTTCAAGGTTATCCCCGACAGTTTCACACTCTACGAAAACGATATCGCCCAATTGACTTTGAGCATAATCGGTTATGCCTATAACAGCTTCATCACCCTCAACACGAATCCATTCATGTTCTTTGGTGTACTTTAATTCTGCAGGTACATTCATTATCTTAAAGTTTTTTAATTTAAAAATTATTACGCGTTCAAAGTTAAACAAAAATTCTAATCTCCGCCTTCGTTCTCCATTTATTTTTCCATTATATTTTACAAGTAGAAGAAATATTTTTCATTTTTTCCTATCCATTTATTTGCTATTTCAAAAAATCATCCTACATTTGCACCGCTGTTAAGAGATAGCACAACCAAAATCTGGTGCGGTAGTTCAGCTGGTTAGAATACAGGCCTGTCACGCCTGGGGTCGCGGGTTCGAGTCCCGTCCGCACCGCTGAAAAAGTTCTTCTAAAATTTTATGGTTATTTTGGTGCGGTAGTTCAGCTGGTTAGAATACAGGCCTGTCACGCCTGGGGTCGCGGGTTCGAGTCCCGTCCGCACCGCCAACTAGGTTTAATCATTGAAAATCCTGTGATTCTAACGAATCACAGGATTTTTTTATACCATAGCCCCCCCTCCAAAATTCATTTTTCGGGATACTACCGGCTCAATCTACTGTCGTCAACCTGATGGTATTTTGATTGTTTATGATTCTTTAGTCTCCAGATCAATGTAAATTCAACACTGCTTCTCTCATAAAAACGAGTCAGCTTGTACTGGTTACTGTATTCCAACTTAACCGGACGCGGCCTCTGATGGCACAATATGTTGTCATAATTTACCAAAAAAGAAAGCGATTTGGTTATCGTCCATTTGACTCTGCCTGACAACTTCCATATTTCGCCGAGTTTATAGACCCCCTGCCGGGCAGCAGACTGAAAATGTCCGTTGACCTGCAACAATAAATACTCGGTAAGATTAAAAGAATTATTTAAATTGACCACACCGCTTAAGCTTGTATGATTAAATGAATAACCATAAAAATCGTCGATCTTCTCCCGCGAATTTATTCCCTGCAAAGTGATATTGCTGCTAAAGAATTTTCCTTGCTTAACATTCAGTATCACTGCTATTCCCATTCTTAGCAGATAATCATAATTCTCAAAACGATATATTGTCTTTATTTCGTCTGCCGACATATGGGGCAACTGACTGAAATAGTCCGGTGCATACTGAATGAATCCCATAAAAATATACTTGCGATTGCGTATATACATAAACTGCCCTCTGTACATCTTATACGGGCTTAACTCCGGATTACCCACAACCTCCGAATATGAGTTCAATTCTGTCGTTTGAGGATTAATGGCCCAAAATGAAGGATAATACTTATCACTCGTAATATTCAACTGAAAAGTATTTCTCGGATCCAGACTGTAAGTAACGGATAAATTTGGAAATAGCGACCAGTCGTTCCATAAAGTATGCCGGATACCATTATCTGTATAAATTGATTTGAAGTATTCGGTTTTCAAGGAAATGGAGGCCGACAGTTTTTTATTGAACCGGTAGGATGCTTCTATAAAAGGGGTTGCAGTGTATTCTTTCTGACTGCCATCTAAATTTAAATCTCCGGCTTCGATGTAATCATCATTTTGCCTGAATAAATACCGAACTTTCGTATCAGATAAATTATATCCCGCATTTATACCATAATTCAGTTTTAACTTTGAGGAGAAGGTAAGTCCATGATTAACAAATACGGACCATTTTGAAATCTTTTGATCAGAATTATTGATATAATTTTTATTGATTTGATGGTCTTTTTCATCGGTATAATGCTGGTCTGTCGGATTTTTGTAAAAAGTGTATTCGGCTCCTATGTTGAATCTTCTGTTTGAATACTGTATATAGGCGTTGTGCAACTGCCGGTTATCTTTCGTGTGATTCAAGCTGTTTAAGCTATATTGGTTTATATCGGTATAATCGTTCGTTGCAAAACTTTTGCCGTTTTTTTTCTCTTTATTAAGGAAATATGAAAAAATAAGTTCACTGTTTTTGTTAAATGTATAAGCTGCTTCTGTTCTGAAATCTATATCCAGATAATTATTTCTGCTATTGATGAATTCATTTATTTTTACAATTTTGTCTTTCAGGGAATGCCGGGAATAGGATTTGTTTTTATCCCAACTTTTCCCGGTATTAACCGTGGCCGAAAAATCAACTTTGAATTTTGAATTATTATAAACAAGATTGATCCGGTCAACGTTTGATGCATAGACCGATTGTTTGTATGATGCTGACACTTCCCCTGTTACAGACGGCTGTTCATCCGTCCTTTTGTTCAGAACGATATTGATCAGAGCTCCCCTGACATTATATTTGGCAGGCGGATTATACATAACCTCAATATTTGCAATATTCGAAGAAGGAATGGTCTTCAGCATATTACTGACCTGCTCTATAGTCATTTTAGTCATTTGTCCGTTTATAACAATGTTTAGCTTTTCACTGCCTATCAATGACAATTGGTTATTGATTTCAAATATACCCGGAATCTCTTTTAACATTTCGTAAGCGGTTGTTATTGCCTTATTTTTTTCTATCGATTGAGCATTATAAGACAACATATTACCGCTTACTTTCATCATTGGTCCCTCTGCTGACACCTGAACTTCATTTAAAGTATATTGCCTGGGAATAAGAGTTATTACAGGCTGTATCTGCATGTTGGCCTGTATATACAATGTATCGGACTCATAAAGTAAATGTTGAATAATCAACCGGTAATTACCGGCCAGAAGATGCTTGATTATAAAATACCCCGTGCTGTCAGTAATTGTACCGTCAATATATTTTACCTGTGAATCCTGTAAAATAACTGTTGCGTATTCAATGGGTTTTTGGTCGGGATTAACAATTCTACTCTCAATAACATTTAACTGCGAGCTCGCGGTATAATGTGAGATCACCAATAACAGAAAAAAGAATATAAACTTCATATAGCTATATATTTAGTTTGAAAACCACTAGTATTGGGATGGATTGAAGTACCCAAAATACCAGTGATTTTTTAATCCGAACAATATCTATTGTGTGTTTCCGAACAAGTGTTTTTCCAAGTCTTTTTGATTTATGACACGCGAATGAACATTAATATTCTTTTCTATTTGAAACACATCAAATAACCTGCATTTATCCGAGACTTTACAATCTTCACAGTTGAAACAATTGGGGAAGGAGTGGTATCTGAATATTTTTTCCGGATCGGATATATCCTCAACTACTTCATTTGCGGTATCTTTTCCATAACCAATTGATAAAATTGCGGCAATTTCATCGTCATTTCTATTTTCTGTATATCTCAGATTCATATAATCCGAAATAGCATAATAATAATCATAGTCATCGCGGCTTTTATCTGATAAGAATAAATTCAGATAATACATTGCTTTATCGTTATTGCGCGCATAATAAAAAAGCATGTATAAAAGTAGCTCTAAATCAAGATCATATAAATCTTGATCCTTGACAGGAACATATATTTTCGTATATTTGAATCTGTCAAGCTTTATCAATTCATAATTACAATCCAGACTGTCAGCTAATAAGGCCGCCTTTTCAACAGTCAAATTGCTCATATTACAAAGATAATTTAATTTACTTCCTAAATTGAGTAATGTACAATTTGATTTGTTTATCACTAATTCACTCATGCCTGGGGCAACAACGTAATAAGCCGGAAAATTAAGTTTCGAATTATCACGAATATAAAGATTAAACCCTAAATTATGGATCAGTTTGATACTGTAGTCCAGATCATACGCATTCGTATTTCCCAACTTATCATTAAAGCCAGTAAACGGATAAGATACTTTGGCAGATAATATAGAAGCAGGCCAATAACCCGAACTATCTACGAATGTGTTTTTCAGATTTAAATACATATAATCAATATCCGATATATAATCAGGTTTCTGTGATTTGTCGAAGAATTTAAAAGGAATACTTTTGAAATATGTTGTACCCTGATAAACTTCATTAATGCATCTTTCCAGCGCAATAGCAGGATTGAAATCTGAACCTAATTTGAAATTGAAAAAATGCTTTTCTTTATCAGTAATGATAAGCCCTATAACAGGTAAACCAAGCCCCAGGGAACAATCTTTTATAATAATTTCATAATTCGGGTTTTCTTTTAATATGTAATGTAAGTTTTCATAGGCCACAGAACCTTTAAATGCGTCATAAGGTATTGTTGGCGGAGTTAATTCTTTCAGATATATTTCTTTTATGGCATAACGCTCAAAAAGCTCACAAACTCCTTGCAGAATAGCCTCCTGTGCAGTATTTCCTGCACACATTCCATTAGAGCCTGTAGCTGACCATAATAACTCAATTGGAAGATAGATGGATTCATGAGTCTGCACATCAAAAAAAGGGACCATTAAAACCTCTTCTGAAGGATTTATCTGTCTTATAAATTCTCCGATATCATCATGATTACTCAATTTGAAAATTTTTCTAAGTTCATCTCCCCAATGGGCATGCAATTTTTCTATAGACCAGTATTCCTCATCCTTATCGAATAAATAATCTAATTCCAGATTTTTTTCCCTTACTTTCTTTACAAATTGAGAGTTCGGATCAAGTTCGTCCAGAAAACGTTTATAACTATATTTTCTTTTCGGTAACAATAAATTATTTTGCAGCCTTTCCAAAAATTCTGCATAACCACTGGCAAGAGAATATTCATAAGTTGTACCTTTTCCGTTTGTTCCATAATTGAAAGAATCTAAATCAGGATACGCAATATTTGTCCGGAAAGAAAAAAATTTGTTGTTTTTTGTATGATTATCTTTTGTCAGAATTCCAATATTTGACAATATTCCTCTTATCTTGTTTACAGTTTCGAGAGGATGACAAGCTTTATATTCTTTCATATAATTAAAATTAATGACTGTTTATTTATTGAAGTTAGCCCTTATAAAAGGGCTAACAAGATTGAGATTAACCTCTATAGGTTATTGACAGGACCTGTAGACACTGTAACCGTGTCTAATGTACCTCCATCGTAAGTTTTGTCTTCTTCCTTAATTTTAGAAGACTGACTCCCTTTGGGGGAATAGTTTTTGATTTTCATTGATTTTGTTTTCATAGCGAAAAAAATGAAATTAGCCTACTAACAAAGCGCATCAGCATTCGCTTATAATAATGTTGCAACAACTATTATCTTTTATGTTCGCTAATAAAATATATAAGTTATTTAATATTGTTTTATATTTATAATACATACATATTTTGCGTTAAATATATACATAATATTTTATTATACAAATTTTTGTAAAATATATTTTACAAAATATATGATTTACCCGAAATAATCGGCTGAAATAATCAATTGATTTATGAAATTTATCTGCTTAAAGTAAAGGATAAAAGTATTGAGGCAAAAAATGTAAATGATTAATTATATGATATTTATCCGAGGTACTGATTTCCGGACAAATAAGAATTCAGATTCAGTCCGCAACGCCAAATAAATTGATAATCATAAACAAAGTCCTGTTATTCGATCGAATAACAGGACTTTATTAATTATAGACGACACCTTTTAGTGACCCGCTTGTTTTATTTCTGAAATCAGTTCGTTTATTTCCTCTTCGGCATATTTATAATCTTCTTTATCGTACTGGTCATGCTCAGCCTGAAGTGATTTCATCGCATCCTCACAAGCTTTAAGAGCCGATTCGGTATCATTCATATCATCATAAGCCTGAGCCTTCCCCAGATATAAAATATACCGGTGACTGTCTCCTTCATGAATCTTTATCGCCAAATCAGCAATTTGCAATATTTTCCGGGGTTGACCGTTCATTCCCGCCAACACAATCCAATGATTATACAGATTGTAAACACCCGGATAATAACGGTATCCCAGATATTCCTGCCTGTCGTTATAATACTTACTAAAGGCTTTGGCAAAATCATCTTCTGCAAGCATAGCCATTCTCACATCTTCTCCGGGTGTACCATAAGAATACCTGATATATTCTTTGACACTCCTGCCCAGAGAAACAGGCAGCGATTCCATATGTCCAACTTCTGTCAGATAATCTATATGCGCTTCAAATCCCTTGATCCCGGGAGAATTTAAAAGCAAAGAATCAAACCGGCGAATTCCTTTCAAATATCCGGTCTCCGGCTCGCCCGTGTCCCCAATAGACAGATAAACAAACTTATCAAGTTTTACCGGAGCTTTCGCTTTAAAATCTTCCAGCAATCTGTTTTTGCTATAAACCAGATTCGGACTGAACATCATATAAGCGTTAAAGAGAGAATCTCTGTCACACAACGCATGCATAAGCAACGATCCTCCCAATGAATGCCCCACACCTAACCTATGCCGGGTCACATTATAGCGAGACTCGATATAAGGGAAAAGTTCATCTGACATAAAACTTAAAAATTTCTGTGCACGTCCTGTTTCCCGATCCGGATCACCCACCATAAAATCATCCATACGGGTATTTTCAGAAACAACCCCCACGACCAAAAAAGCAGGAATCTCATTATCCATATCGCGGACAAAAGCCAGATGAGCCGCAACCAGATTAACAAAAGCATCATCACCATCCAAAACATATACCACATTCATTTTACAATCCGATTGCCGGCTGGGGAGTGCAGGCACCACCACATTAATATGCCGGATTTGTCTCAGAATCTCCGATTTAACCGTATCTCTGACAATGATTTGCTGCCCGAAACCTATCGAATTTAATGCAAAAATCAAGATCAATAATAAAAATAATTTCATACCATCTCATTTTAATGTTTAATCAAAAACTACGTTTTAATGTGTTAAATATATATATAATATAGACGGCAGACAACTATTTAGAAGGATAAAAGCGGGACACCCCGACCGTTGATAACTCTTATCTTTAGAAAAGTTATGAAATAAAGCAAAAGCTATTTCTATATTTGAGATAACTGATTTCGTTCAAAAGACACAGAAAAATAAGGTAACAAAGCGGTTATACATAAGTTTTAGTGACTCCCTTTTTATTCGTATTTCCGTCGAAGACTTAAAATTATTATTCTACCAAGGAATCTGTCAAACAGCTTAATTTTAATAGTTAAATCAGGCTGTTCGCAAAATCAACGCTAGCAGATATTGGGCAATAATTGTAGAAGAAGCACCGACAAACACCTTTTCACTCAATTTTACCCAATTTTTTTCAATATAATTGAGAAATTTTACCTTGTTGCCTTCCTGCGCCAATTCGAGGAGTTTTGTCATTTCACAAATTTGCTGATCGTTGAACATACCGTTTTTTAAAGCTTCGGGTATTTTCTCTCCGATGAATTTGAAATCGACTTTCGTGAATAATTTTTTAAAATCAGATTTCGTATAACGGTCGGCAAGCTTCTCCACCATACCCTTCAAATCTTCCCAGTTAAATCCGTTAAAATCATTATCGGCATCGAAAGCCATATTCACAATCGGGTTTTGTCCGATACCGAATCGGTTCGGCTGCAATAATTTATATTGAACGGCTTTTATATAGGCGATTGCCCGTTTGCTATTGACGATCTCATTTTTCTTCTGAATACCTGCGTTAAGAAATTTAATGGTCTGGACGACGGTTTGTTTTTCCGCATGAATACGGACCAAAGCCGTCCTCAACCTGTGAAGTATCTTATAATCAATATGGTATTCATCTGTACGCACCACAATCCATACAGGAACTCCTGCATGTTTATAAAAATACAATTTAAATCCCGATTTTTCAAAATCAGCTACTTCAACACTTTCTTCAGGAATAATATTCGGATCTTTCGCCTCTGCACTACTGATTTCAATATAACTCATCAAATCCCCGGTCATATTCCACGATGAAGACATATTTCCGACATTTTTCAAACAACAGGAGGATTTGAGATACAATCCCGATATATATTTTCCACCTTCTTTCAAAGTCGTTTCGTCATACCCGCCAACTGCATTCCTTACAAAAATCTTACTGCCGAAAATTCTGGTCAATACATCGGTTAAAAAAACACCGGGGCGCTGATACACCGTAAAAGATACCTCATAACGTCCCAATAAATCACCGTCGGAGAAAAAACGTCGTCCTTTGCAAATACTCCGAAAACCTTCGTTATATAAACGAACCTCATCAGCATTCAAACGGGAGAAACGAATTGCCCGCCGGCCGTTACAAAAACGACGTTCGCCCGGCCAGCAACTAACACTTAAAGCCTTTCGTTCCTCTACTTTTCCAAAATGCCGGATCGTACTTTTAAAATCAGGACAAGGAAAATCAGGAACCGGTAAACGCTCAACGTCATCCTTGGCAAAATAACGGGCATCTACGATAGGATAATGCAAGATCAGATACATAATTTCAAATTTAAAAAAAGGATGGACTAGCCCATCCTTTAAAATACGACAATTTTACGCCGTATGTACAAACAGCCCATGCTTTCACAGACCGGGGCTTCAGACCACTTAAACTTTCGGAAGACGGTATGATATAATTTCCAAAAGAGTTAAGATAACGATCTTTATAAGCCACTTTTTACGTACTTACATGATACAAATATATAAATTTATAAACAAAAACAAAATATTATAATAATATTTTTAAATGAAATTATACATTTTATCTTTTATATAGTATATACATTAGGACATTTATATAATTAAACAAAAAAGTCCAATCGGACTTGAATTGTCACTCCGATACTTTTAGAATTTATATTGACTTTATGAGCAGGTTTACTAAAACAACATCCCATTGCTTACAAGGTCGTTTTACACCTATAGTACCACAAACAGGGAAGAATCAGCATAAACTTATGATATACAAACAATTGAAATACACCTATATATTACTGCAAATCATTTGCACAAGCAATATTTTGCAGGTATTTTATAATTGGCAAAATTCTAAATCTGTCACGATAATGTCACAATAAATAAAACAGGTCATCACGGAAAAAAACTCGAGGAGGCGTGTCGAGTTTGCGAACAACGACAAAATCCCTGTAAAACACATTAATATCATACTTTTTATGTAATTTTACATTCAAATGGGGTAAACTCCATTCAAAACATATTAGAAATAAGAAGAAGCGTTATGCTGATCTTGTGAATTGGAAACGTAGGAAATTTCACAATTACACACAGGGATGGCATAGTGGTTTTCATG
>NZ_DOED01000005.1:0-47850 GCF_003524185.1 Culturomica sp.
AACTTTTTGGGGGCATATCATATCATATCAGTACAACCCGGTTTTCTTTATTTTTCAGTAACGTCCCGCCGATAATCGAATCCGCCGTCGAATTTATTATGACGGATATCTATGTTTTTGACCCGTTCAAAAAGAAAGCGTTTTTTGTTCCAATGGAAGGCCGGATATTCCTGATTCTGCCGGATCGTATTTTTACGAAAGACAAATCCGTCCAGAGATTTGGCATATACGACCGGTTGGTCGAAAGTCTCGAAAAAGTTGTTTTCGATAATGACACCTTTACCCGGACCTCCGTGGAAGTATAATTTTTGGGCTTTCAGATCCGGAATTTCCGGATAGATGGAGATGATTGCATTGGTGAACTGGAACATATTCGTCAATGCGTTGATAAACCGGTTATTGCGGATGATGACTTCCCGGCAGGCTCCGGTTTCAAACCAGCCGTTACAGTCGCCGCAGAGCAGAATGGCGGTGCCGGAAGTATGGTCGAACGTATTGTTTTCGACGATGGTCTTTTTCGGTGTACTGAATAAGGCACCCCGGGCTCTGTTGTTACGGACTGTGTTATTGCTGAAAACAACTTCCGGAGTCCATTCAAGGTTTTCTATTCCGCAACCGGTTCGGGCATTGATGGCCGTATCTATGGGATGTTCGAATTGGATCAGGTATTCCCGGGCACCGGTTATCTCCTTTTTGTCATACGGATGAATCGTTTTGATTTTGTTGCCGTTCCCGACTAACTCCATGGTAGACGAGTTGACGAATTGAACGGCGTCGCCCGGCCGTCCCCATTCGAATCCCCAGGCTTGGTCGTGCATGTATCTCCCTACCAATGTGTTATTGTCCAAGCGCCGGATCACTTTCAGGTAGGTCCCGTGTATGTTGATGGCGTCGTCCATCATACCTTCATACAGTCCGTTTTTGGAGATGATTTTACCTTTGCATCCGGAAAAATGGGTCGCATCGGCCTGGGTGGTGAAGTAACGGGGATCGTTTTCCCCTTTCAGGCATACGCTGAAACCGTCTAAAGTGATGTTTTCGCACAATTGGGCCAATAGGCCCATGCCTTCTGCATAATGTACTTTTACATTTTGCAAACGGGTATTTCGGTTGTGGGAAAGAAACAGTCCCGGAGTCGGGCGATACCAGGTGCGCATAGCAATGACAGTTCCCGGTATGAGGCGTTTGTCTTTCCATTGCGGAGCCAGAATTGTACGGGGCGCTACTTCCTGAGCTCCCTGTGTGTTATAGAATAAATCGCTTGTATTGTATACGATGTGGCGGCTTTCGGCTTCAAAAGCAATTCCCGTAGATTGACGGGCTACCCAGCCTTCTCCCGTCGTTTCGAAATAACCTTCTTCTCCGATACGGTATTTTACCCACGGGGCTACTTCAAATGTGATCCCTTCCTGCGGATCATTTTTTAGCACTTTGATTTGGGCAATGTGGGGGTTTTCAAAATCGATACTGAAATTTTTCAGTGTACAGTTTTCCGAATTCAGCAGCGAAAGAGGAATCATACGTCCGTGAAAGACAAATTCGGAATGCTGACCGTCGATGGTGACATGTTTTAAATTTTCCAAAGCAATTCCGACAATTTTCGGGTTCACCTGGTCGTGGTTGGAAATATAATATTCGCGCCGGCTGGCTCCCGCTTCGTGGAAATCATATCTTCCGGCCGGAAAAATAAGGGTAATCCGATCCCCTTCGTGGTATTCGCCTTTTATGGTTTCAATCGCTTGGACCAATAGGGGGGAAGCATTTTCACCGCTGTTGGCTTTTAAACCGAAATCGGCCATGTTGTATACTTTGCTTTTACCTGTAGCTAGGAAAACGACACACATGAACAGAATACTTGTCAGTAAGTATTTTTTTCTCATATCCACTAGTTTAAATTAAAAAATCAGAATCACACTGCCACTTTATAAAATAATGGACAAAGATAACGGTTTTCTTGGATAATATATATTCCGAAACGAATTTGGCTATTGGAAAGATAATTCAGGTATCTCCAGGGGATTTAATTATTTTAAATAGGAGAAACCGCTAGAAGTAAAATAGAAAACGGAGAAGTAAAATTTTATTTACTCCTCCGTTTAGGATATTCAGCTAAATTTCTTAATTCTTTTTCTTCTTTTGTTGTTGTTCTCTGGCGCGTTGTTCCTGCATCCGTTGCATTTGTTCCAGACGTTCCTGGAATTTGGATTTTTTTACCGGTTTGGATTTTGCCAATTCGATCTGCCGCAACAATTTCTCATCGTTTACATAACGCTGGATAACCCATGTCTGGATGATCGTAATCAGCGTGGCAACGAAATAGTAATAACTCAAGCCGGAGGAGTAGCTGTTGAAAATAAACAGGAACATAATCGGCATGAGGTACATCATAGTCTGCATGCCTTTCAACTGATCGTTTTGCGGCTGGTTTTTCTTATTCATAATCATGTAGATGATATTGGTAGCTGTCATCAACAGGCAGAATAAACTGACATGATTACCATAGAACGGTATGGTGAACGGCAGAGTGGCGATGGAGTCATAGGAAGCCAGGTCGGTGGCCCATAGGAAACTTTTTTGCCGGAGTTCTATTGCACCGGGGAAGAACCAGAACAGGGCGATAAGAATCGGCATTTGCAACAGCATCGGCAAACAGCCTCCCATCGGATTTACACCGGCTTTTTTATACAAGGCCATTGTTGCTTTTTGGCGTTCCAGTGCTTTTTCTTTGGGGAATTTTTTATTGATTTCGTCGATTTGTGGTTTCAGTACCCGCATTTTGGCCTGTGACAAATAGGATTTGTAGGTTAAAGGGAAAAGTACCAGCTTAATGATCAACGTCAATAATAGAATGATCAAACCGTAGTTGGTCGTTACATGATTTTCCAAAAAGCCGAAAAGAGGAATCACAACATATTGGTTGAACCAAGCCACCCATTTCCATCCCAGGTTTACGAGTTTAGGTAATTCTATGTCGGCACCGTATTCTTTTAAAACAGGAAATGAATTCGGACCGAAGAAAAATTTCATATTGTAAGCTTCGTTGGCTTTTCCTTCGTAAACCAGAGGAATCTCTGCGTATACTTTTTTCAGATAACCGGGTTCATTGCTTATCTGGGTAGATAAACTGACGTCGGTAAACGACTCGCCTGCGATCAATACCGATGTAAAAAACTGTTGTTTGAATGCCACCCATTTAATTTTATTGGTCAACGTTTCTTTTTCATCGGATGTCATGGACATGTTTTCTACATCGTCGCTTAAGAAATCATAATACACTCCGGTATAGCGGTTTTCAAAATCCTTGCTTTTTTCCAATTGCGGCATATCGGCTCCCCAGAATAGAGTCAGGAAAGAAGAATTGGAAGCAATGACATCATTCATATTGTGGGTGAGGATACTGAAGTCGGCCATATAACTGTCCGGAGCCAGTTTATATAAAAATTCGACGTATTTATTGTCCTCGGAATAGAGTTTCAGCGATAATGTCTGTTCTCCGTTTTCGGCGTAGAGCACGGACTCAGTTGTATTGGGCTGAAACAGATATTTTTCGGTATTGACCTGTTTGTTGCGGGCGTAAAAATTCAGGCCGAACGTACTTTTGTTTTCGTTCCATAAAATAAGCGGCAGGGAATCGTGGGTGCAGTAGTCTTTTAAATCCACATTTACGATGCGCCCTCCCAGGGTACTGATCTGGAGCCGGATTTTGGCATTTTCCAGAGTAATGATTTTTTCCGTCAGACTATCTTGTACAAAGACTGTATTCTGATTTTGGGGTAACGAATCGTTTTGCCGGGCCAATTCGAAATCTTTCTTTTCCTGCTCGGCAACCTGTGCCGCTCTTGCTGCTTCTACGCGGGCGATGGAATCCCGTTGCTCCTGGGCACGTTGAAGCTCTGCTTCACTCGGACGAGTTAAATATGAAAATCCGATAAGGATTAAAAAAATAAGCACTAAGCCGAAAATGGTGTTTTTATCCATATTTAAAGGGTCTATAAATTTTTATGTTAAAGAAATCGGAGCTTTACGCGGAAAATAATCCGTAAATACTCCTGGTCTCTGGTGTATTAAGATATACAAGCTTTTATAAAGGCTACAAACAAAGGATGCGGTTTGATGACCGTACTCTTGTATTCCGGATGAAACTGTGTTCCGACGAACCATTTATGGCCGGGTATTTCTATAATTTCCGTCAGTCCGGTGTCCGGATTGATGCCGGTTGTGATCATTCCTGCTTTTTCGAAAGCTTCTTTATATTCATTGTTAAATTCGTAACGGTGACGATGTCTTTCTTCAATGGTTTTCTGTCCGTAAGCTTCATAAGCCTTAGAACCTTCTTTCAGTTCGCATTTGTAAGCCCCGAGCCGCATCGTTCCCCCTTTTTCCGTTATATCTTTCTGGCTGTCCATAAGATCGATTACCGGATATTTGGTTTTTGCCGCTATCTCGGTCGAATCGGCACCTTCCAGATTCAGTACATTGCGGGCAAATTCAATGACTGCCATTTGCATGCCCAGGCAAATACCGAAGAAAGGGATATTGTTGGTCCGGGCATAGTGAATAGCTGTCAGCTTGCCGTTAATACCCCGGTGGCCGAAACCGGGAGCAACCAAAATTCCGTGCAGATCTTTCAGTGTTGCTTCAACATTTGCTTCATTCAGGGCTTCACTGTGAATCCAATGGATATTTACTTTGCAGTCATTGACGGCTCCGGCATGAATAAAAGCCTCTGAAATGGATTTATAGGCATCGTGTAATTCTACGTATTTACCGACCAGACCGATTTGTACTTCCTGACGGTAGTTCTTTAATTTATACAAGAATTTTTTCCAGGAATCGAGATCCGGCTCACTGTTAAGAGGAAGGTCCAGTTTTTCGAGAACAATCTCATCCAGTTTTTCCTCTTCCATCTTAATCGGCACTTCATAGATCGTAGAAACATCTATCGATTCGATGACGGCTTCCGGTTGTACATTACAGAATAAAGCGACCTTCCGTTTGAGATCACTGTTTAACTTGTGCTCCGTACGCAGTACCAGAATATCGGGTTGTACTCCGATTTCCAACAGCGATTTTACAGAATGTTGTGTCGGTTTGGTTTTTAATTCGCCGGAAGCGGACAGGTAGGGCACCAGTGTCAAATGAATCAATACCGATTTTTCTCCCAGTTCCCATCTGAGCTGGCGAACTGCTTCGAGAAAAGGTAAAGATTCGATGTCGCCGACCGTGCCGCCGATTTCGGTAATGACAACGTCGTATTCACCTTTGCTGCCCAATAATTTGATGTTTCGTTTGATTTCGTCGGTAACGTGGGGTACGATCTGAACGGTTTTTCCCAGGTAATCCCCCCTTCTCTCTTTGTTGATGACGTTTTGGTAGATCCTTCCCGTAGTAATGTTGTTTGCCTGCGAGGTCGGACAGCCGGTAAAACGTTCGTAATGTCCGAGATCCAGGTCGGTTTCAGCGCCATCGTTCGTGACATAGCATTCTCCGTGTTCGTAAGGATTGAGGGTACCTGGGTCGATATTAATATATGGATCCAGTTTTTGATTAGCTACTTTATATCCCCTTGCCTGAAGCAATTTTGCCAGAGAGGAGGCGATAATACCTTTTCCTAACGAGGAGGCTACACCTCCGGTAACGAATACATACTTTGTTGACACGATTCAGAATTTTTAGTCTTTTCAATCAAAGTGACAAAGGTAATAAATTTAAAAGTGAAAAGTGAAAAGAAGGGCGGGAAAATGAACGAAAAATGCAGAGGGTAAACTCTGCATTTTCACATTTATTGTGTTTTAAATCAATGTATCGAGGGCTTTTAATTTTTCCTGTAATAAAGCCAGGCGTTGTTTTGTCTTTTCGATTTTATTTTTCAGCTCCCGGATCAAGCCTTCCGATTTATTGGATTTTGCTATGAACCCGATGTTGTTTTCCCAGGTATTGATATCTGTTTCCAACTGTCTGATTTTTATAACTAATTTCTCCCGTTCATTGATGATTTTGAATTCTTTGTTTTCATCTGTATCCAGTGCATTGATTTTCGCCCTGTATTTTTCCAGATTTTTATCGAATTCGTCCAGGTTCATTTTATCGAAATACGTGTTGATGGCATTCCTGAATTCATCCTGGAGGGAATCTTTGAATTTGATCGGAACATAACCGATTTCATTCCAGCGGGTCTGGAAGTCTTTCAGCTTTTGAATGTTTGCTTCCGTATTTTCGGACAATGTAAATTGTTTTACTTCTTCCAGCAAGGCTTTTTTCAGTTCCATATTTTTTTCCTGTTCGGAATCGATATCTTTAAAATGAGCCTTTTTATTGTTGAAGAAAGTGTCACAGGCTGCCCGGAAGCGCATCCAGACTTTATTGGAATATTTGCGGGGTGCTGGTCCGATTTTCTTCCATTCTTTTTGATAAGAAATAATTCTGTCCGTGGTGGTCTTCCACTCCGTGCTGTCCTGGATAGCCTCTACTTTTTCACATAGTTTGATTTTCAATTCCAGGTTTTTTTCCTGGTCAACCAGCATTTGCTTGTAAAATTCCCGTTTGCGATTGAAAAATTCGTCACAGGAGGCCCGGAAAGTTTTGAATATCCGGTTGCGTTCTTTTTGGGGAACCGTTCCGGAATGTTTCCATTCTTCCTGTAAATCAAGCAACGCTTTGGCTCCGTTATTCCATTCGGCAATTCCGTTGTATTCGGCAGCAGCAATAACCGCTGCTTTTTCACAGATTTCTTCTTTTACTTTCAGGTTATTTTCCTGTTCTTGCTTTAAGGTCTCGAAAAAATTGTGGTAGCTTTCATTGATTTTGCCGGTGGCCGTTTTAAAACGCTCCCAGATAGGTTCTTGCTGTTCTTTGGGGATCGGACCGATCTCTTTCCATTGGGCATGCAAAAACTGTAATTGTTTGAATGCTTCGTTTATGTCGTTTTTCTCAATCAGTTGTTCTGCTTCTTCGCAGAGTTTGATTTTGGCATCCAGATTTTTCTTTAAATCCAGATCCCGTAATTCTTTATTGATCTTGATGTAATTGTAGAAATTTTCTACGTGATGATGGTAGGTTTCAAGTAAGTTATTTACCTGGCCTTGAGGAACAAGCCCGGTATTCCGCCAGCGTTCCTGTATGTCTTTGAATTCCTGGAATGTTTTATTGAGAGCTTCCTCTTTTTGAACGAGTTCCTTCAATTCTTCGATTAGCTGAAGTTTGATCTCCAGATTCTTTTCCCGTTCAGCCTCTGTTTGTTTAGCCATTGCCACCTTTTTGTCTTTCAGACTTTTACAGAGGTTGTAAAATTTCTCCTTGGCATCATTTTTGTATTTGAAATCGGTGGCAGGAGTCCCGTCGGCGGTAAAGTCTGCCAATGCCTGATCGAATTCTTTCTGATACTGCTTCTCGAATATGTCCGGAAGATGATCGGTCTTTATTTGCCCCGGAGCGTATTGCTCTATCAGTTTTTGTAATTCAGAAACAATCTCCTGGGTACTCAATAACGTGAAATCTACATTCGGGATTTCAGGTTTATCCGGAGATTCTGCGGTTTCTGACGATAATTGTTCCGGAACATTGCTTTCCGTTTCGTTTGCTGGTACTTCGGAAGTATTGTTCAATTCTTCGTTCAGTAACGTGTTGTCTTGCTCCATAGTTTGTATGCCGTGTTAGAATTCACTATTATATTAACATACGAAATTAGTTAAATTCTATGAGAAAGACAATATTTGACCCGAAAAAGTCAAAAATGGTTTTAAACGAACTAATCCAGCATCAGGCTGATATAGGCCGGATAATGGAAAACAAGTTGGGTTAGTTCCTGTATATCCAATGATAGATCAGGACGTTGTACGCCTGCGCCCGTCCGGAAAACCTGACCGTTTTTCAACCGGTAATATCCGTTGTTAAAAGGAAGCTGCTTGTCGGATAAAAAAAGCAGGACAGATTGATGGGGATGATTGGCCGCATAGATACCGAGTACTTGGCGGGCGTCGATGATCCGTGCCATTCCTCTGCGGCTGCTGTGTCCGGAACGTGCCGGCACTTTACAGCTGATCTCATTCGTATGCCATATTCCGGCCGCTGTATTCAACAGAGCACTTTTCTCTTCTTCGGAATCATACAGCAATTCGTTGATCCGGATATTATCCGTGGTGGGAAGAGTGAAAGCCATTCCACCCGGTTGTCCCGAAGGATGCCGGAATACCAGTAAGCTTCCGCCTGAAAGGTATAAGTCTTCCAGAATGATATCGAAGTCTTCGGAGGAATGCTGTACGCAATTGGGACGACGTAGCATATTCCGGTTGAAATACTTGTATAATTCCTGGCGTTGTGCGAGCGTTTGTGCAGCGGTCAGTGCAGTTACGGCAGGATGCTTATGGTAGACGGGTAAATAATAATTTTCGGATGTGTACCGGAACACCGGAGCATAACCCGCCTGGCTGTAATAGTCGTATAACCAATCCTCCTGGGGAATCAGTATGCTGAAAATGAATTTCCGGTTTTTCATGGTGAAAAACGCTTCCGTCAGCAGCTTTTGCATCAATCCTTTATTACGGGCATCGGGATGTGTCGATGCCCCGGAAATATAAGAAACCGGAACTTCTTGCTGATTCCAGGTCATTGTATAAGGAAGCATTTGCAGGACGGAAACGATTTGTCCGTTTTCTTCAATACCGATTGTATTTTCATCCTTGTATTTCCGTTCGAAATAAAAACGGATAAATTCCTCCGTGTCATTGAAGCAAATGCGCCAAAGGTTAATCGTACCTTCTTTGAGTGTTTCTATTTTTTTATCGCTATGCATTTTTCCAATAATATGTCAGGATGGTATGAGAGTTTTGCCTGACGTAACCCCGGAAGCCCGAGGTCTTCTTCCCGGTTGATATAGAGATATTGCTCCGGAAGATGGGCGGCAAATTCTTTATTGATGATGCTGTATGTACCGTCTATTTTCATCGTGGCTTTTTCAACATGTGTTGCAAATGTGGTTTCATTGACTGGAGAGCCGAAGGTGAAGGCAAGCATTTTATCACCGACCCATATCGCTCCGCCCAAAAGTCCTAGTTCTTCATAGTGATGGATGTTATAGGTCAATGCCCGGCGTTCGGCTTTCATGCTTGCCTGTACGACGTAGTCGTGCTCCATGCACCAGCGGGATTCAAGTTCGAGACATTGAGGTAGCATCTCCGGTGTCAGCATTGTATAACGATATACGTGCTCTTTTACAAATTTGTTGACATGGTTTCTCTTGGGTTGGTAATATTTCCCTTTCAATTCCGCTAATGCCGAGCGGCTATAGATGTAATCGGCATAATCCCGGTGTATATCATATTCGAAAAGTGTCGGATAGTATTTTTCGAGTTTATCCCGGGTGTCCGGATAAGGACCTTGCAATCGTAAAGGCTGACCTTCTGCTGAAGCTTCCCGTTCCAACAGGTCGATGACATGCATGATGTTACCTTGTCCGATAGGCATTAGGTAAATGACTCGGTTGTCTTCCATACGAAAACGGATGACCAGACAATTTTCAACCTCGGCGAAGCTACTGTCATTACTGAAATGCCACGCGCACAAATTAGCAAATGAAAAATCACAATCCTGTGGAGCGTAAGTCAGCGTATATGAAGTAATGAGGTTTTTATCTTTTAGGGTAATTGGTTTAAAATCAATCATATATATGTGTGCAGAAAAATAAACATTCTTTTCGTTCGATAATACGAAATTATCTGATTTTAGGTTTAGTTCTGTGAAAAGAAATATATTTTTTTACGCAAACGAAATAAATTCAACGATTGAATTGTAGAATTTAGACCGGACTTCCAATTCTCCCTGTTCCGAAAAAACGATCGTAAATTTTAAATCCTATTCGGTTTTCTTCAGTACCAAGGCAAATCCGCCTCCCGGAGCTTCCTGTATGACAACTTGCTTATCCGTTGTCAATTCGAATTCCTCCCGCTTGTAGTCTCTTCCGCTACGGTCTGCATTTATACCGTCTTTAAAGAGGATAGCCTGATATTTATCGTTGCCTAAGAAATTGAGATCGAGCGTCGTTTCCCGGGGGGTCCAGTTGGTCAGGCCTCCGATATACCAGTTTGCACCTTTACGCCGGGCAATGGTTACGTATTCTCCGATTTTCCCTTCCAGAACACGTGTTTCGTCCCAGATAACGGGTATGCCGGCGATAAATTCCAGGGATTCTTTTTCACGGAGGTAGTTGCTGGGATTGTCACACAACATATTCAAAGGGGATTCAAAAATAATGTAGGTCGCTAACTGACGGCAGCGTGTACCCTGACTCATCGGTTCGGAATATACCGGCGCATAAGCACCTTTAGCTGCATTCCGCATAGCTCCTTGTGTGTAGTCCATCGGGCCGGCCGCCATGCGAATAAACGGAATAGTAACGTCGTATGTCACAAGGTCTGTAGAAGCCGGAGCCCATTTGGCATTTTCCAGGCCGAATACACCTTCATTGTTGAGCACATTCGGATAAGTGCGTTGTAAGCCCGTCGGTTTATAAATGCCGTGTAAATCCAATACTAAATTATAACGGGCTGCCGTCGCTGCCGCTTCATACACAAAATCAACGACTTGCTGGTCGTCCCGGTCCATAAAGTCAACTTTAAATCCTTTTACACCTATATTGGCATAATGTCTGCATACATTCTCCATATCTTTGCGGAAAGCTTCGTAACCGGCCCAAAGGATAATGCCGACTTCTCTGTCCATGGCATAATTGACCAGTTCCCGGATGTTTATTTCCGGTATGACTTGCAACAGATCGGCCTGTTTGTTTACCGCCCAGCCTTCGTCCAGAATCACATATTCGATACCGTTGCGGGAAGCAAAGTCGATGTAATATTTATAGGTGTCGTTGTTGATGCCGGCTTTGAAATCCACGCCGTCGATATTCCAGTCGTTCCACCAGTCCCAGGCCACTTTTCCCGGTTTGATCCAGGTGATGTCTCCGATGCGGGAAGGTGAGGCCAGACGATACACCATGTCGCAGTCTGCCAGTTGCTTATCGTCGGTGGAAATGACTGCAATTCTCCAGGGGAAATCGCGTTTTCCCTCTACTTTTGCCATGTACGGTTCCCGGGCTGTAACCAGTCCTTGCAACATATTGTGACCGCCTTGTACAACCGTCTTGGGGTAGGGGGCAAATACGCCGGTCAGGGCACGTTCTTTTTGCCCGCTGTTGAGATATAGTCCGGGGTAACTTTCGAGATCCGCCTCTGTGATCAATACTTTTCGGTTCTGTTCCAGTTCTACGACAAGGGGCAGGAACATCAGTTTATCTTTGTTTAACCGGGAAATAGAGGTGTGAGTATATGTATTTTCAAAGGAATTGAAAAATTGAGTTTCGAACGATTTCTCTTTGTCATGGCGGGCTTTTACATAAGGTACAATGGTATTGTAATCTTTATCAAAGCAAAAAGCGGCTTCTTCATTCACAATTGTAAAAGCCTTGTCTGCCAGATTCCGGAAGCGGTAGGCGACGCCGTCGTCGTAGACCCTGAATACCAATCCCCAGTTGCCTTTGAATGTCAATGTCAACTGATTGTAAATGTCGGCAACTTGATTTTTTTTATAAAAAGGGGCTGTGATGATGTTGTCGGCAGTTTGTTTGCTTGTTTTCTGTATGCGGGCATTTTGTCCCCAGATTTCTCCGTTCCCCAGCGTGACAGACAGGGGAGACGGAGCAATAATGGTTTGGTCTCCGGTCTTTACACTCCAGGTAATAATATTTCCGATTTCTACGGTTAATTGCAACCGTCCGTCGGGGGAAGTGATCTGTTCCCGCTTTTGCGCCTGCGTTGAAACGATTCCAACGAATAAGAGAAAAGAAAGTATAATTTTCATAAATAGTCGTTTTTATGAATTCTGAATTGGAAATTTTAACCGGATGTTAAGTGGTTAAAGCACACTTCGCTGATTGAAATTTGTAAATTTCCTTATGCAAATTAATGTAAAAATCAGGATAAATCAAAATTTTACCGTTTTCCGGGCAAAATAAGTCCGTATTTGGATATGAGTAGGAAAGGCTTTATCTTTGATAGCTGAAATGAAACTTATGCTCTCTTATATTTTATATGGCCTGATCTGGCTGGTAAGTTTTTTGCCGTTGTGGTTATTGTACTTGCTTTCGGATGTCTTGTATTATATTATATACTATGTTGTAAGATATCGCCGGGAAGTGGTGTGGGTTAATCTGCGTAATTCTTTTCCGGAAAAAAATGAAGCTGAATTGCGGAGAATCGAGCGGCGCTTTTACCGCAATCTGTGTGATTTTTTCGTAGAAATGTATAAGCCCTGGCATATGTCGGAACGGGCGATCCGCCGCCGTTGTGTATTCAAGCATGTCGAAATATTACAGCGTTATTTCGATGCCGGAAAAAGTGTGATAGGAGTATTGGGACATTATGGAAACTGGGAATGGATGGCGTCTTTTTCGTTATGGATGAAAGGAGATGTTGATTTTTATACCTTATACAAACCGCTTCATGATAAGGTGATGAATCGCCTGATGATACGTGTCCGCTCCCGTTTCGGGGCGAAGCCGGTTCCGAAGAAGGAGGTATTCAGACGGCTGGCCCGGGATTGTCAGCAGGGACATTTGTTTTTGGCCGGTTTTATCGGAGATCAGACTCCCGATAGCGGTAATCTGAATTTTTGGATGGAGTTTTTGCATCAGGATACGCCGGTATTGGAAGGAACAGAACGGATTGCGACGAAATTTAATCTTCCGGTTATTTCTTTACGCATGAGGAGGGTGAAACGGGGATATTATGAGGTCGATTTCGTGAATTTGTGTGAAGAACCTGTAAAACTGCAACCCGGGGAATTGACTCGGATGCATATGCGCCTGTTGGAACAGCAGATACAGGAAGCCCCTGAATATTGGCTGTGGTCCCATCGCCGATGGAAACACAAGCGGAATGTAAATCGCTGATGGTAAATTGTTCCGGAGTATTTTCCTGCAGAATTCACATTTTCAACTTTTAAATCTCCGAATTTTCAAATCTTGAATATATGGCACGGGTAGCGGTAATTATTTTAAATTGGAACGGCCGGCATTTGCTGGGAGAATATTTGCCGTCTGTTATCCGGAATACGAATCCGGCCTTGGGACGGGTTGTCGTTGCCGATAACTGCTCTACGGATGATTCATTGGCGTTACTAGCTGACGGATTTCCGGATGTGGATGTCATTCGGTTCTCTGAAAATTACGGTTTTGCCGGCGGATATAACCGGGCGATTGCACAGGTGGAAGAAGAGTATGTCGTTTTGTTGAATAGTGACGTAGAGGTGGCTCCGGGATGGTTAGAACCCATGATAGCTCTTTTGGACGGAGACTCCGGACTTGCGGCCGTCCAGCCTAAAGTACTTGCCTGGAAGGAAAAGAAACGGTTTGAATATGCAGGGGCCTGCGGCGGGTATATCGATAAGTGGGGATTTCCTTTTTGCCGCGGACGTATATTGGATACGACGGAGAAGGATGAAGGGCAATATGATGACGTGGCTGAAGTATTTTGGTGTACCGGGGCGGCTCTTTGTATCCGCCGGGACGTCTATTTAACCTGTGGTGGCTTGGATGAGCGTTTTTTTGCCCACATGGAAGAAATCGACCTTTGCTGGCGTTTGCGTAATAGGGGGTATACTTTGAAAGTTGAACCTGAATCTGTGGTTTATCATTTGGGAGGGGGGTCTTTACCGATGAATCACCCGCGTAAATTGTTTCTGAATTATCGTAACAATTTACTGATGATGTATAAAAATCTGGATGCTGCGAATTGGCGGCGGGTTATATGGTGGCGCCGTTTACTGGATTCGGCGGCGTTTGCACTTTTTTTGTTAAAAGGACAATGGGCCAATGCCCGTTCTGTGTGGAAGGCTTACCGGGCTTTTCGTAAATTGAAAAAAGAATATACTGAAGGAACGGGAAACCGGAAAGATAAGTGTATCTATAAAAAAAGTATTGTGTATGCTTATTTTATCAGGAAAATGCGTCGTTTTTCGGATTTGCAACAAGGGTGGAGATAAAAAATAATGTGGAAAGTAAACCTTTCGATCAGATATTTGTCAATATAAAGAGAATAGAATAAAATTTCCGGCATGGAGGACAAGGAGATTATAGAACTTTTTCATCTTAAGAATAAAAAGGAAGAAGCCTTTCGCTTGCTTGTAGATGAGTATAAGGAAAAGCTTTATTGGCATATCCGGAAAATTGTGCTCAGTCATGAAGATTGCAACGATATTCTACAGAATGTTTTTGTAAAAGTATGGCAGGGATTGAAAGAATTTAGGTATGAAGCGAAATTGTATACCTGGATGTACCGGATTGCGACGAATGAAGCGATTAATTTTCTGAATGAAAAGCGGCGGAAAGTATTTGGAAATTCGTCTGAAATTACGGATGTATTGGAGAATACGCTTGAGAGTGACCCTTGGTTTTGCGGAGACGAAATTCAGGCAGAATTGCAACGGGCTATTTTAAAATTGACGGACCGCCAACGCTTGATATTCAATATGAAGTATTTTGACGATATGACGTATGAAGATATTGCAGAGGTATTGGATGTTGCGGTAGGAACATTGAAAGCGACGTATCACAATGCCGTGAAAAAAATAGAAGAAAGTATGCGAATAGCCGATAACTGTTTCTGATGGTTCAACCTTAAAATTTGGAGCAATGGAAAACTTTGACGATAAATATAAAAAGAAAAATCCTTTCTCGGTTCCGGATGGATACTTCGATCATTTGACGGATCAGGTGATGGAACGGGTTAAAGAGGAGAAAAAGCCCCGGCGGACAAGTTTTGTACATATACTAAAGCCTTATATCGGTTTGGCTGCCATATTTTTATTGGCCCTGTTTGTGGTGCAGATTGTCCTGCCCCGTTTTATAGATAACTCCCGCATGCTGAAAAAGGAAAGTACGGAAGTTGTACAGGAGGCAAATGACAGGAAAGAGGATATAGAGCTGGATAGTAGTTTTAATCCAACCAGCGAGGAAATATTGGAATATCTTTCAACGGAGGTGAATAGTTATGATTTGATTTATGCTGAACTTTATTAATAGGATGATGAAATATTTGTTAATAATTATAGGTTTGTTGTCGGGTACGACACTATGGGCGCAAAATAATAAATTGAGTGAAGAAAAGCGCGATGAATTCGAGGCTCAGAAAGCTGCATTTTTTACGCAGGCTTTGGATCTTACACCTCAGGAGGCTGTCTCATTCTGGCCTTTATACAACGAGATGTTTAAAAAAATCCGGGAAAAAGATATGGAGATGCGTAAAAAAGCGAAGGTCATGCGGGAGACCAAAAACCTGACGGAAGCCGATGCACGTAAATATGTCGAGGGGTCTTTGGCTGCGGAACAGCAAATGCTGGATATCAAGAAACAATATTATCAGAAATTACTGGAAGTTATCCCGGCTAAAAAAATTGCGAAATTGGATTGGGTAGAACGTAAATTTCACAGGCAATTGTTGGATAAAATGCGTAAATGCTCGCAGCCTTCCAAATAAGCCGCGAAGATTTGCGGACCATCGTTAAAAAAATGATGCAAAAGTTTGCTGATTTAATTTAAAGCACTACTTTTGTGGACGCAATTCAGCACAGAACATCAAGGAGAGATGGGTGAGTGGCTGAAACCAACAGTTTGCTAAACTGTCGTATCCGATTAGGGTACCGGGGGTTCGAATCCCCCTCTCTCCGCCGAAGATTAAGCCAAAAACAAGAAAAATCCCTGCTAATCAATGATTGGCAGGGATTTTCTCTTTCCGGCAGATAGCCCAAAGGCAAAAATTTGCACACTTTTCGGGAGACTATCTTCCGGAGTGCTATAAACGGGGGGACGGGTATCTAATATTTACAATGATTTTATGGTTCCGGAGGATATAAATTGTAAATATATTTCTACCTTTACCGCTGTAAACAACGTGAGTTCATTCAGATCATTCTCTTCTGTGTATTTTTTTCGGAGTTTTAGCTCTGATTCTTTTCATTGTAGAACTAGACCGGTATAAGCTTTCTTTGTTCGGCGAATAAATGCCCCGATAGGTTCATGGTATGAATTAAAAAAAGGGGATATGTCAAATTTCAATGATTATGTAGATATGAGATCATTTTTTATTGGTAAATATGAAATTAAATTACCTATTATTCAAGGAGGTATGGGTGTTGGTGTATCGTTAAGCGGTTTGGCCTCTGCAGTTGCTAATGAAGGCGGGGTCGGAGTTATTTCGGCTGCCGGCTTGGGGTTACTTTATCCGCAATTCGGGGGAAATTATCTGGAGAAATGTATTTTGGGACTGAAAGAGGAAATTCATAAAGCCCGGGAAAAAACACAGGGGATAATAGGAGTTAATATTATGGTTGCCCTTTCTAATTTTTCCGATATGGTGCGGACGGCTATTGCCGAAAAAGCGGATATTATCTTTGCCGGTGCCGGCCTTCCCCTCAATTTGCCCTCGTTTCTGAATAAAGACAGTAAAACGATGCTGGTTCCTATTGTTTCTTCTTCGCGGGCAGCACAGGTGATTTGTGAAAAATGGGAAAACAATTACCATTATCTTCCGGATGCGCTTGTTGTGGAGGGACCTAAGGCTGGAGGACATCTCGGTTTTAAAAGCGAACAGATTGAAGACGAGCATTATTCGCTTGAACATCTTATACCTGAAGTGGTTGAAGTCGCTAAAACCTATGCCGGCAGAAAAAATATTCCGGTTATTGCAGCCGGAGGGATATCTACACCGGAGGATATTGCAAAATTTATACACTTGGGAGCTTCGGCTATACAGATGGGGTCGGTTTTTGTCCCGACCGAAGAATGTGATGCTTCCATTGAATTTAAGAAAGTATATATTGATTCGGGAGAAAAGGATATTCGTATTATCCAGAGTCCGGTGGGTATGCCCGGACGTGCTTTTGACGGTGAATTTATCCGGAAGGTGGCTGAAGGAAAAGAAAAACCGCGTTCATGTCCGTTTCATTGTATAAAAACATGCGATTATACCAAAAGTCCTTATTGTATCATCAAAGCCCTGTATAATGCGGCGAAAGGAAACATGGCGAAAGGGTATGCTTTCGCGGGGAAAAATGCCTATCTGGCCAGTAAGATAAGTAGTGTAAAAGAAGTTATCGAAAAACTGAAATCCGGTTTTTCTTTGGCTTAATAATGGCGGAAATGCTTTTTTTGCCTTATTTTATTGACGGTGAGTGGTAGTAAAATAACTGACCGTGAAATGGCAAGTACATATTGGATAAGGTTATTGCATATCGGAAAACAGGATTGAATACAATTGTAAATTCTTGATAATTAAGGATATCTTTTTGTTATTGAGGTGTTTGCAGATGAATTGAGTCCCGGGTATATCTGATTCTGACATTTCGGATTATTTTATATTTTTTATAAACATATCCTGTCGTGATGCCCGGCTTTTTGCTAAATTCGTTTTATGATAATCAGTGCCAGCCGAAGAACCGATATTCCGGCCTTTTATTCACCGTGGTTTTTTAACCGGATAAAGGAAGGATATGTACTTGTCCCTAATCCGTTTGATGTTCATCGGATCAGCCGGATTAATCTATCGCCAGTTGTGGTGGATTGTATTGTTTTCTGGACGAAGAATCCGGCTCCGATGCTCGATAATCTTGAATTATTGAAAGATTATAAATTCTATTTTCAGTTTACTTTGAATCCTTACGGGAGTGAGCTTGAGAATAATTTGCCCCGGTTTCATAAACGTATCGAAATATTTAAACGGCTTGCCGATAAGATCGGCCGGGAAAGAGTGATTTGGCGTTATGATCCTATTTTAACGAACGGGATCTATACGGTGCAATTTCACCGGGAAAAATTTGCAGAGACAGCGGAATTGCTGAAAGAACATACTGAAAAATGTATGCTCGGATTTATCGATCATTATCGTCACATCCGGTCTGCTGTCGGTAAATTCAATATACGTCCTTTATGGTCTGAGGAAATCAGACAAATGGCTGTTTCATTCCGGGAGACAATAGATGCTTATCCTGCGATAACCCTGGAAACCTGTACCTCGAAAGTCGATTTATCGGCTTTCGGAATTTCTGCCGGATTGTGTGTGGATAACAGGCTTGTCGAAAAAATTACGGGATACCCCATTATAGCCCGTAAAGATAAAAACCAGCGTAATATTTGTGCTTGTGTGGAAAGTATAGATATCGGCACTTATGAAACCTGTTTGAACGGATGTATCTATTGTTATGCTATCAAAGGAAATTATGCCACAGCCCGGCGTAATTCGGCAAAACACGATAAAACATCTCCTTTGCTTATCGGTCGGCTGAATGAAGGAGATATCGTCAAAGAACGCGAAGTAAAAAGTCTTCGGACCGATCAACTCTCCTTATTTTGATGATGAACAAAATTACAGAATGATCTTTTAACGCTCTGTAATCTGCCTTTAAAAATTCTCTAATTTATTTTTTACTTTATGCTGCAATGAAGCTGTCCGTTTTATTTTATTTGCATCCGGATCGTTTGGCGTATTTTTTAAGGGTGTATTTTAAAAAAATACATTTTTAAGTAAATATACCTGTATTTTATAGGGGTATTATTATTAAAATAGTATATTTGTATCGATATTTCAATAAAAAATGGGGGAGGTGATGAAATAAATGATGTTTTTGATGAAATATCGGGCCGTTTTTAAGAGGGGTGAAATTTTCAGTTATTCATGGTATAAGAAATAAGATTTTACGAATATGGAGAAAAATCGGAAAATCGGTTTTTTGACTTTCAGGAAAGTAAGATTGATAACAATCCGTTTTACGACTGAAAATTGTAATATAGGTGGAATTGAAAACCATAAAGGGGCGAATACGGCCTTGCTCGATTCTGTCGATATGTCGATACCGCATGCGATCGGTAAAAAGGGTGCTGTTCAGCACCCTTTTGTTTTTAATATAACTTACTGCTTTATATTGTTTACTACCTTAAAGTTTATTTTATGACTACGTTACGTTTTAAAATGGTGGAAGAAGCCATCAAAAGAAAAGCTCTGGAAGTAAGTGCTCCGGTTGGTCCGGGCTCGGAGTATTTCGGAATGAATGTATTTAGCCGGGAGAAAATGGCGAAGTATTTGCCGGATAATATATTCCGGGCGTTGATAGATACGATTGATAACGGTATACCCTTGGTCCGGGAGATTGCCGACGATGTGGCACAGGGAATGAAAAAATGGGCGATAGGGATGGGAGCTACTCACTATACCCATTGGTTTCAGCCATTGACAGGGGGAACTGCGGAGAAGCACGATGCTTTTCTGGAATTTGACGGAAAAGGGGGGATGATAGAAGAGTTTTCAGGTAAGTTATTGATACAACAGGAGCCGGATGCCTCGAGTTTTCCCAACGGAGGAATTCGTAATACTTTCGAAGCCCGGGGATACAGTGCCTGGGATGCTGCTTCCCCGGCGTTTATCGTAGATACGACACTTTGCATCCCGACGGTATTTATTTCTTATACGGGAGAGGCTTTGGACTATAAGGTTCCTTTGCTGAAAGCAGAGCATGCCATAGATAAGGCGGCGACAGAGGTATGTCGTTTGTTCGATACTTCCGTATCGAGAGTGGTTTCTTATCTGGGATGGGAACAGGAATATTTTCTGGTAGATGAAGGATTGTGGGCGGCTCGTCCGGATTTAATGCTGACGGGGCGGACTTTAATAGGACACGAAAGTGCTAAGAATCAGCAGTTGGAGGATCATTACTTCGGAGCCATTCCTACCCGTGTAATGGCTTTTATGAAAGATTTGGAGTTTGAATGTTTGAAGTTGGGTATCCCGGTGAAGACGCGTCATAATGAAGTGGCACCGAATCAGTTCGAGTTGGCTCCTGTTTTTGAGCGTATGAATCTGGCAAACGACCACAACCAGTTGCTGATGGCTGTTATGAAAAAAGTGGCTCGCCGGCATTCTTTCCGTTTGTTGCTGCATGAAAAACCTTTTAAAGGGATCAATGGGTCCGGTAAACACTGTAATTGGTCATTGGGTACAGATACAGGGGTGAATTTATTGGCCCCGGGAAAGACTCCGCAGGAGAACTTGCAATTTATTACGTTCTTGGTCAATATTCTGATGGCGGTATACCAGCGGAACGGTTTGTTGAAAGCCAGTATTTCGAGTGCGACGAATGCTCATCGTCTGGGTGCTAATGAGGCGCCTCCTGCTATTATTTCTTCTTTTTTAGGTTCACAGCTCACGAAGATTCTGGATCAGATAGAAAAAAGCGGCCTTGAAAGTTTGGTAAAGATGGGGGAAAAATCGGAGTTTCATTTGAAAGGTATTGCACATATTCCGGAATTGTTGATCGATAATACAGATCGTAACCGTACTTCGCCGTTTGCTTTTACGGGAAATCGTTTTGAATTCCGTGCTGTCGGGTCTTCGGCGAATTGTGCTAAAGCGATGATTGTGCTGAATACAGCAGTAGCCTGGCAGTTGAATGTGTTTAAGCAAAGTATGGATGTATTGATGTTGAAAGGAGAAACGAAAGAAAATGCGATTTATTCGTTGTTGCAGGAGTATATAAAAAAATGTCGTGCGATTCGGTTTGATGGAAATGGATATGGAGAGGAGTGGAAAAAAGAGGCGGAAAAAAGGGGATTGGATTGTGAGACTTCCATCCCGGTGATTCTGGGACAGTTTGTTACTCTCGAAGCGGTAAAGATGTTTGCTGAGACTGGAGTACTTACCGAAAAGGAATTACAGGCGCGTGAAGAGGTATATCTTGAAACTTATACGAAAAAAATACAGATAGAGGCACGGGTATTGGGTGATTTGGCGATCAATCACATCGTTCCTGTTGCGGATCGTTATCAGAATGTGCTTTTGGAAAAGGTAGAACGGATAAAAAGGCTTTTTCCGGAAGATAAAGTGAACGTATTGGCGAAATACGATTTGGAAATGATAGAGCGTTTATCGGTTCATATTACAGAGATTCAACTGGGGGTAGAGCAGTTGTCCGATAATCGAAAAAGTGCCAATAGGCTCGGTAATCAACGGGAAAAAGCAATGATGTACCAAGATACGGTAGTGCCTTTATTCGAAAAGATCCGATACCATATTGATAAATTGGAATTATATGTTGACGACGAATTATGGACACTGCCTAAATACAGAGAGCTGTTGTTTATCCGTTAGGGATTGGTTAAGTAAAAGAATAGGGTATAAGATGAAAAAAGGAGAGGTATATGGAGATCGGACGTGGTGTTTGAGGCGGAGTAGTCAGGTATGTATTGATGAATAATGTTTTTGTGAATTATAATGGAAAGAAATAAGGAAAATCAGGACTGGCTTCGGATTGCGTCTTCGATTCGGGACGATTTATACCGGTATGTGCAGGAACATGCTCTTCGGAGTTTGGTGTTGGGGGTTTCCGGTGGGATCGATTCGGCTCTGACAGCGGTTTTGGCATCGGAAGTATGTAAAAAATCGGGAATCCCCTTGATCGGGCGCAGTATTCCGATCGAGACGAATACTACAGAGGAAAGAGTGCGTGCACGAAAGGTGGGAGAAGCCTTTTGTGCAGATTTCCGGGAGGTGGATTTAACTCGTTTATATACAGAGGTGAGGGAAACTGTAGAAGAGGTGAACTGTACGGTTCCAACCCGGGAAGATAAGGTTAGACGGGGGAATATAAAGGCCCGTTTGCGGATGATCTATCTTTATCATTTGGCGCAACAATACCGGGGGATGGTATTGAGTACGGACAACCGGACGGAATATATGCTGGGATTCTGGACTCTGCATGGGGATGTCGGTGATTATACGCCTTTGTTCGGTTTGTGGAAGACCGAGGTATATGCTTTAGCGGAAACGTTGCTGGAACAGGAAAAGGATGTGAGGAGGAGCGAAGCTTTGGAGTCGTGCATACGGGCTTTGCCTACGGATGGATTGGGAATTACCCGGAGTGATGTGGAACAATTGGGAGCAGTGGATTACAGTGAGGTAGACATGACGTTGATGAGGTGCTGCCGCGGAGAGTTGGGAAGTGGTAATGAGATGGTCGTCCGGCGTTATCTGGATTCGGAATATAAAAGAAATAATCCCCGGGTGATTGTCCGGGATAGATTAGGGTTGAATTCGTAAAATTTGAAATATGAAATTTACAAAAATGCAGGGGGCGGGTAATGACTATGTATATGTCTATGGCTTCGGGAAGGATGAGCGGGGAATAGGCGATTTGGTGCGTAAGGTGAGCGACCGTCACCGGGGAATCGGATCGGATGGCATGATATTGATCGATCCTTCGGATAAAGCGGATTTCCGGATGCGGATGTTTAATGCAGACGGAAGCAAGTCGGCCATGTGCGGAAACGGAATTCGTTGTGTTGGAAAATATGTTTATGATAAAGGATATACAACGAGAACGGAGATCGATATTGAAACGGAGGCCGGAATCAGGCATCTGACGTTGTTTCCGGTAAACGGTAAAGTGAAGTGTGTAAAAGTCGATATGGGGGTGCCCATATTGAAGGCGCGTAATATTCCGGTAGATTACGAAGGGGAAAAAGTCGTGGATTTGCCCTTTCCTCTGGGGGAACGGGAGTTTCGTATTACCTGTGTCTCTATGGGGAATCCGCATGCAATTCTGTTTGTGGAAGATGTGGAGACGATTGATTTGGAAGGAATCGGTTCCCGGATGGAGTGTCACCCTTTTTTCCCGGAGCGAACGAATATCGGGTTTGTACAGATTGTTTCGCCGGCAGATTTGAAGATGAGAGTATGGGAGAGGGGGACGGGGGAAACAATGGCTTGCGGTACGGGGGCTTGTGCTTCCTTGGTCGCGGCGGTATTGAATAAGAAGGTCCGGCCACATGCTCTGGTGCATTTGAAAGGAGGCGATCTGGAGGTCGAATGGTATCCGGACGGACATGTGTATATGACAGGAGAGGCCGAAACGGTATTCGAGGGAGAGTGGGGATGTATATAAAGTGTATTTTATGTTGAATTTGGATGTTTGTGTATGGTTTTAATAAATGAGTCGTTTTTGAAGTTGCCGGAAAGTTATTTATTTTCGGAAATCGGAACGAGGATAAAACGTTTTAAAAAATCACATCCGGAGGCCGAGGTTATCCGGTTAGGAATCGGGGATGTGACCCGTCCTTTGGCGCCTTCGGTAATCAGGGCTTTACATGAGGCAGTAGATGAGATGTCCGGCGTTGATACATTCCGGGGGTATGGCCCGGAGCAAGGTTATGAATTTCTGAGGGAGGCCGTCGTTGCGAATGATTTTCATGTACGGGGAATCGGGTTGGATGCGGATGAGGTATTTATTAACGACGGAGCAAAAAGCGATCTCGGTAATTTTACGGACCTATTGGGAAGAGAAAACCGGGTAGCAGTGACGGATCCGGTGTATCCCGTGTATGTCGATACGAACGTTATGGGAGGGCGTGCCGGAGAGTTGTCGGATGACGGTCGGTGGAGCAATATGCTTTATTTACCTTGTACTGCAGAGAATGGATTTGTTCCGGAACTGCCGTCTGTGCGTCCGGATGTCATATACCTGTGTTTCCCGAATAACCCGACAGGTACGACATTGACTTTTGAGCAATTGAAAAGGTGGGTGGATTATGCATTGGAACATGACGTGTTGATATTGTTCGATGCGGCTTATGAAGCTTTTATACGGGATAGGAATATTCCGCACAGCATATACGAGATCGAAGGAGCGAAAAATGTGGCCGTCGAATTCCGGAGCTTTTCAAAGACGGCCGGTTTTACGGGCTTGCGTTGCGGATATACAGTGGTACCCAAAGAATTGAAAGTACGATGGAACGGGGAGCCGGTGGGATTGAATCGTCTGTGGAACCGTCGTCAGTGTACTAAATTTAACGGTACGCCTTATATTGTACAACGGGCGGCAGCGGCTGTGTATAGTTTGCGGGGACAGCAGGAAATAAAAGAAAATGTAGCTTATTATATGGAAAATGCGGCGATTATCCGAAAAGCATTGCTGGAGGTCGGATACGAGGTATATGGAGGGATGAACGCGCCGTATATTTGGTGGAAAGTCCCGCAGGGAGAGACTTCCTGGACCTTTTTCACCCGGCTTTTGATGGAATGCCATATTGTCGGTACTCCCGGAGTCGGATTCGGACCGAGTGGCGAGGGATATCTTCGGCTTACTGCGTTCGGTGAACGGGAACAGGCATTGAAGGCGATAGATCGGATCCGCAAGTGGTGAAGAGGATTTCTTAAATATACTTTTGGCCTTATCGGTGGTCTTATCATAACCGATTTCTCCAAACCGGAAAGAAAAAACTTACCCGGGCAAATGCTTTTTGTCCGTTACCGGCTTGCTGGCCGGAGGACACAGAGGATTTTTCCTCTGTGTCCTCTGTTTTATTCGTTATACCGGATGGCAATGCTCGGACTCCTGCTGTTGTAAATATTCCAGCCATACTTCCAGCCAGTCGTCTTCTTTATAGTTGATTATTTCCAAAGTTTTATCCTTGTCTTCAAAAGATTTGTTGTATTCTTCAATTTCTTGAAGTTGTTCTTTTTTCCATGTTTCATTTTCGATATACATGTCCCGGTAAAGATAACCGATGACCATGCCTAGAAGTAATGCGATAATTGTTGTACATATTGTTTTCATAATTTGAATATTAATTTAATACGAATGTCATCTCTACTTTTGCACCGTTTCGGGTAAATAACAAATTGTCGGTCAGAGTCATCATCAGATACAAACCTCTGCCTGTTGTTTTCATTAAATTTTCAGGAGTTGTGGGATTCGGAATGTGACTGAAATCAAATCCTTCTCCTTCATCTTCAACTGTTATGATCATTTCCCGGTTATTCATAGCAGCCGTCAATTTTACCGTTTTTTTTGAATCTTTTTTATTTCCGAATAAAATAGCATTGTTTACGGCTTCTATTACCGGAAGCATTATTCTGACCCGTAAATTTTCCTCTATCCCGAATTTATCAATCAGATTTTCAATGAAATCTTCAACTTCCGGAAGATTGTTCAAGTCTGAAAATATCGTAAGCTCTGATTTACTCATTTGATCATATTTTAATTGTATATCTTATCTCTGGTTATCTAAATTTTACATATAAATTAAAAATATGGGACAATTGCACCACCTATCGTATACAAAATATTTTTTCATTCGTAACTCAATTTATAACTATGAGAACTAAGATAGAGTTAGACATAATTGCTCGGGTGAAGAAAATGAGAGAAGTGCACGGATATACACAAGAAGCTTTATCTTATGCTCTTGGGTTTGAGCGTACATTTATCAATAAGTACGAGCGAGGGCTTAGGTGTTATAATTACAATCATTTAAATGCCTTAGCTAAGATATTCAAATGCTCTCCTCGTGATTTCCTTCCCGAAAATCCTATATAAAAATCATTACTATAAATCAATTCAGTTGGAGAAATACGTGCAAAGGGCGCGAATTATATCCTCTATTTCGCGAGTACCGTAGGTATCGCCAAACACCAGTCTCTGCCCGCTCATAGATTCAATAGTTCACGCCCCATAGGGGAGTTAAACTATTTTGTTAAATCATCTGGCAGAGAAAAAAATTTGGCGATTTTACGATACTAGATTATAAACAAAAAGTTTTAACTCTTTAATTTTTATATTTAATATTTATTCTATTTCTGTTTCTTTTTCTTATTTTTAATATTGATTACATTATGCAAAATTAAAATAACTAAGTCTATTTGCAAATATAATCTTCTTATTTTAGTATAATATATATATATGTTATGTTGTTTTTAAAGGAAGATTATTGGAATTGATAATGTGCTTTACGCTTCTGAAAGAGAGATATATGGACTAATCGGTTGATCGTGTAGAGAAAGATGATTTTACTAGATACAAAAAAAGTATTTGATATGTTATGAGACACATCAGATACTTTTTATGGCAGAAAATAAACAATTTAAAGTGGTAATTATTGAGGAACAATTTTAGTTTCCTCTTGGCGTTGGGTGTAATAAAATATACAGGTTACTTTTTGCAGGTCCGGGTACATATTTAGCCGGATGTATTTATATTGAGGTAATGCCTGCAACAATCTGTTGCGTTCGGCGTCATTGTAATTCCGGTTTATAATCCGGAGAATTGTTGTTTTGTCCGGGAGATCGGAATCACTGACCAATTTACGCAGGCCTGTCCAGTCTTCATTTATCATGTTGACGACAATGTGTTCAGGTGGGAGTAATTTACTTTCTTCTAATTGTTGTTTGATCGATAGGGCTCTTTGACCGGCCAGCCAGGCATTGAAATTCATATTGCCGATAGGTGAGCTGCTTCCGGTAATAACGATTTTATTTAATTTCATATCCGGATTGTTCCGGAGTGAATTTATCAGATCTTTCATAGCTTGCATACGTTCTACATTGCCGACATATTCCGGAGCGTAAAAATCCTGAGCAAGCGGATAGTAGAATTTAAATACAGCCACTTTCTCCGTTGTTACGGTATCTTTGGTGTATTGAATGGCTTCAGGCGTACTAACTAATTCCGGACCGGGGCCTTCGGGAAACCAGATAGCTCCATCTGCCAGGATGAGGGTTGCAGTTTCTTTTTCCCGGTCGCAGGCCTCTAAAATAATATCTGCCTGTAATTTTGACTGTGCCATCCACACTTGAAAGGGAATAGTGTCCGATAGTTCTATTTGCATACTGTCTTTCTCCGCTTTTAGATAAATGGCATTCGGAATCTCCCGGTAGTTACCGTTTAATTCTTCCAGTCTTTTCTCTTGCCGGATATTTTTGCGACCGCTAATGACGAGTGTAGGTAAGTCATAACGGTGTCCGGGTGTCAGAAAATAGGGCCTGTATATCAGCCGGGCACAAGAATGAATATAATGTGGCGGGATATGCAGAGTATAAGCGATCTTAATCGTATATGGATCGGTTTGCTGATCGACGAATAGCTGCAATTTTTGGGGTGAGACAGTCACTCCCGGACGTTTGTCGGTTAAACGTGCAGCACTGCATAAAGACATAATGCATATAATTCCGAAACATACAGTTATAAACCTGTTCATTTTATCTGGCTTTAAAAAGGTACATAAAACTGATACTTAATTTGGTCGGTCCCCAATAATTACGGTGTCCTGAATCGATAAACCGTCCGCAGCGGTTCCGTAGGTATTTATCGTAGTCCAGATATGCATATCCGACGCCGATTTCTGTTTCCAGATTCCAGTGTTTTCCGATGATCCATTGATAGCCGTATGATACACCGCCGCCTGCAAACCAACCTTCATAGCGGTATTTTTCCAAACCTCCGTTGTATTTTCCTCCATGGGCATGTATGCCGATGAAATGTCCCATAAAACGCCGGCAGGTCCAGTAACGCCATTCGGGTTGTACTGCCCAATGCATGATCTTTTTGTTATCGCTAAAGCGGAAAGGATTGTAGGTCGCTGTTAAATCGAGAGTCTGCCGGGGTGCGAGTGCCATTTCTCCGCCGATATTCAGGGTAGTTGTAGCCCAATAGGCTGCATTGGTCTTTACGGCCCATTTCTGACCGTAAATCATTCCCGAAGTGAAGCAGAACAGTAACACGAGTATCTTTTTCATGTTGTTTTTTAGTTTATGAACCGTTTATTTTCCAGAATGTCCCCTTTTAATACGATGTGGGGGTACTCCATCCTCCGCTGAGTTTTAAATTATCAACGCCGAGTAACGGAAGGTTAAGCGGAACGGAGATGGTAATATTTTTAATCGGGCTGAGAACGAGATTTAAAATCGTATTGAGTATGGGTAATCCTCCTAATATACCGTTAATGTTAGCAATTTCCGTAAGTTGGACGGTGACACTGAGTGAATGGTTACCGTCGGTTTGTTGTGTATATGACTTCAAGCCCAGATCCAAAAGCGAATAGTCGGCCTTGTAACGGCGATTGGCAGGAACATTATAGGATAGCGGATCGTTGATATCGATAAATGCTCCGTTTAATAAAAGCGGACTGTCTACAATTCCGTCGAATACGACCCCACTCAACAAGCCTTTTTTTATTACATTGATTTTTCGTATATCGAATAAGCTGGAAAAACCTTTAATATACAAGCATTTTTGAGCAAAGAAGGTGTTGTTGACAAAATCGTAGCGGAAGTTGTGGAGTCCGGTGTATTTGTCTGTTACGTTCAGGTTGAAATCGATGGTTTTGGGGAAATCGTTGATTGTGACAATGGCCGTATGTGCCTGGCTGAATTCCCAGGGATTGAGCAGTTCTCCCAAAACTCCTAACAGACCGTTTTGATTCTCATTGGCTCCCAGGGTCGTACCGATCTGATTGACCAGTTGTTTTAGGAGACGGTTGTACAGCGTATCCGTAACCGGTTGTATCAGATTGGCAACAATCGGATTGACAATGGCATCGATACCTCCGAGCAGGCCGATCGTAATTCCGTCGACTCTGCTTCCGACGATATTTTTTATTTCTGTTGTCAATAGTCCCTGGGCTGTATTTTGAATGATATTTTTATACCCGATTTGGGTAACGATGTTATTGACCAGTTTGTTTAAAGCATCCTGTGCGTCTACGACATTCCGGTGTACATTCATCATCCCGATGATTCTTTGCAATAGAATATAGGGCGTCGGTGAAACATCTGAAAAAGTAACATTTGCCCAATAATATTCGGAATTATTTCGGAATTCGGCATTGGGTAAGGCTATCCGGGCATTGCTGTAGGTGGTGGTATAATTCAGTAATATATCCTTGTAGTTTACTGCAGCAGAAGAGGTGGCATAAGGGAATTGCGTTTTTTCAGTATTCCCTAAAAAAACAGCCCGGTATGACCCTTTGGGCAGTGTGTCTTTTTGGGCGGCAAGAGGCCATTGGGTACTTGTACCGTTTTTTGAGAACACCAGGCGTTCCTTGACAAATTCTCCGGTAGATTTGTATAAAATATAGCGCAAAGATTGTACTCTGGAGGTGGTGTCGTTGATGGCAGCCCGGCTATCCGGAGAAAATCCGGAAAAAGTTACGACAAAATACCCTTCAGGTATATCTGCATCAGGAACCGGAGTAAATTCCGGATCATCTTCGGATGGCAATAATTCCGTTTTGCCGCAACCTGATAATAGCAGCAGGGCCAATAATCCGATGAGTGTCAAATGTAATTTCATATCAATAATCGTAAAAGTCAAGGTGTCGGGTTTATGCCGTCCCAGACATCATCTTCCAGGTTGATGTCACGGGTGATGACAAACCCGTAATTTATTTTGTCGTAGCCGGCAGAAACGATGACAGCATCGTTGGGGAGTAACATCAGTTTCCCGCCTTGTGTAACATTGGAATCTTCGATATACATCGTATATCGCTGGGTTAAAGAGCCGAGACCGATGTCCAGGTAAAAAGTCAGTTTATTGGTTTTGCCTGAAGGCAATAGAAATACACCGAAATCGACAGTCCCGTTGACTACGTTTTGTTGACGGATGACCCGGCTTTCATTATCTCCGGTCGTCTGTATAACTGTAATTGTCGTATCTGCGACCCGGATTGCTTTTACCATATTGTCGGCCAGTAAGGTTACTGAGTTCACATAGGAAGGAATATTGGTAATCTTCACTCCCAGGCCGCTGACGATACGTCCGAGGGTACCGCTCAGGGTAACTCCGTCGTCCGGAACGAATACAGTACCTAGTGTCGTACTTCCCTTAGAGGCAGTTCCATAACAGATAAAAAATTCAGGAACTTGATTGGGTAATTTCGGATAAAGTTGGAAATTCGCCAAAGTCGTCGGTAACGGTTGTGCCGAAAGAATCACCCGGTTACCACTACCGGAAGGGTTATTATGGTCGTAGTCTGCATGATTGTAACCGATAACCAATATCTTGTACGTTTTCGAGTTCTCGAGAGTGAATGATAGATTTGTAGATGGAAATACCGGAATATTATATTGCCGGGCAAGGGGCCAGACCGGAATAAAGTTGTCGTTTTGTGTATCGGGTAATGACAAATTTACTTTTTGGAAAGGGAGGACCAGGATCCGGTCTACCGAATGTGTCGCCACTCCGATATCCGATGATGTACGGGTACTCATGTCGGTATTCAGTGATAATTTCACCTCTACCAATCCTTTTTCGTTGAGTAGCTTATCGTCCGAACAAGCGGACAAACTCCAGCATAATATGCCCAACCACCAGATGTAGTGTATAACCTTTGTCATTCTATTTCGGTTTAATATTGTCCGGTCCGTTTATTGTCGGTAATAGGGTTGTCTGAAAAGTTTTTTTTACCCGGTAAATAATGGTGTCGTGATATAAACATCACTATTCCGGACTTTTCAGACAACCTTAGAATTTTAGTTGATAGTCAGATTATGAATGGTATTCCAGTTGGGATCTACCGTTATAACGATAACCTGATCTTTTAATAAGTCTACAGGAGCGTCGTCATCTCCGGGATCAGGAGTACCGCCACCGGTGACATCACCTTTGCTTACTTTTTGTCCCAGGCCATAAAAATGGTTAGCCGTAATATTGAACGTCGTGTTGCCATTGTCTTGTACACTCCAGGTTTTCAGGGCATTTCCGTTGGCGTCGTACAATCCTAATGTCAATGTAATATTACCGACGGGCAGCATGAAATTACCGTATAGTTGAGAATTGTCGACTTTTACGACTCCTTGTGCCGATAAATCGTTGCCGGTATAAACCCCTAAATCCGTATTTTTGGCTTGTCCGGAGAGGTCTGCATTGATCAGCATATAAGATGCATTCGTTGGGTTGCTTCCGTTACCGGTGGCCAGGATGACAGCCGTATCTGCATTTGTGAAAGTCAGACGTAAATATTTTACGGCACTCCCGTTTATATCGTAAGGAACATTTTTAAAATATCCCAATACACCGGCCACTTTCCGGGTCATTTGCATGGTTATCCGAATCCCTTGTGAAGATACCGTTACCGGTTTTGTTCCGGCGAAAATTTCAGATTCTTGCCCGGGAGTAGTTATGTGGGCAATCATATCGTTTATTTTGGTTGTGCCGACAACCGGTGTGGGAATTCTGTAGTTGTCCGTAGCCTCTCGTCCGATAGCCAAAAACTGGTAGTCGCCGGCAGTCAGCTTGTCGTTGTCCGGAACAGCAAAACGCATGAAGCTTGAACCTTTATTCCAACCCGATACGGTATAGGTTTTCAGGTAAAAATAGTCGGATGAACTGGCATTATAGCTAAAAACATAGATACTCACCCTTTCTATTTCCTGTATAGCCTCCTGACTATACAGCGGTCGTGTACGGGTTATTGCATTTCCGTCCGTCGGCTCATTTACTGCCGTTAGTTCGATAACCTGTCCTGAAGGTTCGTCTATTGAGGTGCCTTCCTCTTTTGAGCAAGCAAATATCAGTATACTTGCCGCCATTATTAAAAAAAACTTTTTCATCATTTGTCGTATTAGATTAATATTCATTCCAAATCCATATTGTGTTGTTGACTCCATCCTCCATCAGCGTATACCCATATTTCAATGCCACCTTCGGGTTTATAATTTATTTTTACGGATGAGATTTCATTTCTTTTTATTTTCAGAACGATGTCCGGCAAATACATAAACGGTCGTGTCGCGTCGGAACTGTAAAAAGCCAGTTTTAAAATCGATTCTTCATTTGCAGGCGTAGGGGCCGCATATAGGGACAGATTGGTAAGAGAAGACTGCTCCCGGGTAAAGAGTTTATTTACGGACGTTTTTACGGCATAATTCAGGGCGGGGTCCGTTTCTCCGTATACATTTTGCAGTTGCAGGCCAATTTGACTGACACTGTCCGGAACGCCTTCCAGTTGAATCATCAGATAACCTTTGGTCCGTTGTAATTCAACGGAGTGGTTTGTCGCTTTCGGATGGAAACTCAACGTATCTCCGCCTACATAAATATCAGTGCCTTCTGCTCCGTTCGGATGTAAAATCCGGCGTGAATCCGGGATGTCTGTCCTGGAAGAGGCTATTGTATTCCCAGATATGTCCAATATGTAATCTCCCTCTTTAAATGAAGGGAAAATAAGGGATGTTGTCTGGTCATTATGAGTGACCGGTTGTGCTGAAACGGTCGTTATCGGATTACCCGTAGTTTGTTCCAGTAAGCTGTATGAAAGATCCCTGACATACATTCTGAACGGCAGTTGCTCATCTACAGGAGAAAGACCTACAAAATCGCTGATATTGAAATAGTTTTTGTCTTTGACTTCCACTGTTACAGTGTAATCAAACGAACATTTATCCTTATCTTGTTCTTTTAGACAAGAGCAGAGACAAACAGATAGTAGTATGCCGATATAAGCAAATTTCATTTCATAACTTTTTTCTTCGTTACAAAACGAATTGTATGGAATTATGTTTATTGTTTGAGTGTTAAAAAACGGCTATACATATGAATAATCAGTAATTTTTCAGAGAGTATGAAAAATGCAGGCAGAAATAGGATTGTATTTCTGCCTGTAAAGAATCGCCGGGGGCTTATTTTATTGTCGGGCGGCATGATGTTTTTTCCGGAACAGCAGTAAGCCGATAATGGTGATCAGTCCATTGACCAGAAGTATTTCAAAGCCAAAACGATAGCCGTTGAATAGAGTGGTGGAGTAACGGTCGATCAATACGGTTAAAACAATCGATAGAGCTGCGATATAAGGGATGGCTTTATCATATACCTGAGTTTTATATAAAATACCGATAAAGAACAGTCCGAGTAACGGACCGTAGGTGTAGCCGGCAAATTTGAATATCGCATACACGACGCTTTCGTTGTGAAAGGCATTGAAAGCTACGATGACTAGTGCCACGATGACGGCATTGGCGAGATGTGTATAAAACCGGATGCGTTTTTGTTGTTGCTCGGTTTTGTTTTGTATGCCGTAAATATCCACGGTAAAGGACGTCGTCATGGCAATAAGGGCTGAGTTGGCACTTGAGAAGGCTGCAGCAATGACACCCAGCATAAAAAAGACACCGGTGGCTGCCGGTAGATATTGGGTTGCCAATAAGGGATAAATACTGTCGGTTTTGGCCGGAATAGGAATGCCGTTGATATTCATATAAATAAAAAATAATACTCCCAGACAAAGGAATATGAAATTGACAGGAATAAACGCGAGACTGAATGAAAGAAAATTCTTTTTGGCTTCTTTTATGTTTTTAAGGCTGAGGTTTTTTTGCATCATATCCTGATCGAGTCCGTTCATTACAATGGCGATAAAGATACCCGCTATGAATTGCTTCCAGAAATTGTTCGGGTTGGACCAGGGATCAGAGAAGTCGAATATTTGTGACTGTGGGTTCCCGGCAATTGCCGATACCATATCTCCGAAAGAGAAGCCGAGGGCTTTCTGAATGGAAAAAATCGTAAATATAACGGCAAAAATCAGGAAAAATGTTTGTATCAAATCTGTCCAGATAATGGTTTTGATACCTCCTTTAAACGTATAGGCCCAGATGATGAATACAGAAAAAAAGGCGTTAAAAATAAACGGAATATGCAAGGGTTCGAATATGGTGATCTGCAATACAAGGGTTACGATAAACAGTCGGAAAGCAGCCCCGATGATTTTGGATAAAAGAAATAGTACGGCACTCGTTTTATAGGCTTTATACCCGAATCGTTTTTCTATATAGGTGTAAATGGAGGTCAGGCTTAACTTGTAATAGAGGGGAAGCAATACCTGGGCAATAATCAGGTAGCCGGCAAAATTGCCCAATATAACGGCCATATAAGTCATTTTGGCGGGTGAGGACACCCAACCCGGTACGGAGATGAAGGTGACGCCGGAAAGAGTGGTCCCTATCATGCCGAAAGCTACGGCCCACCAGGGTGATTTATTGCTGCCTTTATAAAAATCTGCCGTGTCTGAATGTCGTGCCGTATACCACGAAATCAATAGCAGCATTACAAAATAAGCGATTAGAATGGAAATAGAAAACCAGGCATTCATAATTGTTCTTTTTCAGGGATTCGGAGATAACGGACGACGATAAAGGCTGGAATAGTACAAAGCATTACCCATAGAAAAAAACGGGGATAGCCTTTTGCTTCCTGTATGTAACCGGAAATCATTCCGGGCAGCATCATACCGAGAGCCATAAAGCCGGTACAAATCGCATAATGGGCTGTTTTGTATTTTCCCGCACTGAATAAAATGAGAAACAGGGTATAGGCCGTAAAGCCAAGGCCATAACCGAATTGTTCTACAGCAACACAGGAAGATATAAGCAATATATTTTCCGGCTGGGCATGAGCGAGCCAGACGTATACCAGGTTGGGTAAATTCATGGCGGCGGTCATCCACCATATCCAGCGTTTTAGACCGTTACGGGCGATAAGTATTCCTCCTGTAATGCCGCCCAGGGCCAGTGCGATGACACCGACAGTTCCGTAGATAAATCCGACAACGGAAGTTGAAAGCCCCAGGCCTCCGGCCGCGCGTTCATCGAGCATAAAGGGGGAAGCCAGTTTTAGTAATTGAGATTCTGCCAATCGGAACAATAACATAAACGCCAGTGCAATACCGATGTGGTCTTTTCGGAAAAAGCTGGCGAATGTATCCCAGAATTCCTGCCATATATTTTTCCCGCTTGCAGCACTGCGGTCTTCTGTGGGCCGGGGGAGTACAAACAGGTGATAAATGAAAAACAGAATAAAGAGAACGGACAGGAAGCCGATGGCAATTGCCCAGGCATAAGCGACGGGCATCTGTTTTTCGAGTTGTCCTGCCAGCATGACGGCACCGCCTTGGCCGACAATGAGTGCTAACCGGTAAAATGTGTTTCGTATGCCGACAAAATAAGCCTGGTCTTTGGGGTGGAGACCGATCATATAAAACCCGTCGGCGGCTATGTCGTGAGTTGCAGAACTGAAAGCCAGCAACCAGAAAAAGACCAGCGAGTACCGGAAAAAGTCCGGCCCGGGTAAAGAGAGGGCTACTCCTGCCAAACCGGTTCCGATAACCAGTTGCATGGTCGTGATCCACCAACGTTTGGTTTTGAAAAGGTCGACGATGGGACTCCACAGGGGCTTGATAACCCATGGCAGATAGAGCCAACTGGTGTATAAAGCCAGTTCGCTGTTGGAAATTTCCATCCGTTTATAAAGAATGGCAGAAACGGTTATGACAACGATATAAGGGATGCCTTCCGCTAAATAGAGGGAAGATATCCAATACCACGGGTTTATCTTGTCGGACGATTTATTCATAAGCTTTTAATATGTCGGTACCGGGAAAATAATGTTGCAGAATTTCCCGGTAATTATATCCTTTGGCACTCATCACTGCTGCGCCGATTTGACAAAGTCCTACGCCATGTCCCCAGCCGGCACCGCGTAAACGGAAACCGCTGGTTTTTCCGTTCTCCGTTATTTTCTCGACGGTAAATGCTGAACTGTATAAATGAGTCGGCGAGAGGGCTTTCCGGATAAGCAGTTCTTTACCGATAATCAATGTCTTCCGGGTACCCGTTATTTTCAGCCGTATCAATCGCCCCGACGCTCCTCTTTCGATAGGAATGAGATCGGTGACGGTCCCGAAATCGATGGATAATTTTTGTCTTATCAATTCGGAAATTTCTTCGGTTCGGTAAGAGACTTCCCAACGGAAAAAATTTGTGGTTTCCCGGTCATAATCATTCAGTACTTCAGATAGTATATGGGTGTCGGTTGTGTTGCAGAATACGTCCGGATGACTTTCCACCCAGCGGGCGGTGTCACTTTCCCGGTGTATGTCGCATTGTCCGGGTTGCTTCGCGCCGTCATAAATAGCTTTGAGATAAGGATGGGGGCGGGGCTCCCATACATTTTCAAAACTTTCGGTAATACCTCCGCAGCATTTGGAGAAACGGGCGTCGCAAATCGTGTTGTTGTAATAAAGCACCTCTCCTCTGGTGGCGGCGATAGCTTCGCGTACGGCGGCTGTCGTCGCTTTTTGTATCCCTTGATAACGTTGGCAATGATCATCGGCACAAACGTCAAAATTCGTATGATCTTCCCGGTCAAACCAACGGATGTATTCGTCTTCCTTATGGATGGAAGATCGGTAACCGGCATGATCCCGGCGAATGGCTTTTGCCTTATTTTGCTGAGCCAGTAACCAGCTGCGTGAAATGACGGCATGGGTTTTCAATAACTCCAAAGAGGACGTCGCACTCATTTCGGACGAGATAACACTTTGCAAATAATCCTCAAGGTCGAGGATATTGATAACCCTTACCTGGCCGGATTCTTCAATGCAGGAGAGTGTGCCCTGGAATTGCTGGTTTTCTTTGCGTTCCCAGTGAAAATCAATGCCGATAGTCACGTCTGCCAGCTCGAAAAAAGAGGTGGCAGGCTCCACAGGACTGAAAGTTACCGGTAAGTTTACCGGTTCTTCGGTTGAATCTGCTTGTATGAAAAAGTCCTGTCCTTTTCGTATGAGGTCTATTTCTCCCCGGTAAATATTTCCGTTATCGGATCTTTTGTATGCGCCGTTGAAACGGACTTTTATTTCAGGTCGGGCGAGTATGCCTACTTTTATTTCCATATTATCTGTCGCTTAAGTTCCTCCGTGCTGCGATTTCTGAAGAACGGATCCAGTCTTTGTAATAATTGTTTTTATTTTCCTGCTGGATACTGAGTGCAGCATCCGAATTACCTTCCCATCGGCGGCACAGGTATAGCGGTTCGAATATCCGGGCAATACGGTGACTGCGCGAAACGGCCAGAACTGCTGCGTAGTCTTCGCCGTAACTGGTATCGGGAAAACCGATATCCCGGATGATGGGTGTAAAAAATGCCCGAGGAGCACCAAATCCGTTGATGCGTAGTGCGTTGTTAGGTCCGTTTTCCGGGGTCCATTCCCGGTGATCGATCAGACCGGGCGGGATTTCCTGAAGCCGGAAATCGACCATACGATAGGAACCGATAACGGCAGCGGCTTTTTCCCGGTAGAAAGCGGTTACGATGCGTCGGATAACAGACGTATCGATATACAGGTCGTCGCTGTCGAGTTGTATGCAGAACCGTCCGCAGCGGGAATCGTGCAATGCCAGATTCCAGCATCCGCCGATCCCCAGGTCGGTCCGGTCGGGGATCAGGTGCACCAGTCTCGGATTTTTCCGGGCTATATCTTCCAATATCCGGGTTGTTCCGTCGGTGGAATGATTGTCTACGGCTAATACGTTAAAATCAAAATCTGTTGTTTGCTGCAGGGCAGAATGTACGGCATCGGCAATGGTCCGCTCCCGGTTGCGTACGGGGATGATAACGCTGGCTTCTACCGGAAAATTTCCGGTAGAAAAATCGGTGTCTTTTCTCATGGGGGGAAGCCAGGCTCTTGTATCTTTCAGATAGCGGGTACAGGCCTGCTCCATTTCAGTTTGCACTTCCCGGTTACGTGGGTTTACATAGTCAAATTGCTTTTCTCCGGTTCTGCGGATATCCTGTTCTTTTTCCGTATAGAGATATTCCGGAATATGTACGATATTGCCTTGCAAAGATAATTTCAACCGTAAATCGTACAGGGCTGCAGCATGGTAATGGATTTGCATAAGGGCAACCGCTTCCTTAAATTGCCGGGTGTCGATGAACCACAGCGAACCGAAATTGAAATCATCCCGTAGGCTGCCTTGTTGGTAACCGATCAGTGGGTGAGGACATATCTGGCCGTTTTTATCTTCATAATAATCGGCATATACGAAAGCTGCAGAAGTGGCCCGGGCTATTTGAACAAATCGCTTTAAAGCCGTAGGCTTTAACCGTATCGTAGTCGGTTTGTTGGATAGTAATAAATAGGGCGTATCGCAGATATCCGACAGCCGGATCAATGTTTCTGTTTGACAGAGAGATCCGCCGCCTGTCGGCTGTAAATGGGGCAGAGGTGAAGACTCTCCTGCCAGATAAACGGTTTTTACCTCCGGATAGCCGGAAAATTCAGTGTAATTTTTCCGGATGTCTTCCGTGTGACTACCGGTGATAAAGCAAGTAATTATTTTTTCCATAAACGACGCAGCTTACTTTATATTTTGCACGAAAACGATAACAAATTTAAACGGTAAAATTTATGCGGCGATAAATTTATCAAATATATGGCTTTTCCTGAAATAAATTCCCGTTTTCGGTTTTCGGTTTTTAAGATTGTTCTATCTTTGTTTAGAAGAATAAAGTAGTGCGATATGACTTATGTAATTGCAGATAGCGGTTCGACGAAAACGCAGTGGTGTGTGGTAAGTGACGGGAAGGAAGAAATGTATCATACGACGGGTATTAATCCGATGTATTTGTCGGAAAGTGAGATTGTCGGCTTGTTGGAGCGGGAATTTGCGGGGCGGCCCCGTCAGGTTGGCCGGGTGTGGTTTTACGGTGCCGGTTGTGCTTTCCCGGAAAAAAATGAATTTGTAAGAAGGGCGTTGTGTCGTTGTTTCGGAACGGCAGAGGCTGAAGTGATGACGGACCTCGAAGGAGCTGCCCGGGCACTGTGTGGCTGTAACCCCGGTATTGTCTGTATTTTGGGTACGGGGTCTAATTCCTGTTATTATGACGGAGAAATGATTCGTGAAAATGTTTCTCCTTTGGGATTTATTCTCGGGGATGAAGGCAGCGGGGCAGTCCTGGGAAAGAAGTTGCTGGCGGATGTGTTGAAAGGGGTGGCTCCGGGAGAAGTGAAGCAACTGTTCTTTCAGGAAACCGGACTGACGTATGCAGAATTAATGGACCGGATTTACGGTCGCCCGTTAGCCAATCGTTTTTTGGCTACTTTTACTACGTTCCTGTCTGCGCATATCGATATGCCTTATATAGAGGGACTTGTTTCCGGCAGTTTTGACGAATTTATCCGGCGTAATATACTGCAATACAAAATGGCGCAGCAATTGCCGGTATCCTTTACCGGAAGTGTTGCCTGTGTTTTCCGCCCGCAACTGGAAAAACTGTTATTGCAAAATGGCTTACAGCCGGGGAGGTTTATGCCGGCCCCCATGCAGGGGTTGATTACATATCACCGGGACAGATCCTGAATTTCAGATTTCATTTGAGGGAAAATAAGATTTGGAAATTGGGAGAAAACGGCGGACCGGATAGAAATTGTAGTTTTGATTTTTGGGGGTGTAACAAATCTGCCGGTTCCGGATTCAGTTGTGGAGTGGACGGAATCCGGAAGTCCGCTAAAAATCGTAAATCAAAAATCCTGTTTCTGCATTTGTTCCAGCACCGGTCTTAAAGAGGCGTAGGTTTTCGGTAAAATGTGCGAAATATCGGCGGTTTTCAACCAGAATACTTCTTCAATATCTTCTTCGGTTTGTGGTGTCAGATGTTGGATAGGGGGGCAGTGCATGACAAACCAATAGGTGTGTTTCAGATGCCATTGCCCGTCCCGGTAATAGATATGCCAGGTATCGTTCAGGGGAATGTCTGTTTCCAGACCCTGTACACCGCATTCTTCGGTAACTTCGCGGACGGCACATTTTTCCGCATTTTCTCCGGGTTCGATATGTCCTTTGGGCAGATCGTACATGCCAAGCCTTTTTATCATAAGTATGGTGTCGTTTTGCCGGACGACACCTCCTGCTGCCCCGACTACTTTAAAGCAGGCTTTGAAATCTTCGAACAAACGGCTGATGTCCCGGTGATAAATCGTGATATGAAAAATTTCGTCCTGCTGTAATCGGGTGTAAATGTGATTGCAGGTCGTTGCCCTATCTGTATGGACGAAAGAGTCCGGAACATTTTTTAACCGGGATTGGTTATCGGTTAACAGAAAGGAGGATTCTTTAAAAAATACTTTGTACATTTGCGGTGTTATATTGGTTTCGGCCTTTAGGGGAAGAAACGACATAATGAGCATTGAATAATAACCTTACAAAAATAGTAAAAATGAGTACAGTTGCTGAAAATGTAGCCTTACATTTATTGAAAATCAAAGCAATTAAACTGGAACCCGCTCATCCGTTTACCTGGGCTTCCGGTTGGAAATCTCCGATTTATTGCGATAACCGGAAGACCTTGTCTTACCCGGAGGTACGTTCGTATATCCGTGATCAGTTTGCGGCTGTCGTACGCGAAAAGTATCCGCAGGCTGAAGTAATTGCCGGAGTTGCTACGGGAGCGATTGCCCAGGGGGTATTGGTAGCTCAGGAACTGAATTTACCTTTTATATATATACGTTCTTCTGCAAAATCGCACGGATTGGAAAATCTGATCGAAGGGGAATACAAAGCCGGACAAAAGGTTGTGGTTATTGAAGATCTGATATCTACGGGCGGTTCCAGCTTACAGGCTGTCGAGGCGTTGCGGAAAGCCGGTTGTGAAGTGTTGGGTATGGCGGCGATATTTACTTATGGTTTTCAGAAGGCAACCGATAATTTTAAGGCAGCCGCTTGTGAATTGACAACGTTGAGTAATTATAACGCGATGATCGATCTGGCCGTGAAGACGGGATATGTACAGGAGGCCGATGTCGAGAAGCTGAAAGAATGGCGGAAGAGCCCGGAAACATATCAATAAAAATCAGAAAGACAAGACATCACAGGGGAAAGTTGATAGCGTGAATGTTATGAAATGTTTTATTTATGGCAGAAGTAAAAATTGTAAGCGAGATTGTAAAAATTGACAGTACGATCGATAGCGTATATTCCTTTTTGTCGGATTTCAATCGTATCGGGACAGTGGTGAATATGGCAAAGCAAATGGGGGTAGGACAGGAGCAGATGAAAGAGGTGAGTGATAAGATCGAGGATATCCGTTTTGAAGAGGATAGATGTACTTTTAAAGTAAAAGGACTTGGGGATGTAGCAGTAAAAATAATAGAAAAAGAAGAACCTAAGCTGATAAAGATCGGGGGAGACGGGAGTGTGTCTTTTGAGTTTAACCTATGGGTACAGTTGCTGGAGAACGGTCCTTACGATACGCGCTTGCGGCTTACTTTTCTGGCAGAAATGAATATGATGCTGAAAATGATGCTGAAAGGAAAATTGGAGAAAGGAATCAATCAGTTGGCGGAGGGACTTACCAAAATTCCTTATATGATGTTTAAATAAAAAAAGCGAATCGGAAGATTCGCTTTTTTTATTTCAGGCTCTTAGTTGTTGTGCATTGAGGTGGCTGAGTCGCTTCTCTGCATAAGCTTTGGTTACTGTAATGCTTTTTTGAGTCCCCGAGGGCACCTCATACATCAGATCAGTCATGATGGCCTCGCAAATAGAGCGCAATCCGCGTGCCCCGAGTTTGAATTCGACAGCCTTGTCTACAATATATTCATATACCTCTTCATCGAATTTCAGGGCAATGCCGTCCAATTCGAACAGCTTGATATATTGACGGATAATAGCATTTTTCGGCTCTGTCAGGATATTCCGCAATGTTGCCCTGTCCAACGGTTCCAGATAGGTCAGAATCGGAAGCCGGCCGATGATTTCCGGTATCAGTCCGAAAGCTTTCAAATCCTGGGGAGCGATATATTGTAAGAAATTGTCCCGGTCGATCATGGCATTATTCTGGCTGGCATTAAATCCGACTACTTTGGTATTCAGGCGTAATGCAATTTTACGCTCGATACCGTCGAAAGCGCCTCCGCAGATAAACAATATGTTTTTTGTATTTACGGGAATCATTTTTTGCTCGGGATGCTTACGTCCGCCCTGGGGAGGAACATTTACAACCGAGCCTTCCAGTAATTTCAGAAGTCCTTGCTGCACCCCTTCTCCGCTTACATCGCGGGTAATCGACGGATTGTCGCCTTTGCGGGCGATTTTATCCAGTTCGTCGATAAATACGATTCCTTTTTCAGCAGCTTCGACGTCGTAGTCGGCTGCTTGTAACAGGCGGGTCAGGATCGATTCGATATCCTCTCCGACATACCCCGCTTCCGTTAATACCGTAGCATCCACAATCGTAAACGGCACGTGCAGCATTTTAGCAATGGTGCGGGCCAAAAGTGTTTTTCCGGTTCCGGTGCGTCCGACCATGATGATATTGGATTTCTCGATTTCCACATCGTCGTCCTGTCCCTTTTGGGTGAGTCGTTTGTAATGATTGTATACGGCAACAGCTATGTGTTTTTTAGCCTCGTCCTGTCCCACGACATATTGGTCAAGAAAAGCCTTGATCTCCATCGGTTTTTTTACTTCGATATTGTTCAGGTCGAGAGTCGATTTACTCTTCATCTCTTCTTTGACGATCTCGAAAGCCTGGGTAGCACACTGGTCGCAAATAAATCCGTCGGTTCCTGCAATCAATAAGTCGACTTCATTGCGGAAACGACCGCAAAACGAGCACTTATCCTGCATTTTCATTCTTTTTTTCTCTGATTAATACTTTATCGATCATGCCGTAGTCCATCGCTTCCTGGGCAGTCATCCAGTAGTCACGATCGGAATCTTTTTCTACTTTCTTATAAGGATTACCGGAATGGTCGGCGATGATTGTGAACAATTCTTTTTTCAGTTTTTGTATTTCCCGGGCTGTGATCTCGATATCTGAAGCTTGCCCCTGGGCTCCTCCCAGCGGCTGATGGATCATGATGCGGGAATGGCGCAAAGCCGAGCGTTTTCCTTTTGTACCTGCGGTCAGCAGTACGGCACTCATAGAAGCTGCCAGGCCTGTACAGGTCGTTGCAACATCACACGATATGTATTGCATGGTATCGTAAATCCCCAATCCGGCATAAACCGATCCTCCGGGGCTGTTGAAATAAATCTGGATGTCTTTTCCGGGATCGGAAGTTTCCAGAAACAGCAATTGAGCCATGATAATGTTGGCGACATCGTCGTCGATAGGTACACCGAGGAAGATAATGCGGTCCATCATCAAGCGGGAAAAAACGTCCATTGAAGCAATATTCAATTGACGTTCTTCAATGATATTCGGGGTTAAATAGCTATTGGTCACAGATTGGAATTTTTCCAGTGTCAAACTGTTGATCCCTTTGTGTCTTACAGCATATTTCTTGAATTCGTCTTGTGAAAACATATTCTATTTTTTTAATTCAGACGGCTAAATTACAAAAAACTAACCGAACAAAAAAAGATTTTCTACATACCGTGTTTTATACTGGCTTTGATCAGAAGTTTGTTGACAGGATAAGAGGTCAGGAAACCGGCACACATGGCGAGTTGCATGATAAACCAAAATTCCCAGGAGGTTTTCGGTGGAAGGAAACCGCTGTTGAATCCGAAAATAAACAGAGCCATGCAACCGTACATACCTGTTTGCCAGGCAGTGAGTGAAAGAAAATCGACTTTAAATGCTTTCCAGATACCCTGAAATATCGGTAAATGTTCCATTGATTGTATCGCTGCATATTGAAAAAATATACCGATGATTAAGGCCAGGATATAGTCGAGTACCCATTGGCCGGCCAGCAGGCTGCCGCCGATATACAGAGGGATAAAGAAGGTGAACCATTCCCCGGTGATATCGGCTAATGAGCATCCGGCTCCGCAATGAAGTGTCGAAAGGGTTGTTTGCTGCCAATGGGGGCGGATGGTTTTATTATTTATGTGATTTCTGTTCATTTCAGACCTATCCATTCCGGGCATATCGTTCATATTCATCGAAGAATCAGAACGCGCGGATGCTTTCCCGAAAGCATAATAGGCCCACAGGGCCAGCCAACTGGCCCAAAGTCCGGTCAGTGGCCATACGGCTTCCATGATTCTCATCGGTTGCGGGTGTTTCCGTATATGCAAGGCGATAATTCCGGCACATACGAAACCGGATATGACAAAAAAAGCTGAGATAATCTGAAGGGTTGTCATTGTATTTTTGTTTTTTTGTTTAACGAAGTTTCCGGTAAAAGGTTGAATGCTTAAAGGAAAAGTATAACGTTTGTTGTTCTGTTGCTTTGGTTCGGGACGATGTATATGTGTCGGTAAAAAAGACACAACAGCTTTTTATGATACTTGTGATTTTTCACTTTCCAAGCTAAAATATATGGCGTTTTACGATGTTCTTTTTAAAGAATGTAAACTCACGGGAACGGATTTTTCTTCCTGCAATCTTTTTTCCTCTTTTCGTTTCGGGCAATGTCAGATGCGTTATGTCAATTTCAGAAAGATGAAAATGATAAAAACGTCTTTTACAATGTGTGATATGGCAGGTGCGGATTTTGCAAATGCCAATCTGCAAGGAAGTTTTTTCGGACAATGTGATTTGTCCGGAGCGATGTTTCATAATACGGACCTTACGGCGGCCGACTTTTCTATAGCCTATAATAGGGTTGTTATTCCCGGAAATAATAAGCTGAAAAATGCCGTTTTTTCCCGTTTCAACATAGAAGGGTTAGTTGTTCATCTGGGAATTAAACTGAAGGGTTGAATGAAAGATGTTGATTTGTAGATAAATAGGGTGTGAGCTGCATTTTTTCGGATCGATGTCGGCTGTCGCTTCCTCGCGATATATGAGGTCGTCTATAGTTCATTCTTGTCTGTAAAATCTGCCGGATCTGGCCTGAAATTGTAAACCGGCAATGAAAACATGAGTCTAAAATAAAGAGGGAATCAGCAAAAATGCCTATTAAAATTTGAGAAAGAATGTTCATTTTTGCAGCGAAAAAAATGATAAAAAAATGAAGCGATTTAAATTAACGGAAGATTGGACGGCTACGGTTGTCGGGTGGTTGATTATTTTATTGATTGTGTGTCAGTTTAAACCGACTTGGCCTTCGTTTGCATGGCCGGATGCAGAAATATTGTTGAATAAGGTAATAGCCTTGGATAATGTCGGGCATTCCCTGATCGTATTCGGTTTTATGTTTTGTCTGGCGTTGATCGCCGGTTTGTTTTCCGGTAAGAGATGGACTGCAGTGGTTTACAGTTTCCCGGTCGTCTTTTTGCTGACGTTGATAGCGATGGTTGTCGGCGGCAATAAATTTTTAAAGACCTGGGGATTCGAAACCGTGATATTCAGTTTATTGCTAGGACTTTTTATCAGTAATATATTTACCTTGCCGAAATGGTTGAAAGATTCGCTTTCTTCTGAACTTTTTGTAAAGATCGGATTGGTATTGCTCGGAACAAATGTTTTATTCGGTGATTTACTTGAAGCGGGAGCTCTGGGATTGATCCAGTCTTGTGTCGTGGTGTTTGTGGTTTGGAATTTTTGTTTTTGGCTTTGCCGGAAAATGAAAATCGATAAAGAAATGGCTTTGATGTTGTCGAGTGCCGTATCTATTTGCGGTGTGTCGGCAGCGGTTGCTACGGCCGGAGCTATCAAGGGAGATAAGAAAAAACTGTCTTATGTCGTGTCGCTGGTAATGGTGGTAGCGGTGCCTATGATTATTATATTACCTGTACTGGCGAAGTTAATGGGGTTGTCGGAACCGATGGCCGGAGCCTGGATCGGAGGTACGATCGATACGACAGGAGCTGTTGCGGCTACGGGGGCAATTTATGGGGACGTAGCTTTGCAGACGAGCACGATTGTAAAGTTTTCACAGAATGTATTGCTGGGAGTGGCTGCTTTTGCCATCAGTATTTATTGGTCGTATACGAAAAAAGAAGGTGTTGAGGAAGAAAAACCGGGTTTAAAGGTGATTTGGCTGCGGTTCCCGAAATTTGTCCTGGGTTTTGTGGCTGCTTCATTGATTTTTTCCTTTGCGGTATCACCTGAAGTCGTCAAAGAGACTACTCCTATTTTGAAAAATATTCAGGGGATGTGGTTTGCTTTGGCGTTCACCTCGATTGGTCTGGAAACCGATTTCCGCAGTTTACTGACCTCGGAAAACAGGCGCTCTACCTATGCTTTTATCGGCGCACAGACATTCAATGTGTTTTTTACGCTTTTAATGGCTTGGTTATTGTTCAGCGGAATTTTGACTGCATAAGGACAGAGCCCCGGTGAAGGGGCTCTGTGTTTAATATTTCAGGTGATCGGGCAACGGGGGCATTGCGCCGTCTTGTGTACAGACATAGGCTGAAACTTCTACAGCCAGACGATGGGCTTCCCGGAGATTCCGGTTTTTGAGCAAGGCTGCACAGAACGTCGCCGTGAAAGAATCTCCGGCACCGACAGTATCCCGTACCTGTATACGGGGAGTTTCGTAAAACGAATTTCCCTCGCAGGTAAATACATAACTGCCGTTTACCCCGCAGGTCAAAATCACTATTTTCAGATCGTAATCCGAGCGCAGAGCGTTGCAGATAGCCTGAGTATCCGTTTGTTTATAACCGAACATATTCCGGATAATCACTAATTCTTCATCGTTTAGCTTCAAAATGTTGCATCTGCGGAACGATTGTGCGAGTATTTCCCGGTTATAAAAATGCTGCCGGAGATTGATATCGAATATTTTATATTGTTTGTCTCCGTCTGGCATACGGTCGAGAAAGCGGTTTATCGTGACGCGGGACACCTCTTCGCGTTGCGCCAGCGTACCGAAACATACCGCATTGGTTCGGGCTGCGATCTCTTCCAGTTCCGGGGTATAGGCAACATTATCCCAAGCCACTTGCTGTTTGATTTCATAACACGGAATCCCTGCCTCATCTAAATGAACCAACACACTGCCCGTCGGATAATCGGTTTGTCGGATACTGTAATTTAATTTTTTCATTTTCAGGTGTTCCAATATCTCCCGACCTGCATTGTCGTTACCGATTGCACTGACAACACAACTGTTTAATCCCGACTGACCGGCATGATAAGCAAAATTGGCGGGAGCACCTCCCAGTTTTTTTCCTTCGGGTAGCATATCCCATAGAATCTCTCCGATTCCGACGATAAGTTTGTCCATGATTGATCGTGTATGTATAAAATCGTCTCTAAATTACTAATTTTTCAATGAATCTGATTCGATGGGAGGAGGAATGATAACCATAAGTTTCCTCTTTTAGTTAAAATTTCTTATTCTACGCAACTTCTGTTGTTTTTATACATCTATTAAACAGAATTTATGAACAATAATGAAAAAATAAAAGCATGAAAACGGCGAGTATAATGAAGACAGAACAGGTTGCTGCAAATAAAAACAAATCTTTTTTTAAAGGATTTACAAAAGCGAAGTATTTGTTTATTGCATTTTTTACTTTGTTGTTACTGAATATACTGTTATCATCTTGCGATGACGACGGTTATAGTCTAAACGATCTTTACGGAGATTACGGTGTCGTAAATAAAGAAGGGAGCTCCTATACGATCAGTACTGATTTAGGAGCGGTGTTATTTCCGTCCGCCTCGAATGTTTCTCCGAATTATCTGGAAGACAAAGACCGGGTTATTGTTACTTTTTCAATCTTGGGAGATGCTGACACCAGTAGTATGTACGATTATTATGTGAAAGTTGTGGATGTTTATAAAGTACTGACGAAAGATGTTATTCCTTTTTCCGCCTCTATATCGGATAGTTTGGGAAACGATCCGGTAATATTGGATAAGGCTTGGATTAAACACGATTATCTGACTTTCGATTTTGTATTCGGCGGGGGACTGCCCGGTTTGAAACATATGGTGAATCTGGCACAACACCCGCAGAAAACCGAGGATGGACGTATTCTGCTGGAATTCCGTCACAATGCATTCAGAGATATGAGTAATTATGCCTATCGTGGAGTCGTGGCTTTCCCGGTCTCTTCCATTCAGACAGAGGCACAGGATTCTGTACAGCTTCGTATAAAATACCGGGAAAATGGACGGGATAAGCAATACGATCTTACCTGGTACAAGGATGAACCGCAAAATTCCGGTGATAAATTGTATTCTATAACAGGAAAACGTTATCAATCAGAGAGTCTGAAATAGAGTTATAGATTGTAGGTTTGTTATGTGTAATTTTTTAGGTGAAAAATTTGCGGTTTAAAAACAAAGGGCTATCTTTGTACCCGCAAAAGAAACAACAGTTCTTTGATAAGATGGGGAGATACCAAAGCGGCCAAC